>ONCN01000197.1:2985-5042 GCA_900316335.1 uncultured Eubacteriales bacterium | reverse complement strand
GGCCTTGTATGGCTATGCCTACAGCGTCCTGTTCCCCAGTGTGCCGCAGGCGGTCATCCGCACGCTGTTTTCGGTGTTCTGCATGTTCCTCGGCCGCAACGAGATCGGCGCAATCAGCGCCGTGCCTGCGCTGCAAACGCCGGGGATGCAGCTTTTGATCTATGCGGTGCATCTGATGGCCCTCTACACCACCGCCAGCGCCATGGCCGCCTCCGTTGGGGCCAGGCTTATTCGGCGGCTGCACCTGTTTTTGGCCCGCCGGGGCAAGCTCCGGCTGATCTTCGGCGGCGGCGACGAGGCGCTTGCCTTTGCCGCCGGGCTTGAGAAGACCGGCGGCGTCAACGTCTTTGTGGGCCGTGATGCAGCGCTTGATGGCAAGATCCTGCGCATGGGCAGCCTGCTGTTTACCGACAGCGAGGCGCTTGGCGCCGAGCCCGCGTTTTTAAAGCGGATCGGCATGGGCCGGGGCAGCCGCAGGCTTGAGCTGTACTGCCTTGACCGCTCGTATGAAGAAAACCTCCGCTACGCCGGGGCGATGGCCAGAAATCTGGAAGCCCTCGGCGTTGCCAGCGAGCAGACGGCCCTCACCGTCCTTTTGGAGGACGAGTCTGACGGCGCGGCGCTTCAGGCAGGGGAGGGCAGATACGGCTTTGGTACCGTGCTGGCCCTGCCGCGCTCAGAGCTCACCGCCCGGCTGATGCTGCGCCTGAGCCCGCCGCACGAGACCATGACCTTTGACGCCGCGGCCAAAGCCACGGAGGACTTCGACGCGCTCGTGGTCGGCTTTGGGCAGACCGGCCAGGCCGCGCTGCGCAGCCTTGTGATGAACGGCCAGTTTGAGGGCAGCCATTTCCATGCCACCGTGGTCGCCAAGGGCTACCGCGAGCAGTCGGGCAGCTTCTTCTACCGCTATCCCGGTCTGCAGGCGCACTATGAGATCGACTTTATCGACGACAACGCCCGCTCCGTCTCGGTCTACGACCACATCCGCAGCCACTGTGCAAATCTGAACTTTGTGGCCCTGTGCACCGGCAGCGAGACTGAAAACCGGGAGATCGCCGCGAATATCAGCGCCTGTTTGCCGATCTCGGCGTGCGCGCACCGATCCTGCTTTGCACAAACCGGGGCGTAGAGCGCCTGGATGCGCACGGCCGGACCCGGCAGGCCCTGTTTTCGCCCGAGCTGCTGCAGGGCGACAGCCTTGACCGCATGGCGATGGCGCTCAACCACCAGTACCATCTGGCCGAGGGCCGCACCGCCCGGGAGGACTGGCAGCGCTGCGACTATTTCTCCCGCATGAGCTGCCGGGCCAGCGCGGATTTTATGGACGCCTTCCTCCATGCGGCCGGGACCGACCGCAAGCGCGTGCGCGAGCAGGGCTTTGACCCGCAGGGCGACGTGTTGGAGAATTTGGGCCGCACCGAGCATCTTCGCTGGTGCGCGTTCCACTACGCCATGGGCTATGAGGCCATGCCGCCTGAGATCGTGGCCCAACGCGGCGCGCAATACGCCGCCGAGAAGGCCCGCACCGGCAAAAGCAGCCTTCGCATCGGCAAGGACGCCGAAAACCGGCTGCACGCCTGCCTGATCCCCTGGGAGGCGCTCGACGAGCTTGCCGAAACCGAGGCGGGCTACACCGGCGTGCGTAAGGATTATAAAAAGATGGATCTTGACAACGTGCGCATGATCCCCGACATGCTTCGACAGGAGGCGGGCGTATGAAACACAAACGCCTTTTCCGGGCGCTGGGCGGGGCGGCGGTTCTGATTTTGCTGCTTCTGGGCCTGGTGCTGGCCGAGCGGGGGGCCGAAAACGCTTCGATCACAAGCTTCGGCGCGGCGCTGTGGTTCGGCCTGACCACGCTCACCACCGTCGGCTATGGCGACACCTTCCCGGTGACGACCCTGGGTCGGATCATCGGCGTGGTCTTTCAGCTTTGCAGCCTGGGCCTGTTGGCTCTGGCCGTGGGCGCGTTTTTGGCCCTGGTGCGGGGCAGGCTGATGCCCCGGCTGAAGCTCTGGCTTGGCCGGGACCGGAGCTGGTACGCCTTTTCTCAC
>ONCN01000197.1:0-2965 GCA_900316335.1 uncultured Eubacteriales bacterium | reverse complement strand
GGCAGGCTGATGCCCCGGCTGAAGCTCTGGCTTGGCCGGGACCGGAGCTGGTACGCCTTTTCTCACAACACACCCGCCGCAAGGACCTTAGCCGCGGCCCTGCTTGCACGAGAGCCCGGCGCGCAGATCGTCTACGCTGCCGGCGCTGAGCCCGGGGCCGAGGGCCTGTATCCCGAGCTGAGCCTTGCCGAGCTCGGGGCAAAAAAAGCCGGCCGGGGCGGTCTGAGCTTCTTCTGCGTGGGCCCCTCCGGGTCAGAAAACGAGGTTTTGGCCCGCAGCCTTGCGCCGCTGGGCTTCCCGGTGTGCTGCATGAGCCGCCATGACCCCGACCTGTCCCCGGACAATCTCACCTTCTTTGATCCCGACACCTGCTGCGCCCGCCTCTATTGGCAGCGCCACCCGCCTCAAAGCCCGACCGAGCGCATGGTGATCGTGGGCGACGGCAGCAGCCTTGCCGCCATTTTGGAGGAGGGCCTGTGCCGCAACATCCTCGACCCCGACCAGCAGATCCAATATATCGTCATCGGCGATACCGCCGCGTTTTGCCGCAACCACCCGGATCTGGCCCTGGTCTGCGACCCGGCGCTTGGCTTTTCCGACCGTCTCACCATCCTGGACGGGCCCTGGAACCAGGACCTTTCCCTGCTTGCCGGGGCCGACCGGCTGATCTTCTGCGGCGAGGACGAGACGATCACGCGCGAGCAGCTTACAGACCTGTTCCGCTATTGCCCCGTCCGCGGCGTGGTACACGCCAGACTCAGCTCACCCTGGCCGGGCGTTGAGGTCTTCGGCGCCCCGGAGGAGCTTTTCACGCCCGAGCTTGTGCTGCACGGCCAGCTTGACCGCCTGGCCCGCCGCCTGCATGAGATCTACCGGGCAAAATCCGGCGGCGAGGTGCCGCCCTGGTCGGAGCTGTCCGGCTTTACCCGCCGGTCCAACCTGGCCTCGGCCGATCACCTTCCGGTGAAGCTTGCCCTGCTATTGGGCCGCGAAGCCGAGATCACGCCGCAGGCCTGCCGCGAGGCCTGGGAAATTTTCTCCCGCACCCAAGGCGAGGCAAGAGACCGCCTTCGCCGCATTGAGCATCTGCGCTGGACCAGGTTCCACCTGCTCAACAACTGGCACTATGCCCCCGTGCGGGACAACGCCAGACGCCTGCATCCCATGCTCGCGCGCTTTGAGGATCTGTCCCAGGCCGACCAGGCCAAGGACGATTATGCTTGGGATCTGCTCCAAACACTGACACAAGAGGGGGAGTCAGACCATGTCTGAGCCGGAACAGCAGAACCGGGAACGAAACTATATCGCCTTTATCAGCTACCGCCACAAGCCGCTGGACAAGGAGGCTGCCGAGCGCATCCAGCGCAGCATCGAGTCCTACACCGTGCCCAAGGAGCTGCGCGCCCGCTTCGGTGCAAGCAAGCTCGGCCTGGTGTTTCGCGACGAGGACGAGCTGCCTGCGGCCTCGAGCCTGTCTGACAGCATCACCTACGCCCTGGATCACACCCAATATCTGATCGTGATCTGCACGCCGGATCTGCCCAAGTCCAGGTGGTGCGAGCAGGAGATCCGCTATTTCCTGCAGACCCACGACCGCGCCCAACTTTTGGCGGTGCTGGTTGACGGCGAGCCGGAGCAGAGCTTTTCACCCTGGATGCTCAACGAGTTTGACGACGCGGGCAACATCCTGCGCGACACCGAGCCGCTTGCGGCCAACATCGCGGGCGCAAACCACACCATTGACCGCAAGGCCTTCCGCAAGGAGATCGTGCGGCTCTATGCGGCCTTAATGGGCTGCCCCTTTGACGAGCTGTGGCAGCGCCAGAAGCGGGTGCGCACCAACCGGCTCATGGCTCTGACCGGTGTTGCCGCGGCCTTGATGGCGATCTTTTTGGGCACAGTGCTGGTGAAAAACCGGCAGATCACCAAACAGAACCAGCAGATCACCCAGCAAAACGAACAGATCCTGGGGCAAAATGAGAAAATCACCGCACAAAACGAGCAGATCACCGCGCAAAACGACGATCTGCAAACCCAGATGTCCTCCATCCTGGTCACAAGCGGACTTGCGCAGCAAAAGGACTATGCCGTCAAGGACGCGCTGCAAAGCGCGCTGCAGGCGATGCAGGGCGAGCCGCGGTATTGGGACCCCAGGGTGGAAAAGCTCCTGTGCGACGGCCTTTCGGCCTATCAGTGGAAGCAGAAGGTTACAGAGGTCCTCTATGAGCTGCCGCTCGACGTTGTGGATCTTGCCGCTGACGATGCAGGCGGGCGCGCGCTGCTTGCCGACTCCACGGGCGTGGTCCGCTGCATCAACGTGGAAGACGGCGCCCTTTTGTGGGAGTCCCCCTCCTGGCAGACGGGGCAGGAGATGGGCAGCGCCGATACGCGCCTGTCCATGCAGCCAGACGCCGGGCTTGTGCTGGTCAAAAACAGCGGCAACGTATGCGCGCTGCGGCTCGAGGACGGCGTCGTCGCCTGGAACTATACCTATCCCACAGGGGCGGAAAACCTCTTCTGGCAGCATGACGCCGCCCTTGGCCGCGTGGCCGTGATCCACCAGGTGGGCTACAAGCCGCAAACGTCGTATCTGGTCTTCCTTGACGCCAAAACCGGCGCGGAGCTTGGCCAGGCGGACCTCAGCCCGGAGGACGCAGATCTGCAAATCAGCGGCTATGACCGCCCCGAGGCGGTCGGGATGGCCTATTCAGACGACGGCGCGTATTTTGCCGTCGCCCTCAAGCAGACCTATGAGGAGGACACCGGCAAGGACCCGGCGCTTGCGGTCTTCCTTGTGGACCCCAAAACGGGCGAGATCGTGAAAAAGACCCTCTGGGAGGAGGTCGCGCTCAAGGTCAACTGGCGCCTGTGCGGGATACACGTTGACCCGAACGGGGATATTTACCTGCAGCTTTATTATTATATGTCTGCGGGTATCTATAACCTGCGCTTCCCGCATGACGGC
>ONCN01000196.1 GCA_900316335.1 uncultured Eubacteriales bacterium | reverse complement strand
CAGGCTCTCCACCGCATATCGCACTGCCTCGGCCTGCCGCGTATTGGTCAGAATGGTGCCGTCACAGGGCAAATGATCTGAAAACAGCGCTTCAATATACCGGCCCAAGGCGTCGAGCCCATCTCCATCCTTTGCAGAAACGGAAAACACTTGCTCGAATGATAGCTGTTCGGCTTCCACCACCACAGGCAGATCGGCCTTGTTGATCAGACCGATGCTGTTCTTCGCACGGTGGGCGGTTTCCATCGCTGAACAATCCTCCTCGGTCAGCGGCTTGCTTCCGTCGCAAAGGAAAATAGCCAGGTCTGCGTCGTCTGCCGCTTCGACCGACCGCTTTACGCCGAGCGCTTCGATCTCATCTGTGGTCTCGCGGATGCCGGCAGTGTCTATGATTCTGGCCGGTACGCGGCCGAATTTGATCAGCTCTTCCACAGTGTCTCTCGTTGTGCCTGCGATCTGCGTGACGATCACCCGGTCATATCCTGCAAGTGCATTGAGCAGACTCGATTTCCCCACGTTGGGCCGCCCCAGCAGGACCACCCGGACGCCGTTCTTTAAGATCTGACCTCTTTGCCTGGTTTCATAGAGCGCGTAGAGTCGGTTTCGGTCCGCCTCCAGTGTATCGCGGAAATCACGAAGCTGAAACGCCGGGATATCCTCATCCGGATAGTCCAAAACAGCGTGATAGTGGCTGCAAATATCAGTCAAATCGTCATAGACCGGGTCGACGACTCTTGCCAGCGCGCCTCCGACCTGAGCTGCGGCGTTTGCAGCCATATCGGCAGTTTGCGCCTCGATCAGATCGATGACGGCCTCCGCGCCGGTGAGATCCATTCTGCCGTTCAAAAAAGCCCGCTTGGTGAACTCTCCCGGCCCTGCTTGTCTGGCGCCTGCGCGAAACAAACTTTCAAGCCCTGCGGCCAGCACGGCAGGCGAGCCATGGCATTGCAGCTCCACCGTGTCTTCGCCGGTATAGCTGTGAGGGCCGCGGGTATAAACCAACAGGGCCTGGTCGATCTCACGGCCGGACACGTCGTACAGCGTGCCCATCATGAGCTTTCGATTGGGTGCATCTTCTACAGCCGCGCCGGAGCGCAAGCGAAATACCTTTCCGACAACCGCGGCGCAGCCGGGCCCGGACAAACGGATCACACCGATCGCACAGGGTGCGTTTCCCGTTGCGATGGCAGCAATTACATCAGACATGAGAGGCCTCCAAAAGTTTCTTTCCCGATTATACGACGATTGAGCCGATATTACAAGCATTTTTGTTGCAATTCTCAACGAAAACTGTTATAATCACAATGCTGATCACAGCAGATTCTGTTTGCGGCACAGAGAGGGGGAAGCTCGGACTGATCCGACACCGTTATGAATGATCCACTTGCTTTTTTGAATTTTCTCATGGCCGGCATGCTTCTTTTTGCCGGAGGTTACGCAATTTATTCCGCCATCCGGCTCAAGGTGCAATACTATCTCTTTGAAAATCGCTATCTCTATCCCGGCAACTGCGAGCCGAAAGATTGCAAGGATGCCTATGGGTTTATCGATTTTATTTTCCCCAGAATTCTGACTCTGGGCATTATTTGCTTTCTGCTGGGCCTTTTGTATGCGTCTACGCGTTTTACTTCCTTGATTTCGCTTCCGACTTGGGTCGTGGATTATCTGATCCCGGCGGTCGGCTTTCTGGCCTTTGTCTGGTACGTCATCGTGCAGCGCAAGGCCGCAAAAAAGTTCTGGTGACAATGCGCAAAAAGCCGGAGGCTCGCCTCCGGCTTTTTTGCGTCAAAACACCGCACCGCTGCGGAAAACTTCGATCATCTCTCCGGTCAGACTGATTGCGGAATAATCGTCCGGGATTTGACTGCGATGAAACCACTGCGCCACAGACAGCTCGTCCTCTTGCATATGGATCGTGTCCGGCCCATCCAGCTTACAAAAAAAGCCCATCAACAGCGTGTCAGTCACGACCCAGGGCTGCGACTTGTAAAACGTGATATCCTTGACGCGCAGCCCGGTCTCTTCCAAGACCTCCCGGCGCACCGTGTCTTCAATGCTTTCACCGATCTCGTTGAACCCTGCGACCAACGCATATTTCCGGAATGCACGACCGCGATATTTGGTCAGCACCAGCCGATCCCCGTCGGTCACGGCAGCTATGACGGCAGGGCAGATCTTCGGATATTCCACAAGTCCGCACGCCGGGCAAACGACCGCGCGCTCGGTCGTACTGTCCGCAACCGATGTGCCGCAGCGCCCGCAAAAACGGCGGCTTCTGCGCCAGCGCTGCAAGCTTTCACCGACACAGCATGCATAAGCAAGATCCTGCGGCACCATCTCTCGGTAATGCCTGCTTGCGATCCATTCAAATCCATCCGGAGCAGGGAAGGGGTTCTCTTCATTGGAAAAGCCATAAAAATATCTCGTTTGATCCAAAGAAAACGCATAGCGAAGGGTGATCCCGCCCAGTGTATCACCAAGCTGTGCACAGGAAGGAAGCTGAAGCAAGCCTTCATCCTCCTTGCCCAGCACGCCGCGCTCGGAATAGAGTAAAACCGTATCCGGGTCTTGAACCGTATAAAAATGGAATTGATTGTCAAACCGTCCTTGACCGATATCCTGCAGCATAAGATCACCTCCAAAGCAGTATACCATACTTGGCATAAGCGGTCAATGGAAAGAAAAGCGAAAAACCTCGAAAAAAGCAAAAATAAGTGTTGACAAACAAATCTGTTTGTGCTAGTATATCTGAGCGCTCAGCGATAGGGCTTCTCTAAAGCATGATTTGAAAAAGAATTTTGCAGAAAACGAAAAAAGTTCTTGACAATTCGTCTTTCGAGTGCTAGAATACGAAAGACGCTGCGGCGAGAGCTCATCAAACCCGGCGCAAATGTACCTTGAAAATTAAACAACGAGAAACATGAACAAACACCTTGGACAATTATAAAAATAGTTGTTCTTGAAGATGTCAAGAGATTGAGATTGCAAG
>ONCN01000193.1 GCA_900316335.1 uncultured Eubacteriales bacterium | reverse complement strand
CAGGGCATAGAGCGTGCCGATCACGCTGCGCTCCGACTCGATGGTGTGGATCACAAAGACCGAAATCACATAGCCCAGCAGCGCCACAATGATCACGCCTGCGGCCCGGGTTATTTCTTCTGATAGCCGGTGAGGATGGTCAGCACAAAGCAGACCACGGTAGCCCAGGCAAAAAAGCGATGGTTTTTCACGGCACGTCCCTCCTGTGTTCGGGTTCATTCATCAGATTTGTCAGACTGTGCAGGCTCAAAAGCAGGGTCGAGGAATTGTGCAGCAGCGCGCTGAAGGCGGGCGGCAAAATCCCCAGGGCGCCCAGCAAAATCAGCGCCCCGTTGAAGCCCATGACAAAGTGATAGTTCTGCCGGATGCGGCCCATCAGGGCGTTGGAGAGCCCCTTGAGCCAGGCAAGCTCCCGCAGATCCTCGGCTGCGATCACCACGTCTGCGACCTCGCGGGCGATGGTGGCGCCGCTGCCCACGGCAATGCCCACGTCCGCCAGCGACAGCGCGGGGGTGTCGTTGATGCCGTCGCCGATCATGATGACCGTCCGATCTGCAGCCTGCTCGGCTTTGATATAGTCCGCCTTGTCCTCGGGCAGGACCTCCGCGCGGAACTCGTCCACGCCCAGCGCTTCGGCGATGGTCGCGGCGGTGCTGCGGTTGTCGCCGGTGAGCATAACGGCCTTCCCGATGCCAGATGCGTGCAGCTCGGCAAGAGCCTGCTTTGCCTCCGGCCGCAGCGGGTCAAAAATCCCGATGGCAGCCGAGAGCACCCCGTCCACCGCCAGATACAGCCACGACAGGCTCTGCTCCAGCGCCTCAAAGGCGTCCCGGTCCTCGGGCAGAATTTGTACCGCCTCATCCTCAAATACAAAATGGCGGCTGCCGATGACGGTGCGCTTGCCCGCAATGCGCGTGGCAATGCCATGCGCCACCACGTATTCCACCTCAGAGTGCATCTCCTCGTGGTCCAGACCCTGCTCCCGGGCTGCCCGGACCACCGCGTTTGCCACCGAGTGGGGGAAGTGCTCCTCCAGACATGCGGCGACGCGCAGCATCTCCGTCTGCGTCTGCCCATGGAAGGGCACCACCTTCGTCACCGTGGGGCAGGCCTTGGTGAGCGTGCCGGTCTTGTCAAAGATCACGGTGTCCGCCTGGCTGATCCGCTCCAGGAATTTGCCGCCCTTGACGGTGATCTTCCGGTTTCCGGCCTCCCGCATAGCCGACAGGACGCTCAGCGGCATGGAGAGCTTGAGCGCGCAGGAGAAATCCACCATCAATACCGACACCGCCCTGGGCACGTTCCGGGTCAGAAGCCAGGTGAGCAGGCTCCCGCCCAGGCACCAGGGCACCAGCCGGTCGGCCAGACTGGCGGCCTGCAGCTCTACCCCGGATTTCAGCCGTTCGGAGTCCTCGATCATTTTCACAATGCGATCATAGCGGTTCTCGCCCGCCGTGCCTGTGACGCGCAGGACGCAGTTGCCCTCCTCCACCACAGAGCCGGCGTAGACCGCCGCCCCGGGCCGCTTGGCCACGGGGACGGACTCCCCGGTGAGCGAGGCCTGGTTCAGCATCACGTCCCCCTGCTCCAAAATCCCGTCCAGCGGCAGCACGTGGCCGGTGTGGACCAAAACCAGATCCCCCGGGCCGACGTCGCTGAGCGGCACCAGGCTCTGGCGGCCGTTCTGATCCAGCTTCCAGGCGGACTCCACCTGCAAGGCCATGCTGCGGGCCAGGTCCTCCACCGAGCGCTTGTGCGTCCACTCCTCCAGGGTTTCACCCAGACGGAGCAGGAACATCACGGAGCCCGCCGTAGTATAATCCCCGGTGAGCTGAGAAACGCCGATTGCAACGCCGTCGAGCACGTCCACGGTCAGGCGGCGGGCGCACAGCGTCTTGAGCGCGGCGACGATCCGCGGCACAGACTGGCACACGCACAGGGCCGTGCGGACCGGCGCGGGCAAAAGCCAGCGCTTGCAGAGCTGGGCGAGCACCATGCCCACAAGCTTTTCCTTGTATGCCCGGTTCATGGCCCGGCTGCTGCGCTGCAGGGGCGGGAGCGTCTGCTCCGCCGTCTCATAGCAGAAGGCGGCAAGGCGCTCGGTGACGAGCGCGGGGTCACCCCGATAGCAGACCGTCACAGAGCAGATGTTCTCCTGGATCACGACCCGCTCCACCGACGGGATGCAGAGCAGCCAGGCCTCCAAAAGGTCAGCCTGCCCGACCGTCATCGAGCGGACGCAGGCCCGGAGGCGGAGCCGTCCGGGGCTGCGGTGCAGGATCTGAAATCTCATGCCTGGGCCGCTTCTTCCCCGGCGGCGTCCTCGATGAAGGCGGCCTCGTCCGCCGCTTCCCGCTCTGCGTTGATCTGCTTGGCGTCCGCCAGGATATCGGCGCAGGCGGCCTGGACCTCGTCCACGTTCCGCATCACTTCGTCCTTGCAGCGAAGGCCCGCTGCGGTGAGCTGCGCATACACCTTGCGCGCGTCCTTGCTGGCCAAAAGCTTCAGACCGGCTGCACCGAAGAGCGTGCCATAGAGAAACATTGCAATTTTTCCGGTAAACATGGTAATACCTCCTGATTTGTCTCTCATTTCTGTTGTTTGCATAAGCTAACTGCCACGCCGGAAGAAAGCCCATTCCCGGCAGTCGGAATGAGCCCAGTCCCGGCGCTCCGGATAGTTGCCCTTTGCTAACTAATCATAGCACACTACGCCTCAAATTGCAAGCGCAGATGCAAACCAATCGCCAAACTTTCCGCCCGACCGGGCCGACCGGGGTTTGCCTGCCGGTGCGTATCTGCTTTCTGCAAGCGCGATGGCCCATTGCACGCTGCGCGTCGGGCAAAAGACGGGCACGTATTTTCCGGCATTTTCCGAAAATCCCCTTGCAAACAATCAGAGCAGGGAGTATAATAGTAAGCGGAAGCTAACCAGCAGCGCCAAAAGACCACTGCACATGAGATTGTGGGAAAGGTTCCGCGTCGCAGGGATTGGAATAAATGCTGGTTAGACAAAGCTAACAGGAGGCGACGGGATGTTCTGGGATACCGTTGCCGGCGTCTATGACATATTTGTCAATGTCATCAACAGGAAAACACATCAAAGGCTGAAAAAGATCGTATCCGATCTGA
>ONCN01000181.1 GCA_900316335.1 uncultured Eubacteriales bacterium | reverse complement strand
GTTGGAAGCGCCGGTGCTGTCGAACTCGACCTCCAGGCTGGCAGTCCAGTCGCCGGAGACAGGAACCTTCACCAGGTCCTCGGGCGTGGTGGCCTGCTCACCGGTGTTCTGGCCCTTGACGGGCTCGATGGAGTTACGGGTCGCAATCAGGGGCAGGCCGTCCTCGCCGATCTCGCTCTGGTTCTGACCGACGATCTCGTACTTGCCGGCGTCGGCCAGCAGGGAGAAGTCGATCTCGGTGGAGGCGCTGGCTGCGGCCTTGACCTTGAAGGTAATGACGTAGACGGAGGAGACGTCGGAATCCCTGTCCTTGGCAGTGACGGTGGCCACGCCGGGCAGCTCGGGAGCCTGCTCCACGGTGATCTCCAGATCGGGGTTGGAGGAGGAAGCCGCAACGACGGGGATGTGATTCTTGTTCTCCAGGGTCATGGAGTACTTATATCTGGTGGGGCTGAACTTGTTCAGGGGCTCGCCGTCAACGGTGATCTCGTCGACGTCGGTGTTGGTCATGACGTAGATGACGGCCTCGCCGGTGGCGGTCACGCCGTTGTACTCTACGGTGGCAGTCAGCGTGGCAACACCGGGCGCAGCGGTCTTGATCTTGCCGTCTTCGACCTTACAAACGCTGGGGCGGTTGGAGGTATAGGTGACCTTCATGCCCTCGGGCAGGTCGCAGGACTTCATCTGCTTGATGCTGGACTGCTGGTCCTTGATGATGTAGCCATACAGCTTCTCGGTGTTCATGGCGACGGTGATCTGCGGGTCGATTTCCTTGTTCTTGCCGAAGATCAGGCGCTGCTCGATGCCGAGCGCCTTGTCGCCGTCCTGGTTGGGCTTCAGGGTGATGACAGCGGGAACCTCGGTGACCTTGCCGGAGACGGTGAAGTCGGTGGTCAGATTGGCAGCCGCATCGCTGTTGGTGCCGACCTGGACCTGGTACTTGCCGGTGTCGACCACGAAGCAGTCGGCAGCGTCATCGAAGAAGGCAAGATCCTCGATCTTGACGTCCATGGTGATGGTCTTGGTCTCGCCGGGCTCGAGATCCACCTTCTGGAAGCCTTCCAGACGCTTGATGGGCCGCTTCAGCGCAGCGGGCGCATCGGGCTGGGCAATGTAGAGCTCGGTGACTTCCTTGCCGGCCACAGAGCCGGTGTTCTTGACGTCGAAGGTGACCTTGACGGTGTCGTTGGCGTCGTAGGTGGTCTTGTCGATCTTGAGGTTGGAGTAGGCGAAGGTGGTGTAGCTCAGGCCATAGCCGAAGGGATAGCTGGGCTTGCTTTCGCCGTTGTAGTACATGTAGGTACGGCCGTTCTTGCCCTCGGAGGGGTACAGGTCGTAGTCGGTGATGGCGGGCACGTCAGACACGCCGGTGTCGTTGACTTCGTTATACCAGGTATCGGTGGTCTTGCCGGAGGGGCAGTAGCCGGCCATGATATCGCCGAAGCCATTCTTCCACTGGCCGCCGAAGCTGGACCACAGGATGGACTTGACGTTATCCTGGAAGCGGTTGACACGCATGGGGCCGCAGGTCTCCATCACGACGACGGTGTTGGGGTTGGCGGCAGCCACGTTGTTGATCAGAGCTTCCTGGTTGTCGGGCAGGGCGATGGTGGTGCGGTCATGGTCTTCCTGGGAGTAGCTGCCGGAGGTGCCGCAGACCACGATGGCCACGTCTGCGTCCGCAATGGCAGTCTTGTTGGCGTCGCTGAGGCTGTTGCTGGTGATCAGGGTGTACTCGATGCCGGACTTGACCTTGTTGAAGGCAGCCTGGATACCAGCCTGGATGTTCTGCTGGTTGCCGGAGGCCTGGGCATACAGGCCGGTGCTGCCGTTGGTCTGCCAGGCGCCGACAATGGCGACCTTGGTGATGCCGTCGAACTTCAGGGGCAGGAAGTTGTCCTTGTTCTGCAGCATGACCACGCCTTCACGGTTGATCTGCTCAACTAGGGGACGGCGGACGGTGTCTCTTAGGGTGTTGGAGTTGCGGGCGGAAGCGTCCTGCTTGATTTGGATGTTGCCATCCAGATCGCCGGTCTCGAGACGGGCAGTCATCAGACGGTGCAGGGCGATATCCACGGTGTTCTCGGTGAAGGTGCCCTTGTCGGTCTCGATGCCCATCATGTTGTTCATCTGCTGACCGTAGGTGGTCTTAAAGCCGCTGGTGCCGGAGCCGGGGGAGCTGTGGCCGCCGTTGCACTCGAGGTCTTCGCCGTGGGCCAGAGCGCCTGCAAAGGCCTCGGCCGCGGTGAGCACCTTGCCGGTGCGGGGGTTGATGTAGCCCAGGTTCTGCATGGAGTTGACGGAGTCGCAGTCGCCGGTGATGTGGCCGTCGAAGCCGTAGACCTCACGCAGCAGGGTGTCCATCAGATAGGAGCTGTAGGAGCTGGGATCAAACTTGCCGGGGGCAATGCCATAATAGCTGTAGGCGGTCATGACGGAGGACACGTCGGTGTTCCGGATGATGTCGCCGTAGGGCAGCGCGTAGTACTCACGCAGCGCGCGCAGGCTGCCGATGGCGCCGGCTCTCAGACGGCCGGTGGTGTCGCCGGAGGAGGAGCCTTCGTTGTTGTTGGCAACGTAGTGCTTGATGGTGGAGTGGGCCATCAGATAGCCATCGGGGTCGATGACTTCGCCGTCCATGGTCTTGCCTTCCAGGCCGTTGACCCAGGCGGTGCCCATCTTCACGGTGAGGTAGACATCCTCGGAGTAGGACTCCTCGTTGCGGCCCCAGCGGGGGTCACGGTGCATGTTGATGGTGGGAGAATAGAAGTTGAGGTTGGTGTTCCCCCGCTCGCGGATCTCCTGGGCAATGTTGGTGGATTCCTGATAGTACAGGTCGGGGTTCCAGGTAGATGCCACGGTGGTGTTCTGGGGGTAGTTGACGCCGCCGCGGGTGCCGTGCAGGGTCTCGGACCACCAGGTGTAGCCGCCGATGCCCTTGGTTGCGGGGACGTTCAAGGCACCGCCGCTGAGCTGAGAAGCGGAGATGGCAGGCGCGCTCTGGCTGGTGATCTCAGACGCCTTCTGCTGCAGGGTCATACGGGCGACCAGGTCAGCAGCACGTTCTTTGAAGGAGTACTGAGGGTTCTCAAAGATGGGGATCGTGGGGTCGATGTCCTCTGCCGCAGGCGCCTTATCCTGGGCGGCAAAGGTGCTCATCGGAAGCATGCTCAGAAGCATTGCAAGGCATACAAGCAAAGCAATGCCACGGGTGAGTTTCTTCATATTGTACCTCCTCTTGTTGTGTGGGTGTGAAGCGGCGGCAATGCCGCCATGAATCGCGGCATTCGTCGCATGGGGATTGCGATGCGGGGGTAAGTTCTTCGCGGAGAACCGTAGCGGCGCATGACTCCCACGGGACTAGCTGCGCGTCGCACATGCGCCGTAGTGGCGCATGACCACATGCGCCAGCATACACACTGCGATAATCCCACGGTTTTCGATGGTCTGTACAACCTCCGACCGTTCTATAAACCGGAGGTGCACACAATGGCGCTGCGCGACGGGTCGATGTGGTCATCGACCCCTACGGACTCTGAGGATCGTGGCGCTTCGCGACGGGCCGATGTGCGACGCAAAGCTAGTCCTTTGGAGTCATACTTCGTGACTCTTCGAGTTCGGCCCCTACGGGCTCTGAAGATCGGCCACTACGGGAGGGTGCGGGAGGGGACGGGGCTGGGCCCCGTCCCCGGGGTGGTGATT
>ONCN01000048.1 GCA_900316335.1 uncultured Eubacteriales bacterium | reverse complement strand
CCGAAAGCCTCATACCGAAATCTGCGGTTGCCACAGCGCCGCAGCGCTGTGAACTTTTCGTTAATTATTTCACTGTCCTCTTGACGGGGAGCGGTTCACCCTTGGTTCTTCCGGGGCGTTCGTTTTCCCGATCGGCTAAAAATGTGACTTTCCTGCTGTCTTTCAACCATGCGAATATAATTCCATTGAAAGCTCATAATTTTTTATTGTATTTTTCTTCAAACGTGTTATTTTTTATTGACAAATGTTTATAAGCGAAGTATAATTTAAAATACAATTTCTATTTCAGATTTGGACAATCTTAATCTCGAGCTCATTTATGGTCAAATTGGTCTTCCGGTTGCGACCTCAGCAAGCAGTGTAAACAATGTAGAAATAATTGAATATACCGTTCCGTCATCTGGGACCTACTATTTCAATGTAGAACGTATTAGTCTTGTAGATTCCAACACTCCGCCGAATGCTGTTCTCGCAGTTATCGTAAGCAACTAATCAAATCTGCTTTGTAGTAAAAGGAGGTCTTACAATGAAACGCGTTTGGTCGGGCCTGTTGGCCCTGGTCCTGCTTTGCGGCGTCGTTTTATCGTGCGCGCCGGCCGCGCAGGCGGCCGATCCGACGCCCACTGCGCCTGAGATCGATCGTGCGGCGGTGGCAGCCGCCTACGCGGACTATATCGGCAGCGAAGCGCCGCTGACCAACTTCGGGCATCTCGGCCGCTACGGCAGCACGGACGTTTTTCTCTTTTTTACGTCTGCGCCCGAGGACGAGCCACACACGCTCAACATGGTCGAGATCGTGGTGGACCGCTTCCTCTTTTCCTTCCAGGCATACTCGTTCAGCGGCTTTGTGGCATATACAGACGGGGCGTTTTTGCCCGTGGAGGAGGCTTTTGCCCAGGGGCTTCTGACCCCGGACGACGTATATGAGATCTGGTGCCGGTATCGCGGCGCAAGGCCGTGGAAAACCGGCGTCCCCTTTGCCGACGTCACCAGCATGGACTGGTTCTTTGACGACGCGGGCTATTGCTTTGACAACGGCATCTTCACCGGGGTATCCTCTGACCGCTTTGCGCCCGGCGGGATCATGACCCGCGCCATGCTGGTGACGGTGCTCTATCGCGCCTCCGGCGCGCCGGAGGCTGCGCACGCGGGCTTTGCCGACGTTGCGGCAGGGGCATGGTACGCCAAGGCTGTGGCCTGGGCTGCGCAAGAGGGCATTGTGCTGGGTGTGGACCGCACCCATTTTGCCCCGGAGCAGTCTGTGACGCGCGAGCAGGCTGCCGCCATTCTTTACCGCTGGTTCTGCGCGGGCTGGTCCGGCAGCGCAAAGCCGCTCTCAGAGCTGCAAGACGCCGCCCGGACCTTTGAGCTGAGGGTGCGGGACCTCGAGCAGATCTCCGCCTGGGCGCAAACGCCCATGCGCTGGGCCTACGGCAACCATGTGCTGCAGGGTGTACCCGCGGGAGAAAGCGGCGTCACCATGGAGCCACGGCAGGGGTTGACGCGCGCAGAATGCGCGGCCATCCTGGCCCGGTATCTGCGCAGCTAGCAAAATGATGCAAGACCCGGCCCATGCGCAGCGCATGGGCCGGGTCTTGCCATGCAGCCCGGAAGAACGACGCCCGGCCTTGACTTTTGAGGTCGGGCGCTTTATAATAGGCCCGCAAAGTCAGGGAAACAGGAAACAGGTGCAAGGCCTGTGCCAGACCGTGGCCGTATTTGGCGTGGGCAAACACACCGCCTGCCGCAGGGCGGATGGTCATTGGAAACGAGAAGGCCGTGTTTGCTGCCATAAGCCGGAAGACTGCCCCGACGCGCACCGCCCCTACGAGCTCTGGCACTGCCGCGTACGGCAGCGGAAAGGGATGACTGCGATCCGCTTTCACCAGGCGGCGCCGCTTTGCACCGATACTTTTATAAAGGAGAACGAACCATGAAACACACCATCAAAACCCGTCTTGTGTGCCTGGTCCTCGTGGTGCTGCTTGCGGCGGCGGCGCTGTGTCTGACCGGCTGTGCCAAGAAAGAGACCGCGGCGCCCGACAACGCCCAGTCTCAGACCGCTGACGCCGACGCGCCCCAGGAAGTGGGCGAGGGCGACAAGCTGTTTTACTTCAACGTCACCTTCTCTGACGGCGAGACCGCCAGCTACGCGGTCCACACCGACGCCGAAACCGTGGGCGAGGCTCTGGTGAGCCTGGATCTGATCGACGGCGAGGACAGCGAATACGGCCTGTATGTGAAGACCGTGGGCGACGAAACCCTGGACTATGACGCAAACGGCATGTACTGGGCCTTCTACGAGGGCGACGAGTACGCCACCGCAGGCGTGGACGCCACCCAGATCACCGACGGCGCCACCTACGC
This sequence comes from uncultured Eubacteriales bacterium, assembly GCA_900316335.1. Classification (GTDB taxonomy): domain Bacteria; phylum Bacillota; class Clostridia; order Oscillospirales; family Oscillospiraceae; genus JAFRPC01. The sequence goes on along the minus strand of ONCN01000048.1, from coordinate 10,900 downwards.
CTTTGTCGCCTCCAAGTGAGCAAAAAAACGGACCTGCGGCACATCTGTCTGTTCGCCATGTTCGGCGCTTTGATGTATGCCTCCAAGGTCATCACGGAGTTTCTGCCCAACATCCATCTGATCGGGATGTTCACCATGGTCTTCACCCTGGTTTATCGGCGCAGGGCGCTGATCCCGATCTACGTGTTCGTCTTTCTCACCGGCCTGATCCACGCAGGATTTTCCGTGTGGTGGGTGCCGTATCTGTACCTGTGGGCGGTCTTGTGGGGCGTGACCATGCTGCTGCCCCAGGGCCTGCCGGTCAAGGTGCAGGTGCCGCTGTATATGGCCGTGTGCGCGCTGCACGGGCTGTGCTACGGCACGCTCTACGCGCCCTTCCAGGCGCTGGCCTTCGGCTATGATCTGAAACAGACCCTGGCCTGGATCGCAGCGGGCTTTCCCTGGGACGTCACCCACGCGCTTGGCAACCTGGCGGCGGGCACGCTCATCGTGCCGCTGGTCACGCTGCTCAGACGGCTGGAGGCGCGCTACGGCGCCGAACCTCCCCCGGCAGACGAAGACTTGTGAGGGCAATACCTTCGCATCTTTTTTCCCGGCGGCTTGACCGCCGGGCTTTTTTTTGATAAGATAGGGAAAAACGGCCCCGCCTTTGGTGCGGACGATCTTGTGATGAAACGAGGCTTCTTATGAAACGCATCTGTTCCCTATTGCTGGCGCTTGCGATTCTGCTTTCCCTGTGCGCGTGCAAAAAGCTCCCCGAGAGCTCGGAGAGCATTCTCTACGCCATGGACACCCAGATGGACTTCCGCCTGTACGGCGACGACGACGGCGCGGCCGCCCAGAGTTTGGGCGATCTGATCGCAGGGCTGGAGCTGGAGCTGTCGGCCACCGACAACCGGTCGGACCTCAGTATGCTAAACCGCCTGGGCAGCTCGACCAACGCCGATATCCTGGCCCTTTTGCGCGCGGCACAGACGCTCAGCGCGCGCACGGACGGGGCGCTGGACCCCACCATCTACCCGCTTGTGAAGCTCTGGGGCTTCACCGCCGACGCCTACCGCATCCCGCGGGAGGAGGAGCTTGAGAGCACGCTTAAGCTGGTGGGGCTGAGCCGCGTCCACCTGTATGACGACCATGTGGAGCTTGACGAGGACACCATGCTGGACTTCGGCGCGCTGGCAAAGGGCTACGCCGCGGATCTTTGCCGCGCAGAGCTGGAAAAGCGGCAGCTCACCGGCATCCTCTCTCTGGGCGGCAACATCCAGACCGTGGGCGAAAAGCCCGACAAGACCCCCTGGACCATCGGCGTGCAGGACCCGGACGACCCGGCCGCCTACGTGGTGACGCTGGCCGTGGAGGGGACCCGGGCCGTGGTCACCTCGGGCGACTATCAGCGCTACTTTGAATACGACGGCACCCGCTACTGTCATATCTTCGATCCTGCCACGGGCTGCCCCGTGCAGGGCGAGCTGCGCTCGGTCACGGTGGTGGCCGAAAGCGGCCTTCTGGCCGACGGCCTGTCCACGGCCCTGTTTGTGATGGGCTATGACAAGGGCGAGGCCCTGTGGCGCGAAAGCGACGATTTTGAGTGCATCTGGCTGTTTTCCGACGGCAGCGTGCGTCTGACCCAGGGGCTGGAGCAGGCCGCCTCCGGCTGTGCGTTTACGGTGGTGCGGCGATGAAGACCCGAAGCTGGATTTTGCTGCTCTCGGCCCTGGCCCTGGTTCTGGGGCTGATCGTGCTGGTGCAGCAGCTTACCGCACGACCCGCCGGGACGGCCCTGGTCTACTCCGACGGGGCGCTGGTCGCACGGCTGGACCTTTCCGCCGACACACGGCTGCGGGTGGACTATGCCGGCGGCTGGAATATCCTGGTGGTGGAAAACGGCGCGATTCGGGTGGAGGAGGCCTCTTGCCCGGACGGAGACTGTATGCGCCAGGGCGCAAAAAGCGGCGGCGCGCCGATCATCTGCCTGCCAAATCATCTGTCCATCCGGTTTACAGACGAAGGTTACGACGGTGTGAGCCGGTAAAGGCCGGATCTTTTCAGGAGGGAAACATATGAAGGAAGAACTTCGCATATCTCAGATCATCTATCCCAGCCTCTGCGACCTGGAGGGAAAGCTCTCTGTGGCAGGGGTCTTCTCGCTGTTTATGGACATCGCCACCCAGCACGCCGAGCATCTGGGCGTGGGCGCGAAGGATATGCTCTCGCGCGGGCTGTTCTGGCTCACGGTGAAAACCAAGGTCCGGATCCTGCGCCGCCCCGGCATGATGGAGACCGTCACGCTCACCACCTGCCCGCTTGTGCCCGAGCGGATGCGGGCCATCCGCGAGTACGCCATGGAGCAGAACGGCGAGCTGCTGGCACAGGGCAAAACCGAATGGGCCGTGCTGGACACCACAACGGGCCGGCTGCACCCCATGAAGGGAATCTTTGCGCCGGAGCTGACGCTCTCAGACGAGCCTGCCTTCCCGGCGGCCTTCTCGCGGATGGACCCGGATTTTTCCGGCTGCGAAACGCTTGGGACCTGGACCGTGCGCGCGACCGACATCGATCTTGGCGGCCACATGAACAACGTGGCCTATCTGCGCGCGCTTTTGAGCCTGCTGCCGTCCGGCGAGCTCAAGGCGTTCCCCGAGGGAAACGTCGAGCTCTTCTTCCGCAATAGCTGCTTTGAGGGCGACGAGCTCACCTTCCTGCGCAGGCCTACGCCCTGCGGCCTGGAATTCGGCGCCTTCCGCCCCGACGGAACCCCCGCCATCCTCGTACACGCCGAGCACGCGCAAGCCAGTCGTGGCGCATGACCACATGCGCCAGCACGTAGACGCCGCGTGATACGCGCGCTTCGCGACTGGCCGCTGTGCGACGCGAAGCTAGTCCCTTGGGAGTCAGCGGCCACTACGGGAGGCGTAGTTCGCTGTAGGGGCGAGCACCGCTCGTCCGCGGCAACAACCACCAAAAACACAACACGCCGATGCGAATTCGTACCCGGGCTGGTTGCGAATTTGCATCGGCGTTGTCTTATCGTTGGCCTTTCCTGCGGACGAGCAATGCTCGCCCCTACACACGGATACGTACTTGCGGCGATACACTGGGGCATCTACCGCGAACGAGCGATGCAGAACAGTCCGGTGGACTGTTCTGTATTGTATTCCCCAGTTGCGGCGGCTCTGCCGCCGGAAATGGGATCCACGGCCATCGCCCCTGCACGGGGATCCGCGGGCGCGGGGTGATTATGGTAACTCTTTTGCGCCTGGGGGCAACCGGGGCGGGGCGGGTTTTCCACAGGCTGTGGGGAAGTGGGCCGCGGGTGGTGGAAAAGCGGTAACAAAAGGTTACATAATCTTGTGAGCTCCGCCTGCGGATTTCTCGGCGGCGCGCGGGCGCTGCGCGGGACCCGGGAAAAACGGCCCGAATGGCGGCGGAAACAGCGGAAGCGCGGCGTATGTTGAAAACTAACAAATTTTTTTGGCCAGTTTCCATAATTCGACAAAAAACACCCTGCGCAAATCCGGAAGCTTGTGGATAACCCTGTGGATAATGTGGAAAACCACTCGGTTCTGCACATGTGGAGTAAGGTTATTTGGGGGGATTATGTCACCCAAAAAACTACCTGTTGTGGTCGGCGGGAAAAAGTGTCGAAATGTCATATTTCTGTGAAAATGACCAAGACGGAAAAATCTTCGCTGCAAATCTCTGCGGTTTGGTATGGAAATTTGATCGGGGGTCTGTTATAATGTGATGTACCAAACGGTCCAAATCATCACCCAATTCGAGGTCGTACATCATGCTGGAACTTCTCTCCCCCGCCGGGTCCATGGATGCCCTGCGCGCGGCGGTACAATGCGGCGCAGACGCAGTCTATCTCGGCTGCGGTCCCTTCAACGCCAGGCAGAACGCCAGGAATTTTTCCCTGGACGAGCTGCCTGACGCGGTGCGCTATTGCCACGTTCGGGGAGTCAAGGTCCATCTCACCTTAAATACGCTGGTCACAGACCGCGAGCTGCCCCAGGCCGCCCAGACCATCGCCGCGGTGGCCAAGGCCGGGGTGGACGCCTTTATCGTGCAGGATTTTGGACTTGTGACCCTTTTGCGGCAGATGTGTCCGGAGATCCCCATCCACGCCTCCACCCAGATGTCGGTCCACTCGCTCGAGGGCGTGCAGCAGGCCGCCGCCATGGGGCTCAGCCGCGTGGTTCTGGCCCGCGAGCTGCCAAGAGAGCAGATCGCGCTGATCTGCCGCAACTCCCCAATCGAGATCGAGGTCTTCGTCCACGGGGCGCTGTGCATGTGCTATTCCGGGCAGTGCTACTTCTCCTCGGTGGTGGGCCGCCGCTCCGGCAACCGGGGCCAGTGCGCCCAGCCCTGCCGCCTGCCCTACGGCTACGATCGGTTTGAGACCAAGTATCCGCTCTCGCTCAAGGACAACTGCCTGATCCCCTGGATCCGGGAGCTCGAGCGCATGGGCGTAAGCTCTGTGAAGATCGAGGGACGGATGAAGCGGCCGGAGTACGTCGCCGTGGCGACGCGGCTGTATCGCGCCAGCATCGACGGCGCGCAGGTCTCGGCCCAGGATATGAAGGATCTGCGCGACGCCTTCTCCCGCCAGGGCTTCACCCAGGACTATTATATCGGCAAGCCGGGCCCTGCCATGTTCGGCACCCGGCAGAAGGAGCAGGAAAACCGCACCTTGATGCAGGCCGCCCGCGCCAGCTACGAAAACAACGAGGCTCCCCTGGTCGGCGTGCGGTTCTACGCCGTGGTCAAGGCGGGCGACCCCGCCATGCTCGCCGTGCAGGACGATCTTGGCAACATCTGCAAAACCGAGGGTCCGCGGCCCGAACCTGCCCAGCGCAGGGCGCTCAGCCAGGAGGATCTGCACGCAAGGCTCTCCAAGACCGGCGGCACGCCCTACTACGTGGTGGAGACCAAAAGCGTCATTGACCCCGGCCTTACGCTGTCGGCTGCTGCCATCAACGCCATGCGCCGCGAGGTTTTGACCCATCTCACCGCCCTCAGAGGGCGCGAGGGGCAAAGCCGTGAGGTCGGGCGCTACGTGCCGGCCAAGATCGTGCCCGGCCAGAGCCGCGCGCCCAAGCTGACCGTGGGCGTGCTCAGGCCGGATCAGATCACGCCGAAGCTTCTGTCCATGAAGCCCGCGCGGCTTTACGTGCCCTTGAGCCTGCTGCGGGAGGACCATAGCTGGCTGTCTCGCATCCAGGAGCCCACGCAGGTGGGCGTGGTGCTGCCGCGCGTCATCTTTGACAGCGAGACCGCCCACGTCCGGCAGGAGCTGGACTATGCCTACGCGCTGGGCATCCGGCTTGCCATGTGCGGCAACATCGGGCATCTGGGCCTGGCCCGCTCGCGCGGCTTTGAGATCTGCGGCGACTTCGGGCTGAACCTCTTCAACTCCAGGGCCATGCATCTGGTGCGCGCGTGGGGCCTGAGCTCCGCCACGGCGAGCTTTGAGCTGACTCTGCCGCAGATCCGCGACCTGTCCAAGCCGCTGCCTGTGGAGCTTTTGGCCTATGGGCGGCTGCCCTTGATGATCACGGAAAACTGCGTGATCCGGGGCCGCACCGGCGAGTGCGGCTGCAAGACCGGGCAGACCAAGCTCATCGACCGCCGGGGCGAGGAGTTCCGGGTTTTGAAGGACCAGGATACCTGCCGCAGCGTGATCCTTAACGGCAAAAAGCTGTTTTTGCTGGATAAGCAGGAGGAGCTCAAGGCCCTGGGTCTGTGGGCGCTGCGCCTGCAATTCACCACAGAAAACCCCATTGAGGTAGACGGGACCCTGGAGCAATACCGGGGCACCCCGGTCTTTGACCCCGGCAGCCAGACCCGGGGACTGTACTACCGCGGGGTAGAATAGGAGTTATCATGGCCATCATACTGGGTTCCCAGTCCCCCCGGCGGCGCGAGCTGCTGGAAAAGCTGGATCTCCCTTTTACAATCCTCACCGCCGGCATTGACGAGACCGTCCGCCCGGAGCTGACCCCGGCGCAAGCCGTGGCGGATATCAGCGCCCGCAAGGCCGCAGCCATTCTCAGGCAGGCAAGCGAGGACGATCTTGTCATCACCGCCGACACCATCGTGGTCCTGGACGGGCAGATCATGGGCAAGCCCCACTCTCCCGAGGAGGCAGAGCAGATGCTCTCTTCCCTCTCCGGCCGGACCCATCAGGTCTATACCGCGGTGACGCTCCACTCCCACGCCCGGCAGAAAACCGAGGTCGTGTGCACCCAGGTCACCTTCCGACCGCTGGATCCAACCGAGATCCGGGCCTATATCGCCTCCGGCGAGCCGATGGACAAGGCCGGCGCCTATGGCATCCAGGGCCGCGGCGCGGTACTGGTCAGCCACTTAGAGGGCGACTACTTCAACGTCATGGGCCTGCCCCTTTGCACGCTGTGCCGGATGCTCCGCAGCTTCGGCGTAAAGGTTCTGGGCGTATAAACAATGCCGACTGCTTCATTTGCAGTCGGCATTGTTGCCCAGTGGCGCGGCGCATCACGGGTTACAGCGCTTGCAGGGCTCGTAGCCCATCTCGATGACCTCCTCGCGCGTGCCGGTGAAGTCCCAGCGGTTGGAGTCCTTGATCTGCTTCACGCTCGAGCAGCTTGGCTCGTGGAACTTGCCGGTGTTGGTGTTGATCACGTAGTCGTGCACCGCGCGATCGGGCGACGTGGCACTATCTGGCGCAGGATCGTCCGGGACCAGAGCCGTCGGCGCTTCGGTGGAGGGCTCTGTCGGCGCTTCGGTCGGCGCCTGTGTGGAAGCCTCAGCGGGTGCTTCGGTCGCCGTCTCGGTCGGCGCTTCGGTGGGCGCTTCGGTGGGCGTCTGCGTGGGCGCTTGTGTCGGTGTTTCTGTGGGCGCTTGTGTCGGCGCCTCGGTCACAGGGGCGGCGGTTGCGGCGGTGGGTTCGTCCGGCACCTGCCGGGACAGGGGCACCTCCTGCACACGGGTGACGCCGCTTGCGCAGGCCGTCAGAAGCACCGCCAGACACAGCAGCCAAAGCCAAATACGAATTTGCTTCTTCATCGTTTTCTCCTATTCCGCTTCCGGCGCTGACTCTATCTAGGAAATGATCGTCAGCAGCACGATCCAGGCAAAAAAGATTACACTCATCAGCCCAAGGCCGATCAGCAGCCTGGCCCACCAGGTTTTTGCCCGCCAGATCCACCGCCCCAGGCCGCGGTAGTTTGTCCACAGAGCGACCCAGCTCAGCAGGATCCCCAGCACGGTGATGCGGGACGGCCAGAGCTTTTCCTCAAAGCGCATGGTCAGGCACAGATCAAAGATCAAGCCGTAGCCCAGCAGAGCCGCCGCCATCTTCCATGTTGTGCCGGTGCGAAAGCCAGGCGGGATCCAGCTTTTGGAGGTGTCCACAGGCTGCACGGCGCCCTTCACGCGCACGCGCTCCAGATCCGCCAGCATCGCCGCCGCGGACGGATAGCGATCCGCCGGATCCACCTTCAAGCATCGGTCGATCACCCGGCCAAGCGGACCATCCGCCCGCTTTTCGGTGGGCATGGCCCCGGTGAGCAGCCGATTGAGCACCACACCCACGGCATACAGATCCGTAGCCGGGCCGGAGCTTTGAAAGCCGTACTGCTCGGGCGCGGCGTAGCCCTGCGTGCCGATGAGGCGGGTATCCCTGCTTTGCTCGGGCTGGTAGGGCTTGGCCGCATTGAGATCCAGCAGCCACAGGCTGCCGCTCTGGTCCAGCAGCAGGTTGGCACACTTGATATCCCGGTGGATCACCGGGGGCGTGCGCGTGTGAAGCTGCTCCAGAATATGGCACAGGCTTCTCGCCAAATCCAGAACCCGGCCCGGGTCCATGGGGCCGTCGCGGTCGATCAGATCCTCCAGGGTGGCGCCGCTGATATAGGACTCAACCAAGGTCAGCACGCCGTCCTCCTCGCCCATGGCAAGGATCCGGGGCACGTGGTCCACCGGCTGGCGCAGGAGCGCATCGTAGATGCGGCGGTCATACACCGTCAGGTGCTTGCGCACGGCCACGGTATTGTCGGTCACGTGCTGCACAAGCTCCAGCCCAGAGTCCTCAAGCTGCCCGATGGGCCGATATTGCGCCAGGGCTTTGGCCTCCAGATCCGTCATAGCCGCACCTTCCTTCCGCGTTTTCCTTATTTTACCACACCATTCGTAAAAAAGCGAGGGGTTTGCACATGAAAAACGATATCACCACCGGAACCTTGACCAACATTCTGACCCAGGCAACAGAGTCTGAGCTTCACAAGACCCTCCGGGACAACCGGGAAGCCCTTTTGGACCCGGACAAGCCCTTTGCCGCCGCCCTGCGCGAGACCATGGCGCAGCGCGGCTGGTCGCAGACCGCGCTTTACACCCGCGCCGGGCTGAGCAAGGGCACGCTGGACAAATATCTGCGCGGCGAGCGCCTGCCGCGCGACCGGGACACGGTTCTGCGCCTGTGCGTGACGATGGGCTGCGATGGGCGGCAGACCGATCGTCTGCTCAAGGCGGCGGACCACAGCCCGCTCTATGCCCGGGCTGCGCGGGACGTGATCATCCTGCGCGCGCTGGCAGACCACGTCTCAGACACGGCGGAGCTCGACCGCCGCCTGGCCCGGCACGGCTTTGCCCCGCTGCTGGCCCAAGAGGGCAAAGAGGACTGATCCGAATCGTTGACGGAAGGCTTCGAACGCGTTTCGAGAAAACCCGACCGGTTCCCCCACAGCGGGGGAATCGGCCGGGTTTTTTCATGGTATACTGCTTGTGATCCCGGAGTCTCCGGCCGCTTCCGGGGCCGGGCGGAACTCCGCGATATCCTCCAGCCGGCAGTCCAAAATCCGGCAAAGCTGATCGAGGGTATAGGTGCTCACACCCTGGTTCTTCCGCAGCCGGTCCAACTGTCCGCTGCTCACCCCATACTCCCGGATCAGCCTGTACTGCGAGATCCCCCGCCGCCGCATGGTCTGCCAAAGCCGCTCATAAACGATCATGCTGCCTCCTTGTGAAACGTGCCTGTGTATACAATACCGTTTTTATCATAAGAACATGCACGATACTTGACAATAGCCCGTTATCGGGCTATAATTTTCTTGCAGCATATCTACCCGTAGCATCATCAAACCAAACGAAGAGAGGTAGCACTATGAAAAAGAAAAACATAATACTGATCGTTGCCGCGGTCGTTCTGGTCCTTGTTTTGCTTGGCAGTTTGGGCGACGGCAAGAAGGACCGTACAAAAAACGACGCCACTGAAGAAGTGCCGACAGAAGCTCCGGACATGTTTTCCGTCTATTTTGACTGTGAGTGTGAAAGCAATCTGATGATGTCTCGTTATGACGTCGAGTTATATGTCGATGAAACCAGGATTGGACTTATCCCGCACGGTGAGCACTTTACCCGCCTCACGGAACTGTCTGAAGGTGAACATACGCTTGTTTTCTACAAAAGCACTGATAACAGCGTAAAGTCTACGAAGCTGATTTCTGTTTCCGGAGAGATGACCGTCCTTTGTAAAGTGCACTGCAACAGCAGTTCTATTGATATCAAAACGTGTGAGCTGCTCGATGGGATCTCCGGTCCAGATCTGATTGTTCCAAGGCTGATCGGTCTGAATTACAAAGAGGCGAAGGCTAAGTTGTCAGAGATGGGTTTCGTCAACATCAAAACCAAAACGTTCCAGGACGCTGCCATCTTTGACGATGAGGCTTGGACCGTGACGGATCAATTGCCCGAGCCTGGCATGAGTGCAGACAAGAATGACGAAATCCTTCTGACTTGTGAGAAGCCGGGATATACTTTTGAGGAAGAGACTCAAGAAGAAAGCGTAAAAACGGATAGCGAATCGACAGAATCGGAAAAAGAACCGGCAGAGCAGACAGAAGACACAACCGAGGTGCCAGAAGACACTGAACAACCCACATCTGAAACAGAAACTCCAAACGTACAGACTTCAGAGAATACAGCTGCCGATTCGGAAACGATAAAAGATCTGATTGCTTCAAATCTGCCAAAGGTAGATGGTATAGAATATACTGTTGAATATGACGAAGATGACGGTTATTCGGTTATGGTAACGCAAAAGGGTCTCGCAGAAGCATTGAAGGTGTTAGCAAATTATGGCAGCAAGGAGGATTTGAAATCCTGGGAGACTGTTGTACAGAGCATGCGCACAATGTCTCAATCAGGATACGAATTGCTTATCACTCTCGGTGTAAAGCGGCCTACATTCACTGTCTATATCTTAAATGACCAAAACCCAGAAAACCTTTTGTTGGCAGTAAAGAATGGAATTGTAAAATACAATGTTCTTGATAATTGATCAAGCTACTATCAGCAGTACCCCGGTGTCAGTCCTGGCACCGGGGCATCTTTATTGTTTTTATAACGAATAGAGCATTTTTCTGTTTGGGTTTTTAGGCTGTTTGGTGTTCGTTCGAGCGATTGATCGATTTGCCGTAATTTGGCGAAAACAATCATACGCAACATTGCGCATCACATTCCGTAGTGGCGCATGTGCGACGCGCAGCTAGCCCCTTGGGCGTTATACTTCGTGACGCTTCGAGATCGATTCCTATGGGGATGGGTATTCACCGTAGGGGCATGCATCGCCGCGGGCGTATATTTGCGGGTGCGCTGATTATCAGACGTCCCTTGCAAAAACCCAAACAAAACGAAAACCCCCGGATCCTCAGAGCCGCGGGTAATCCAAAAGGGGTAAGACCCTTTTGGTCGTTTTAATTAGGGCAGAGCGGCCCGGTGGGCCGCGAGATTTTATTGCCAGTTGCCGGAGCTGGGCTCCGGCAACTGGCATCCTTCGCTATGGATCCAAGGAGGGGGAAGAAATCGAAATCTTCCCCCTCCTTGGCGCATCTTTGCTTACTTTCTGTGCGCACAGAAAGTA
>ONCN01000192.1 GCA_900316335.1 uncultured Eubacteriales bacterium | reverse complement strand
ATCTTCCTCACGGCCTCGGCCGAGGTGCGTGCCGAGCGCCGGTATCGGGAGCTTCTGGCCAAGGGCGAGAAGGTGGAGTATGCCCAGATCTACAAGGACATCGTCCAGCGCGATCTGCAGGACTCCACCCGCGCCGTTGCCCCCCTCAAGTGCGCCGATGACGCCGAGGTCCTCGACTGCTCGTATCTGACCATCGACCAGTGCGTGGCCGAGATCAAGCAGATCATCAAAAAGAAGGCGAGCCTATGAATTTTGCGGTTAAATACGTCTATCCCGTCCTGCATTTTTTGCTGTGGGTCTTTATGCGCTTCTATCACTGGCCCACCTTCCGCGGCCGGGAAAACCTGCCCGAGGGTCCGTGCGTCATCTGCTGCAACCACTCCGGCTTTGCAGATCCGCTCTGGGTCTTTATGGCCATGGGCACCAAATATCCGCCCTATACCATGGCGAAGAAGTCTGTGATGGATAAGCCCTTCGGCGGCTGGTTTTTGAGCAAATTCCGCGTCTTCCCCGTGGACCGTGACAATGCCGATCTCAATGCCATCAAAAAGTCGCTCAAGATCCTCAAAAGCGGGGAGAAGCTTCTGATCTTCCCTGAGGGCACCCGGGTCAAGCACGGCAAGCAGGTCCGGGCCAAGGCCGGGGCCGTGATGCTGGCCCAGCGCACGGGCGTGCCCATTGTGCCGGTCTATCTGACCCATGATCGCAAGCCCTTCCAGCCCATCCGGTGCATCATCGGGCCGGCGTACCAGCCTGCCTATTCGGCAAAAAAGATCTCCACAGAAGAGATGCAGCGCCACACCGACGAGCTGATGGCCCGGATCTATCAGATGGGGGCAGAGGCATGATCACACTTGCAAAGACCGCCGGCTTTTGCTTTGGCGTGACCAGAGCGGTCGAAACCGTCGAGCGGGCGGCGCAGCAGGGGCCGGTTGTCACGCTTGGCCCCATCATCCACAACCGCCATGTGGTCGAGCGCTTTGCCGCCATGGGCGTGCAGGAGATCGGCGAGGTCGAGCAGATCCCCGAGGGCAGCGCGGTGATCATCCGCTCGCACGGCGTAGGCCGCGCTGTATACGAGGCCCTCGAGCAGAAGCACTGCCGGGTCATTGACGCCACCTGCCCGTTTGTGGAGCGTATCCACAAATTGGTCAGCCAGGCCGAGGGGCAGGGCAGGCTTCCCATCCTCATCGGCACCCGCGCGCACCCCGAGGTTGTGGGCATTGCAGGCTGGTGCAAGGACTGCCGCGTCTTTGAAACGCCCGAGGAGCTGGAGACCTGGCTGCTCGAGCACCCGGAAATGAGAGAAAAACCTCTCTTAATGGTTTCGCAGACCACAGGCAACCAAAATTTATGGAAAAAATGCGGGGAAATTACAAAAAAAGTGTGTACAAACTGCGAAATCTTTGATACAATATGCAAAGCGACCGAAATGCGCCAGCAAGAGGCGGCAGAGCTTGCCGCCCGCTGCGACGCCATGGTGGTGGTGGGCGACAGCAAAAGCTCCAACACCCGTCAGCTTGCCGCGATCTGCCGCTTAGCGTGCGACAACGTCCAGTTGGTCGACAGCGCAGCGCAGCTTGACCGGGCAGCCCTTCGGCACGCGACTCACATCGGCATCACAGCAGGGGCATCGACACCTGCGTGGATAATAAAGGAGGTCAATCAAACCATGGATGAAATCAAAACAGTTGATACTGCAACGGAGGAGAGCTTTGAAGCATTGCTTGACGCTAGTATCAAGACTCTAAATACAGGAGATACGGTCACCGGCGTCGTTACGGCAATTCGTTCCACCGAAGTCCAAGTTGACCTGGGCACCAAGCATGCCGGTTACATCCCCTGTGATGAAGTCAGCGCAGATCCCAATGTTAAGCCTGAAGACGTTCTCAAGGTCGGCGACGAGATCAAGGTTTTCGTGGTCCGTGTCAACGATCAGGAGGGCACCGTGCAGCTCAGCAAGAAGAAGCTCGACGGCCTGAAGATCTGGGACGATCTGGAAGCTGCCGTTGAAAGCAAAGAGCCCGTTGAAGGCAAGATCACCGAGGAGAACAAGGGCGGTCTCGTGGCCAACGTCAAGGGCATCCGCGTCTTTATCCCCGCTTCCGCTTCCGGCATTGCCCGCGGCGGCGATCTGTCTGCCCTCAGAGGCCAGACTGTGAAGATGCGCATCACCGAGGTCAACCGCGCCCGCCGCAGAGTCGTCGGCTCCATCCGGGCCGTGGCTGCCGAAGAGCGCAGAGCCGCGCAGGAGAAGATCTGGAGCGAGATCGAGGTCGGCAAGAAGTACACCGGCACCGTCAAGTCCCTCACCTCTTATGGTGCGTTCGTCGACATCGGCGGCGTGGACGGCATGGTCCATGTGTCCGAGCTGAGCTGGCGCCGGATCAAGAACCCCGCTGAGGTGGTCAAGGTCGGCGACGTCATCGACGTCTACGTCATCGCCCTGGATCCCGAAAAGAAGAAGATCTCCCTGGGCTACAAGACCGCTGAGATGAACCCCTGGAACCAGTTCGTGGCCAAGTACAACGTCGGCGACGTGGCCAAGGTCAAGATTGTCAAGATGATGACCTTCGGCGCCTTTGCCGAGATCGTGCCCGGCGTGGACGGCCTGATCCATATCTCCCAGATCGCGGACCGCCGTATCGGCAAGCCCGAGGACGTGCTCACCGTCGGCGAGGAAGTCGACGCCAAGATCATTGACGTGGACGCCGAGAACAAGCGGATCTCCCTGTCCATCCGTGCGCTGCTCCAGCCCACTGTGGAAGAGCAGGCTCAGGCTCTGGCGGAAGAGGCCGACGCGGAATAAGCGCTTCTCTCCATTCAAGACCAAAAGCCGCCCGGCAAACCGGGCGGCTTTTGGTTTGAGCGGGAACTTTCGCGGTTTTTGGAACCTTTCGCCTCGGCCATCGTCCAATGACCAAGAAGGCAATTCGGATACCCGCACAATTACAAGGGAGGAATGACCATGAAACAGACAAGATTGCTTGCGCTGCTTGTGTGCCTTGCGCTGCTTCTGAGCGCCTGCACCGGCGCGCAAAAGCCCCAGACAGATCCCGCTCCCTCGCAGCAGGGCCAGGCGGGCACGCCCACCGAGCCCGCCCCCGCCGCCAGCGAAAAGCAGGAGCAGGGCGTGCACGT
>ONCN01000194.1 GCA_900316335.1 uncultured Eubacteriales bacterium | reverse complement strand
TATGACCCACCCAGTACTCGTCGATCAGTAAGCGGTCGATCAAATTCAGGATGGACAAAATCACAAAGGCCTGCCAGAACCCCGCGAAGAAGCCTCTTGTGCCGTTGATCCAGTATACGCACAGAAGCACGTAGACCAGATAGCCCGGAAGGCACAGGCCTCTGAACCATCGGCTCCGCTTTTGGATCGACGCCCTGCTCGTCAGACCGAGCTGAACGACGCGCTCTTGCACCGCTTGATCATACAGATGGACCATGCCGACGGCGCCGTTTCGAATGCCGGCGGCGCAGATGAGACAGAGCAAAAAGCCCAGTACGAGGCCCTCTGCAATCAGTTTGACGGCAAGCATCTATCATCCCTCCCCCGCATCCTTCAAACCAGGGTGCAGATCCACGCTGCCAGCGCAGAAGCTGCGGGGAAGATCACAAACAGCTTCAAAAGCTGGCTCACAATATTAAAGCCGTATTTTCTTCCCTCCATCACATGTGCCGCCTCGGGGTAATAGTGCTGGAAGAAGTGGAATTTGAGAAGCAGGAAGTTGTCGATGAGCGCCATGTCGCAGATCTTATAAATGGTAAGGATCAGCACAAACCGCAAAAAGAACTGCCAAAACGAAAAGCCGCTTCTCAGGCCATCCCAGACGGCGATCACGCCCACGCCGAGGATCATCAGAACGCTGATGAGAAACAGCGTCCACCCGATCGCCCTGGCCCCAAAGAAGAGCTCGTGCTCTCTCTGGATCAGCACGTCCCGCGCCTCCTTCGGGGCAGAGGAGAAGAATTTGTTGTCCTGAATAAACGCGACGCAGGCGATCAGCATCAAAGCCATCGCCGCGCAGAACACAATCGCCAGAAAAATGGTGAATAGCATGTTGCACTCCTTTCATCGCTTTTCCTGTGCAGGCCGGGGCAGGGCGCTTTCAAACGCCGTAAATTGCGCCTGGTCCGGCAGGGTAAGCAAAAGCCCTCCGAACATGAAGGCGTTGCCGAAGCTCAAAAACATGGTGCCGATGCCTGCGCCGAGCGCCGTGTCAGGGCCAAAAATCGCAGAGAGCACCAGCGCCAGGACCGCACCGATCAGCACGCAGAACCATTTGGCCTGTTTCGGATAAGGCGTCAGCCCTTTGGAAAACGCTTTGAACTGGACGAGCATCATCGGCAGCCAGAAGAGCACCAGCAGCAGGTATATCGGCAGGCTGAAGCCGAAAAACAGCAGGTTCGCCGCCCTTGCCGCAAGCGCAGCATCTGCCCGGAGCAGATAATGATAGGCCAGGTTCAGGATACCCACGTTCAGGTGGCAGCCAACCGGAGCCAGCCAGATATAGCCGAAGATTCCGGCCCGGTAGAGGTGGGCGTACTTCGGCGCCGCGTCCGCCATGAGGCGGTAGATGGCAAAGCAGGCAAGACCCTCCAGAAAGATGCCGAAAAAGCCAAGCAGGCTGCCGGCGATCATCTGCCAATCCGTAAGGTTCGGTGCTCCGGCCATCACGCGCGCGGCGACGCTGCCGCCTGCCGTGCTGTCGGCGTACCCGAGCAGAAAGTCCCCGACCCCCGTGAGGATCGAGGCAAACAGCCCGATCAGCAGGAGCTTCCGGATGCGCGGACGGTCCAGATTGTGCGCAATTCCGATCGTGTTCATTGCGTTCCCCCCTGTGTCATCCCCGATACTCCAGCAGAAAGTCGCAGCACTTGCCGCCGCGCCCGATGGTATTTGTGCGGCCCCAGATCAGCTTCGGATGCAGATCGCCGTAGCCCGCGTCGTCCCCGTCGCAGAAGGCCCGGGCGGCGAGTTTGCAGGTGGATCGGATGCGCCTCTGCATACGCTGTGCCCCCTCCTATTTCCTGGCCAGCACCGTGAGCCAGGGCTTGGAGGGATGATGGTCGGTCTTTACGTCGGCAAAGCCCGCGGCCTTCAGCGCCGCCTCGATTACCTGGGCGGTATGGTTTTTCATGCCGTCAATGATCTGCTCAAATTTCAGGCTGGTGGGATCGGTCCCGTCGGACTCGTTGCAGATCATGAAATATCCGCCGGGCCTGAGCACCTTGGCGACCTGTGCAAAGCATTTTTCCAGGCCCGGCCAGAAGTAGATGGTTTCGAAGGCTGTTGCAAGGTCGTAGGCCTCAGTGGGGAGCTTCAGCTCCGACACGTCCCCCTGCAGGACTTCGCAGCGCCCCGCTGCGATCATGGCCTTGTTATACGCCCGGGCTTTTTCCACGGACAGTTCGGAATAGTCCACCGCCGTCACGTGAGCCTTGGGATACCGTTTGAGCAGCTCGCCTGCGTTCCGTCCGCCGCCGCAGCCTAAGTCCACAACATGGTTCGGCGCAGCGTCCGGCAGGTGCGAAACTCCCCAGTCCGCCAGCTTCGCGTGGCCGGAGTTCATCGTGCCAAGCATGATCTTCCCGAGAAAGCCCTCCGGCTTCCGGGTCTGACTGAAAAACCGTTTTGCAAGACTCATGTTATATCCTCCTCATAACTGCAACGGCGCAGGGGATCCGCCCGTCGGCCAATTGGATCTGCACGTCGGAATATCCCGCATCCAGGAAAAACTGCCGGTAGCTTTCCACGGTAAACTGCCGCTTGAAGTCCGCGCCGGCTTTTCCGACGGCCCCGGCAAAGCCGCTGGTTTTTCCCTTGCCGTCCTTGTTCATATAGGTTGGTATGATCAGCATCCCGCCGTCTTTGCACACACGGTTCAGTTCACGAAGCGCCGTCAACGGATTATCCAGCAGGTGGATCACGTTTGCGGCCACAACCTGATCAAAGCTGCCGTCCGGGTAGGAAAGCGCCGTGATATCGGCCCGCGCGAAGGAAGCGTTGGGAAAGGCCGAACAGTTCTTTTTTGCCTGCTTCAGCATCTTTTCAGAAAAATCCGTCGCCGTGAGCTGCCTGCACCTCGGCGCGATCACAGCCGACAGAAGACTGGTTCCACAGGCGCATTCCAGCACCACGTCATCCGGCCCGATCAGATCGGATACGATCTTTTTCAGCCTTTGATGTGTTTCAGATCGGATACGATCTTTTTCAGCCTTTGATGTGTTTTCCTGTTGATGACATTGACAAATATGTCATAGACGCCGGCAACGGTATCCCAGAACATCCTGCTACCTCCTGACAAACGCTTCGAGCTCCTCCGTGTACGGTCCGGGATGGGCAGCCATGTAGCCGCAATGTGGGAAACCGGGCCGGATCACAAGCTCAGCTTTCGGCATATAGATCGGAATCGTCTTCTTGGAGTATTTCCAGTCGAAGTCCTTTTCTCCAAAATCCAGGTGAAGCTTCGCTTGCTCCTGTTCGGTCAGCTTTCGCAGATCGTAATGGCAGCAGGCGCGGCAGATGTTGTCAATATCCGGAGCCGTGATTTGTTCAAAGTTCTTTGTCATCATTTTCGCAAAGTCGTAGCCATACAGTTTCACCAGAGACGGGGAGGCTTCCACCTTCGTCTTTGCCAGCTTTTTCTTGCGGCTTCGGAACAGCCGCTTCATGAACCACTCCGCAAAACCCGCGTGCTCCGCCAAGGCCACACCGTCAAACCAGGCCTTCGCCACATGGAACGCAGGATCAAGAAACAGTCGCCAGGCCACCGCCACGCCCAGGGAGGCCCCGTAGACCAGGGCAATTTCCCGGCATCCGACCTCCAGCAAGAAGCTGCGCAGCGCCTGGTATTCCTCGTCCGCAGACAAATAGGGGCCCGCCTTGCCGTGCCCGCCCTGATCCGGGGCGATGATATGATAGTCTCCCTTGAGATAGGGACGCATCAGGCCGTACAGATCTGTACCAGAAACCATCATTGGCGCAAGCAAAATCAACGTGGGATTGTCCCTGCTGCCGTATTCATGGATATACATGAAATCGCCTCCTGTTAGCCGCATCTAACCTGTGCCTGAAATGAAAGCGAAAGGAAGGGCTTTTTCTTCCATCTTCTGCGCAGGGGTCTTTGACGCCATTGGTTAGCTTCCGCTTACCATTATACTCCCTGTTCCGCTCGTTTGCAAGGGGATTTTCATACTGCGCTCCAATAAAATCAAAAGATTTTATACTAAACTGCAATAAAACACTTTAAAAAGGAAAGAAGCTGTGATATAATGGTTTCGGGTGATGAACATGCTGACCATGAAATATGAAATCACAGCAGAACAGAAGCGCGAGATCGAAGAAGCGCGGAAAA
>ONCN01000189.1 GCA_900316335.1 uncultured Eubacteriales bacterium | reverse complement strand
TCCTATCCGCAACATGGCCTCCAGCACGCCGCCGCCGATGGCAAGCGCCTTGTCTGACACACGGTAACAATAGTCCTTCTTCCCTCTTGGGTCCACGTCGCCGCATTTCATCCCGGCAAAGACCGGGGTTCCGCCCCGGATGAGACCGCGCAGCACGCCGGAGATGGTGCAGGCCATGGGCTTGCCTGCCACATAGCCGGCAATCTGGCCCGACTCGACGAAATCGCCGATCTCAGCCGTTGGCTCAAACAGGCCGTCTGCCGGGGCGCGCAGGACGCGCTCGCCGGCAAAGCCGCCGATCAGACCGGGGATATTGGTGTTGGGCTGCGGGCTGCCGGTATAGAGCGCGCGGCCAAGGTCGTGCCCGCGCATGGTCTCCACCGCCGCGTGGCAATCGACACCGGCGGTAAAGCCCGGCCCGACGCCGATCACAACCGGCGCGTCGGTGATGCGCGTGCCGAGATTGCGCTTGGCCAGGATGGCGTCAACCAGCGCGTCCGGCTGGAGCGCTTCGCGGCAGGCGGCCTCGGGATCGGCCAGGACGGGGATGATGCCCCGGCGAAGCAGCGCAAGGGCGCTGGGGCAGTCGGTCGCATATTCGGCGCTGACGTCCTCCACCCGGGTGCTGCCAAGGCAGATCGCCTCGGAAAAGCTCACCGTGCGGCGGATGGAGGTGGGCCGGGGCAGATCGGTCATCACGACCGAGAAGCCCGCGTGGTGCAGTCGAAGGGCGATGCCGGAGGCAAGATCTCCAGCGCCCCGGATCAATACAAGCATAGATGTATCCTCACAGCAGCAGCTCACAGATCTCGTCATAGGCGGCCTCCCCTTTTTGGAGCAGCGCCTCGAGCTGCGGGCGGTCGGCAGGGTCCATGGACCAGGCGATGCCGCAGTCAGAGCTCAAAGCCCGCGGCACGGGAAACAGCCGGCCGGCAATCGCATGCTCGCGGCAAAGCACTTCCATGGCCATGGCCTCGGCGGTGGTGTGGAAGGTCACAACCAGAGTGTTTCGTTTTGGTCTTAGCAAGATGCGATCCTCCTCAAAGCGGCAAGGGCCGTCTCGACTTCCTCCATGGTGTTGTACCAGCCGAAGGAGAGGCGCACAGCCCCCTGCGCGTGGGTGCCGAGCGCGCGGTGCAGCCGGGGCACGCAGTGCGCGCCGGCGCGGACGGCGATGTTGTCGGTCACGGCAAGCTCGTCTGCCACCTCGGAGGAGGGATAGTCGCGCACATTCAGGCTGACCGTGCCGGTCCTGAGGCCGTCAAAGTCGCCGTAGAGCCGAAGGCCGGGGATCTGCGACGCCAGGCGGACAAACTGCCCGGCAAGGCGGCTTTCGTGGTCAAAAACGGTCTGCATGCCAACGCGCGAAAGCTCTTCAAGTGCGGCGTGGAGGCCTGCAATGCCGGGGCCGTTGAGCGTACCGGCCTCCAGGCGGGTGGGGTACTCCGGCGGCTGATCGGGCAGCTCGGTCTGCACGCCCGTGCCGCCGTAGAGCAGGGGCGAAACCTCGGCGCGGCGGCTCAGGCACAGGCAGCCGATGCCCTGCGGCCCCATAAGCGCCTTGTGGCCGGAGAAGCAGAGCAGGTCCAGGCCCATATCCTCCATCGAGATCGGAAGCAGACCGGCCGTCTGGCTGGCGTCGAGCAAAAACAGGGCGCCATTGTTGTGCGCAAGTTCTGCATAAGGCGCGGGGTCTGTGACGTTGCCGGTCAGATTTGAGCCGTGGCAGAGACAGACGAGCCGGGTATTGGGCCGAAGGGCGGCGGCAAGATCCTCTTTGCGGATGCGGCCGGTCTGATCGGCGGGCAGAAAGTCCAGGTCGATCACCCCCTGCTTTTGCAGGTGGTACAACGGGCGCAGGACGGAGTTGTGGTCAAGATCTGAGGCAATCGCGTGGTCGCCCGGCCGGAGCACGCCGAAGATGGCGGTGTTGAGTGCCTGGGTCGCGCCGGAGGTGAAGATCACCCGCTCGGGACCTGGCACGCCGAAGGCTTGGGCCACCAAAAGACGGGTCTGATAGATCAGCCGGGAGGCAGACAGGGCGGTTTCATAGGCGCCGCGGCCGGAGTTGCCGATGCCGGTCATTGCCTGCGTCACCGCGTGGATCACCGCGTCGCTTTTTTGCACGGTGGTGGCGGCATTGTCGAAATAGATCATACCGGTCCCTCCAAGCGTGATCTGTTTTATAGAATAACCACAAATGTATTATAGCACGCCGTACACAAAAAGCAAGTATCATTTTTCAGTTTCGGCTGCGGCCGCTCTCGATGGGGCTGTCCGACCGGGAAAACGGCGAACGCCTCGGCATGGGCCTGCCCACGGTGCGCTACCACGTGCGGCACCTTATCGAGAATACCGGCCTGGGCTCGCGCACAGAGCTGGCCGTCTGCGCCGTCCGCAGCGGCCTCACCATCCCGGAGATTGTATCGCAATAAGGCCGCCCGGAAAGGGGCAGGAACGGTAAAACCCGAAAAAAAGCGCCTCTTGTCTGCCGACAAAAGGCGCTTTTTTCATGTGAAGGACGCGCAAAAAGGGACCAGGCCACAGAACGAAACGCGAAAAGAAACCATGAACGGGAAAACCGGGATTTGTTAATTCAAAATGCCTCTTATTGAATCCTCATAGCTTTCTGAAATCAAAGTAATCGTTTCTCCACTGTGCTTGTACCCATTTATGATCCGGTGATTGTCCTGCTTAAGTTGTTCCACTGTACAATCAGAATCATCGAGCCTTCTTTCTATGTCAGAGGCATGTGATTTTATTTCTTCGAAATGCGAACTGATATATTCGTCTGACATAGCAAGACAGATAAATCTGATCGACGGTAGATACTGCGCATCAAAACTATCTCTCCAATCAAAGGGAACGTAACAACCCTCAACAATGAGGTTCTGCTTATTCTCGATCGCAGTCTTTATGAGCTCTCGTACGATTGGCCAAAGATATGCTGTAAGCGCATCATCCTCTTCCGGTGTGAGATCCGTCATGCCGCTGCGAATAAGCCCCATCTTCAAATGATCAATTGAAAAAGAAGGATATTTGTGTTTCTCAAGCATCCGTTGTGCCAAAACAGTTTTCCCGACATGGGATGCGCCTGTAATCAGTATTACCATGTTTCCCTCGTCAAATTCCCGTTTATCAATTTGACTCCATATTCTGCTTGGCGGTTCTGCAGGATGCCACCAACATCACACGGATACCAGAACATTGGTCTCCCAAAGATTTGTACGTCGGATCATCCAAGTACCCTGTCCGATGCAGAAGTTCAAGCCAATACCCTGTTTCACTTGCTTCCTTGA
>ONCN01000140.1 GCA_900316335.1 uncultured Eubacteriales bacterium | reverse complement strand
CTTGCCATCAAGCCCCAGATGCTCGCCGAGGTCCTGGAAGGGATCCGGTCAGATCTGCGTGCCAGAACCGACCGCTTCGTTCTGCTCTCCATGGTTGCCGGCGTGCCGATCTGCCGCGTGCTGGAGCTGAGCGGGCGTGACGCGCCCATCATCCGCATCATGCCAAACACCCCTGTCTCGATGGGGGAGGGCATGGTCCAGTATTGTCATCAAGGCTGCGCGCCTGAAGAGGTCGAGGCGTTTTTGGCCCTCCTGCAAGGAGCGGGTCTGTTTGACGAGCTGCCCGAGCATCTGATTGATGCTGCCTCGGCCGTCTCCGGCTGCGGCACGGCGTATCTCTGCCTTGCGCTTGAGGGCATGGCCGACGGCGGTGTTGCCCTTGGCCTTCCGCGCGACAAGGCTTTGCGTTACGCGGCGCAGACCATCGCCGGCCTTGGCAAGCTTGCCCTGCAAAGCGGCCTGCACCCCGGCGTGCTCAAAGATCAGGTGACCTCGCCCGGCGGCACCACGATCCAAGGCGTCCGCGCACTGGAAAACTACCGCACCCGTGCCGCCTTTTTCGAGGCTGTGATCGCCTCCTATGAAAAGACAGAGAGCCTGAAGCAAAGCACATAAAGCAGAAACCGCCGGAGGCCAGGCCTCCGGCGGTTTTGCATATCGTTTCGTGGAGTTTATTTGCTCAGC
This sequence comes from uncultured Eubacteriales bacterium, assembly GCA_900316335.1. Taxonomy (GTDB): domain Bacteria; phylum Bacillota; class Clostridia; order Oscillospirales; family Oscillospiraceae; genus JAFRPC01. Next base: position 8,201 of record ONCN01000140.1, on the reverse strand, counting down.
TCAGCAGTGTCCTGCGCGATCATCAGCTCTTCGTTGGTGGGGATGATCCACACGGTCACCTTAGAGTCGGGAGCGGAGATGATGCATTCCTCGCCGCGCTTCTGGTTCTTCTCTTCGTCGAGCTTGATGCCGAGGAAGTCCAGACCCTCACAGACCATCCGGCGGATGGTGGGGCCGTTTTCACCCACGCCTGCGGTGAAGACCAGAACGTCCAGTCCGCCCAGAGCGGCGGCATAGGCGCCGACGTACTTCTTGACCTCATAGGCAAACTTTTCCATCGCAAGCTGGCACTTCTCGTTGCCCGCGTTGGCGCCGGCTTCCAGATCGCGGAAGTCAGAGCTCAGGCCGCCGGACAGAGCCAGCACGCCGGACTTCTTGTTGAGGATGGTCAGAACCTCGTCGATGGTCTTGTTGTACTTGTTGGCGATAAACTGGGCCACAGTGGTGTCCACGTCGCCCGCACGGGTGCCCATGGGAACACCGGCCAAGGGCCCAAGACCCATGGAGGTATCCTGGCACTTGCCGTTCCGGATGGCGCACAGGCTTGAGCCGTTGCCCAGGTGGGCGTTGATGACCTTCAGATCGTCGCGGCCCATCAGCTTTGCCACGCGCTTTGCGATATAGCGGTGGGAGGTACCGTGGAAGCCATAGCGGCGCAGGCTGTCGTTTTCGTAGTATTCATCGGGGATGGCGTAGCGGTAGGCCTTGGGGGGCATGGTCATATGGAAAGCAGTGTCAAACACAGCCACCTGGGGCTTGGTGGGCATGATCTTCTGGCAAGCTTCGATGCCCATCAGATTTGCGGGGTTGTGCAGGGGGCCCAGAGGGATGCAGTCCCGGATAGCCTGCTTGCAGGCCTCGTCGATCAGGCAGGACTCGGTGAACTTGGCGCCGCCATGCAGGACGCGGTGGCCAACAGCGTCGATCTCGTCCACAGACTTGACCACACCGTTGACCTCGTCCACCAGGATCTCCAAAACCGCGGTGATGGCCTCGGCATGGGTGGGCATGGGGATGTCACGGACGACCTTGATGTCCTTTTCCAGGGCTCTGTGCGTCAGTCTGCCGTCGATGCCAATGCGCTCGCAAAGGCCCTTGGCGAAGACTTCACCGGAGTCGGGATCCATGAGCTGATACTTCAAAGAGGAACTGCCGGCGTTGATGACAAGGATCTTCATAAATTTGTACACTCCTAAAATAGTTCTATGAAATGGCGGGGTTTTGTGGTAAAATACCTCTGACCTTTATTTTATACCAACTTCTCCCATAAGGCAAGCCTTATTTTGCGGAATTTACGTTCTAAACCAGAAACCGGAGGAAACCGCCATGATCCGCATCGGTGTGATCTGCGAATACGATCCCTTTCACAACGGCCATGCCCGCCAGCTTCGGCTTGTGCGAGAGCGCTTTGGTCCGGAATGCGTGATTGTCTGCCTCATGAGCGGCAATTACGTCCAAAGGGGCGCACCGGCCAGGTTGGATAAATCCGTCCGGGCACACGCAGCCGTCCTGGGCGGGGCGGATCTGGTGTTAGAGCTGCCTTTGACCTATGCGCTGTCCTCCGCCGAGGGCTTTGCCCGTGGTGTGGAGCTGCTCTCTGCCCTCGGGTGTGAGGTTTTGAGCTTTGGCAGCGAAAGCGGGGCAGGCCAGGCGCTGATGGAGGCGGCCCGGCTTCATCTTTCACCTTCGTTTGATCCCTTGCTGCGCCGGGAGCTTGAAACCGGCTGCTCTTATCCCGCAGCCCGCCAGCGTGCACTGGAAGCGCTGGGCGTGCAGCTCGATCTGAGCCGTCCCAATGACATTTTGGGCTTGGAATACTGCAAGGCCATTGTCAGCTCCGCGCTGCCGATGCAGATCTTTCCCGTCCGGCGCGAGGGTGATTACCACGCGGCGGAGCTTGATCCGCTGTCTCCCTCGGCCTCTTCCATCCGCAGATCCATGGCAGAAGGCGGGGACTGGACGGCTGCCGTTCCGCCGGAAGCGGCTGACTTGTATCTGGGTGCTGCAGCGCACACCATGGCTGCAGGGGAGCGGGCCGTTTTGTATCGCCTTCGCACCATGGGCGAGTCAGACTACGCCTCGCTGCCCTTTGGCAGTGAGGGCCTCTGGCGCAAGCTCATGCGCGAAGGACGCCGCCAGCCGGGGTTGGAGGCGGTGCTTGCGGCCGTCAAATCCAAGCGCTATACGCACAGCCGGCTTCGCCGGATGGTGATGTGCGCAGTTTTGGGCCTGACTGCGGAGGATCTGGCAAAACGCGCTCCGTACGTTCGCATACTTGCCTTCAACGAGGCGGGTCGCAGCCAGCTCCGGGACATGAAGACGCGCTTCCCGCTATGCGACGCCGGACAAAGACCGGAGGACCTGTCCTACTACGCGCTGGAATGCCGCGCGGCGGATCTGTATCCCTTGTTTGCCGCCCAGGGGCCTTTCCAGACCGGCGAGGAGCAGGCAAGACGGAACGTATTTGTCTAATTTTTTTCAAATTTCTGAAAAAAACACTTGCAAAATCAAAGGAGTTGTGCTAATATATTCTGGCTGATTGAAAATCAGGGGGATTTATGCCCCTTTACGACATATTAGAAAGAGGTGAACTGAAATGAAGGAAGGTATCCATCCCAAGTACGAACAGACCACAATCAGATGCGCATGCGGCGAGATCATCGAGACCGGCTCTACCAAGAGAGACATCAAGGTTGAAATCTGCTCCAAGTGCCACCCTTTCTACACCGGCAAGCAGAAGCTGGTTGACACCGGTGGACGTGTTGATCGTTTCAACAAGAAATACGGCCTGAAGTAAGAACGCCAAAGCCCGCACCTGAACTTGGTGCGGGCTTTTTTCTGCGTTCCGCCTCCCGCACCGCAAGGGAAAGGAGAACCAATGGAAGAACATAAGATCGAACGCGCAGTTTTGGCGGGGCTCTCTGCCGACTGCTTCAAGCCCGCCGAGCAGGCCACCGAGCAGACGCTCGACGAGTTGGAGGCGCTGCTCGAAACCGCCGGCGGTGTGTGCGTGGCCAAGGTGCTGCAAAACCGCCACGCGCCGGATCCCCACAGCTTTGTGGGTGAGGGCAAGGCCCAGGAGATCCAGGATCTGCTGCGGCTGCACGAGGCGGACATGGTCGTCTTTGACAACGACCTCTCGCCCAGTCAGATCCGCGCGCTCGAGGATATCACCGGGGCAACGGTCCTGGACCGCTCTGCCTTGATTTTAGACATCTTCGCCCAGCGCGCCAAGACCGCCGAGGGCAGGCTCCAGGTGGAGCTGGCTCAGTATAAATATCTGCTGCCCAAGCTCTCGGGCATGGGCAAGTCAATGTCCCGGCTTGGCGGCGGCATCGGCACCCGCGGCCCGGGCGAAACCAAGCTCGAGACCGACCGGCGCCATATCCGCAGCCGCATCGACCGGCTTGAGGAGGAGCTTGACCGCGTGCGCAAGCTCCGCTCCGTCGAGCGCCGCCGCCGTCAGAAGAACCGCATCCCCGTGGTGGCGATCGTGGGCTATACCAACGCCGGCAAATCCACGCTGCTCAACCGGCTCACGGGTGCCGGGATCCCGGCAAACGACCGCCTGTTTGACACCCTGGATACCACCACCCGTCAGCTTGTGGTCTCAGACCAGCTTACGGTTCTGCTGTCTGATACCGTGGGGTTTATCGCAAAGCTGCCCCATCACCTGGTGGAGGCCTTCCGAGCAACGCTGGAAGAGCTCGAATACGCAGATCTTCTGCTCCATGTGATCGACGCAGCCGATCCCGATCGGGAGGACCACATCGCCGTGGCGGACAAGCTCATTGCGCAGCTTGCACGCCCCGAGGCCCCGGTCATTCGCGTGTACAACAAAGCGGATCTGGTTTCTCCCGAGGCGCTGCCTGTGGGGGAGCATAACGTTGCCCTGTCCGCCAAAACCGGAGATGGGATCGACCGCCTCTTCGCTGTGCTTGAGCGCGAGCTTTGCAAAAAGAACCGGCGCGCAGTCTTCCTGCTGCCGTACGCCATGGCCGGCCAGATCGACACCCTCCACAGCTCTGCGCAGGTCCTTCGCTGCGAGTACAAGACCGAGGGCATCGAGATCGAGGCCATCTGTGACGAGGTCATTCTGGGGCGGCTGGCCCCTTACGAGGTACACTGATGGAAGCATATCTGGTTCCGACCGCCGACGCAAAGGCGGAGTTTGTGGAAAAACGCTCCCGGTTCATCGGCAGGATTTTCTGCTGTGAAACCGAGGAGGAGGCGCTGTACTATCTCAAAGAGATGCGCCAAAAGCACTGGGACGCCACCCACAACGTGTATGCCTATATCATCCACGGCGGGCCCACCCGCTACTCGGACGACGGCGAGCCCCAGGGAACAGCCGGCATGCCCGTGCTGGAGGTGCTGCGCGGGGCGGGACTTGAGAACGTGCTCTGCGTGGTGACACGCTATTTTGGCGGAACATTGCTCGGCACCGGCGGCCTTGTCCGGGCCTATGGGAAGTCAGCAAAGGACGCAATCCAGGCTGCGGGTATTTCTGTGAAGCAGCTTTGGAGCCGCGTGGATCTGATTTTGCCCTATAACCTCTATGAGCGCCTGAGTAAAGAGTCTGCCCGCTATGACGCCCAGATTTTGGATACGGAATACGCCGCGGATATCCTGCTGCACCTCATTTTGCCCAAGCAGAATGAGCAGGCCTTCCTCGACCGGGTGGTGGACGTGACCGCCGGACGGGTGCGCGGCGTGGTTGTCGGGGAGGAGTATCGGGCGTTTCCGAAAAAAACCTGAAAAAACCAGGGCGGATAAAAGGATTTTACAGCTTTTTCGCGTATTATTATCCTAGAAGCAGGAAAGCGGGTGCATCCATGAATTTCAGACAGTTCCAGGAGCAGGAGGAGCTGACGCGCCTGAGTGCGCGTGCCGCTAAGGCGCTCTATACCCGGGGGCGGAACGTCTTCGAGGAAGAGCGCGAGGATCGGACCTGTTATCAGCGGGATACCGATCGCATCCTCCACAGCCGTGCGTTCCGAAGGCTGATGCACAAGACCCAGGTTTTTCTCCAGCCCGAGGGCGACCACTACCGCACCCGCATGACCCACACCCTGGAGGTGACCCGCATTGCCCGCACCGCAGCCCGCGCCCTGCGGCTGAACGAGGATACTGAGGTGCTGGGATATCCCTTCCGCCACAACGAGCAGTCGCTTCGGGTGGTGGATCAACTCGAGAAGGACGGCCAGGGCCTCAATCTCACCTATGAGGTGCGAAGGGGCATCCTCTGCCACTCCGGCCCCGAGCTGCCCGAAACCTTAGAAGGGCAGATCGTGCGCTATGCCGACCGCATTGCCTACATCAACCACGATATCGACGACGCCATGCGCGCCGGTATCCTGAAAAACGAGGATATTCCCAGCGCAATAGCAGAGGTTTTGGGCCATACCCACTCCGAGCGGATCAACACGCTGGTGGAGGATCTGGTCCTTGCCTCGCAAGACAGCCCAACCATCACCATGACGCGCGCCGTTGAGACCGCCATGCTGGAGCTGCGCGCCTTTATGTTTGAGCGGGTCTACCGCAATCCTGTTGCCAAGGGCGAGGAGTCCAAGGCCAAGCGGATCATCCAGGAGCTGTATAAGCACTATATGGCACACCCGGAGCAGCTTCCGCCGGATTTCCAGCCCCAGCTCGATTTTGACGGGATCAGCCGCGTGGTGTGCGACTACGTAGCGGGTATGACCGACAAATACGCGGTGTACAAGTTTGAAGAGATCTTTGTCCCCACCGCCTGGTCTTTGCGGTAATCGCTTCGGGCCGAACGCAGAGATATCCCTTGGAAAGGAGGCCCTGTCTTGGCATTTCCCCCATCCTTTATTGACGATCTTGTTGCCCGCAATCCCATTGAGGACGTGGTCGGGCAGTACGTCCAGCTCAAGCGCAGCGGCGCCAACTACTTTGGCCTTTGCCCCTTCCACGGAGAGAAGACGGCCTCCTTTTCGGTTGCGCCGAACAAGCAGATCTACTACTGCTTTGGCTGTCACAAGGGCGGCGGCGTCATCAACTTTATCATGGAGATCGAAAATCTCAGCTATCCCGACGCCGTTCGGTTTTTGGCCAAGCGTGTCGGGATGGAGGTTCCCGAGGACGAACAGTACCAAAGCCGCTACAAAGCGCAAGAGCGGCTGTGGAAGCTCTGCCGCGAAGCTGCTCGCTTTTTCCATGAGACCTTGATGTCCGACCAGGGAAAGCAGGCCCGACAGTATCTTACCCAAAGAGGCCTGTCCAAATCCACGGTGACGCGCTTTGGCCTTGGCTTTGCGCCGGACCAATGGACCGCCCTCACCGATGAGATGATCCGCCGCGGCTATACCCGGCAGGAGCTTATGGACGCAGGCCTTGTTGTCTCGCGAGAGAAAAACGGAAAAACCTCCTATTATGACAAGTTCCGCAACCGGGTGATGTTTCCCATCATTGACCTGCGGGGCAATGTGATCGCCTTCGGCGGCCGTGTCATGGACGATAGCAAGCCCAAATACCTCAACTCCCCTGAAACCGGAATTTTCAACAAACGGAAAAATCTGTTTGCCCTCAATATTGCCAAAAAGTCCAAGCAGGGCCGTATCATTCTCTGTGAAGGCTACATGGACACCATCACCCTGCACCAATATGGCTTCGACTGCGCTGTGGCCTCGCTTGGCACGGCCCTTACCGAAGAGCAGGTCAACCTTTTAAGCAAGTATACCGAGCAGGTGGTCCTCACCTATGACAGCGACGCTGCCGGCCAGGACGCCACACGGCGCGCCATTCCCATGCTGGAAAAGGCCGGAATCCAGGTAAAGATCCTGCGCATGGAGGGGGCCAAGGACCCGGACGAGTATCTGAAAAAATTCGGCGCAGACCGCTTCGCCGTACTGCTCCAAGGCTCGGAGAACCAGGCGGAGTACCGCCTGCAGACCCTGCAGCGGCAGTACGATCTGACCTCAGACGAGCAAAAGGTGGAGTTTCTGCAAAAGGCAGCCCAGCTTATTGCGACGTTTCCAAACGCTGTGGAGCGGGAGGTCTACGCAGGCCGTGCTGCGCAGGCCGTGGGTATTGGCCTTGAGGCCATGAAGATGGAGGTCTCCCGGGCCTATAAAAAACGGACCAACCGGGCAGAGCGGCGACGCGAGCAGCAGCTTCTGTCTCCCGCCGCGGCAATCCAGCCAAAGGTCCGGTCCATCCGCTACGACAACGTGCGCTCCGCGGCAGCAGAGGAGGGGATCCTCTACCAGGTCCTGCGCGAGCCCGCCCTGTTCGACCAGGCCGGCGATCTGACCGGCAGCCAGTTTTCCGTGCCGGTACTCGGCCGCGCCTTCGACGAGCTCAGAGACCGCCACGAGCGCGGCCTGCAGGTCAGCCTGGCCGTCCTCGAGGACTTTACGCCTGACGAGCTGACCCATCTGTCCGCGGTGGCACAAAAGCAGGATGCTCTCGTCAGCGAGGCGGCCTTCTCCGACTACCTCAGTGTGATCCGGGAACAATCTCAAAAGACACAGCAAAATCTTTCCCAGGACGCGCTCATGGATCTGCAGGCGCGTCTGAAACGAAAAAAAGGATACGGAGGTCAGTAACATGGAACAAATCGAACAAACCGAAATGCACCAAAAGCTCAAAGCATTGCTGGAGGAAGGTAAAAAAACCGGCAAGGTGACCTCCAAACAATTGCTCAATACGCTCGATGCGATCAACGCCGACGACGCCAAGACCGACCAGGTCTATGAGTTGCTGGAAAAAGCAGGGATCGAGATCGATGTTTCCGATGTGGTAGAGCTCATCGGCGCAGCGGATGATCTGCTTCCGGACGACAGCGACCTTGCGCAGATCGCCGATGAGGTCCCCGACGTTTTACCTGAGCAGGAGGCAGGCGAAGAGACCGCGATGGGCGACCCCGTGCGAATGTACCTCAAGGAGATCGGCAAAATTGAGCTTCTGACCACCGAGGAGGAGCTGGAGCTTGCAAAGCGGATCAGCGAAGGGGATGCCGACGCGAAAAAGCGTATGGTCGAGGCAAACCTTCGTCTGGTGGTCTCTGTGGCCAAGCACTATCTTGGCCGCGGCATGCAGCTTCTCGACCTCATCCAGGAGGGCAATCTTGGGCTTTTAAAGGCGGTGGAAAAATACGACTATACCAAGGGCTATAAGTTTTCCACCTATGCCACATGGTGGATCCGTCAGTCGATCACACGCGCCGTGGCTGA
>ONCN01000084.1 GCA_900316335.1 uncultured Eubacteriales bacterium | reverse complement strand
GCGCTGCTGCAAACCAGGCTTGCAGCCCCGGACGCGCCCGGGCAGGGGAGAGCGGCGCCATGATCTATCTGCGCGGTATTTTGCTCAAGCAGGCGCCGCAGCGCGACGCGTATCTTTGCCAGATCCCCGCCGTACGGCAGCTCCTGCAAGACGGGCGCATGGACTTCTCCGCCCCTGTCACCATATTTGTGGGCGAAAACGGCTCCGGCAAATCCACTCTGCTTGAGGCCATTGCGGTGGCCATGGGCTTCAATGCCGAGGGCGGGGGACGGGAGCACAGCTTTTCCACCATGGACTCCCACTCCGAGCTGGGGGAGCTGCTGACGCCGGTGCGCGCAGCGTGGCCCAAAGACGGTTTTTTTCTGCGCGCCGAGAGCTTTTACAACACCTCGACCTATCTCGACCAGAGCGGGAGCCTGCTCACACGCTATGGCGCGCGGTCTTTGCACCGCCAGTCGCACGGCGAGGCGTTTTTGTCTCTGGTCAAAAACCGCTTTACGGGCAACGGCCTGTATCTGCTCGACGAGCCGGAGGCGGCCTTGTCCCCCCAGCGGCTTTTGTCGCTTCTGGTCGCCATCCACGATCTGGTCGAGCAGGACGCCCAGTTTATCCTTGCCACCCATTCCCCAATTCTGATGGCCTGCCCCGGCGCGCGGATCAAGCTGTTTGACGAGCGCGGCATGCAGGATACCACCTATCGGGAGACAGAGCACTATCAGATCACCAAGCAATTTCTCAACAATCCCGAGCAGATGCTGCGCTATCTGCTGCAGGAGGACTAGCCTATACATAATAACGTGGTCCAAGCCGGACCCGATCGGGAGGATGCCGAATATGAAACGTTGGATCTGTCTGCTGCTTACGCTTGCCTTTGCAACAGGCTCGCTTTTCTCTGTGCCGCGCGTGTCTGCCGCAGGCGGGAAGAGCTGGGACCGTCTTCTTGCAATCGAAAGCCTCGCCGACGAGACAGCCGCCGCGCAGACGGTGGAGGGTCGCGCCGCGCTCTATGCAAGCCGGGGCGAGCAGATGATCCAGGCCGTTTGCACCGCCGAAGACTATGTGCCCGGCAGCCTCGAGCGGCACGGCGACTTCTTCTTCTGGCGTACCACCGATGGCCGCGCCAACGGCTACGCGCCGTCCTTCCGCGCCAGGATCCGCGACAAAAACGCCGATACCGTGCAAGCCGCAGCCCCGGGCCCGGTGCTGCCGGATGCAAATGCCGTGCCGGACAACCGGGACGTAGGCGTGTTTATTCCCTATTCCGGCTCCTACTATTTTTACCCCGAGCAGTGCATCGCCGAGGGCGAGCAGATCGCGCAGAGTACCGGCGGCTCGCTGCAGGTCTATACCGCGCCGACCGCCACCGTGGACAATCTGGCCAAGGTGATCTCCCAGTGCGGCTTTCTTCTGATCAACTCGCATGGCATGACGGACTATGAAATGGGCTCCGACCACGGCACCCGGGCAAACAGCTCCTATATCTGCCTGCCCACAGACGAGGGTGTCACCGCCGCCGACCAGGTCCCCGTGACGGGACCTTACGGCACCTATTACCATGCGTTCTACTCCGGCCCCTCGGAGGATTTTGATGAGACCTACTACTGTGTGGACGGCACCTGCATCGCCAACCATATGCAGAGCAAGGCGCCCAACAGCATGATCTGGCTTGGCTTCTGCTGCGGCATGGAGACCGAAGGGATGTACGCCCCGCTGCGGCAAAAGGGCGTTGAGGCGATGATCGGCTTTTCCGAGGCGGTCGTCACCGACACCGACCACGGCTACCGCGCATGCCTCTGCCAGAGCTTGCTTGAAGATAAAACCGTGGGCGAGGCAGCCGAGCGGATGAAGCAGATCGTCGGCTGCCCGGACCCCCACAAAGAGGGAAAATATGCGGCCTATCCCATTGCCGTGTCCTCCCAGGACCCCTATCCGGGCAGAGCGCACCTGACTGACGGCCAGCAGGTCCTCTCGGTCTGGAAGCTGCACCCGGCCCATCCCATCGAGGCGACCGTGGAGCCTGCGGGCAGCGCGGACGTGCAGATCGTGCGAAACAAGCTCTACGTGACGCCCCACGTTGGCTTCACCTTCTCCGACTGGGAGATCACGCAGGGCGACGTGACCGCCGAGCGCCAGGGCGATACGCTGTGCTTTGACTTAAAGTCGCCCTGCGCGGTGCGGCTTGTGATGCAGGCAAGAACGCCCTCCTGCCTGCAATTCTGCACGGGCGAGGGCCATCTTGCAGCCGACATCCAAGGCTATGTGGGCGACATCGTCACCCTGCCGCAGCCGGAGGGCGAGCTTGCCTGTGACCGATACGTCTACCACTTCCTCGGCTGGAGTACCCAGCAGCTTGCAGAGGATACCGCCCAGCTTCCCGCTTTGATCAAGGCCGGCACAAAATACAAGCTGACCCAACCGCACACGACCTTCTATGCGGTCTATGGCTACTATGCGCCCGACGACGGCGTCAGCCGCGGCGCCTTTGTGCTGGTGGATGCGCCGCTTACGGATTGGAGCGGCGACTACGTGCTGACCTATCAGTCCACCCGCGCGCTTCGCGCCAGCCCCGCGATCACCGGGCCGAGCATCGCCTCCGCCTCTGCGGTCGTGACCCAGGACTCGGCGGAGTATTTCATCGACGGCGCCTTCCTCAACGAGGTCCCGGAGGAGCTTGTCTATACCTTCCTTCCCGACGAGACCGGCGCAGGCACGTTCAAAATGAAGACCGGCTCTGCCATGCTGTGCCTGCCTTCAAACCGCGTTCTGCTGTCAACCACCGAGGATGCGTCTTCTGCCGGCGCTGCGTGGCGCATGGCGTTTTCAAACGGCGCGCTGCGAATCACCAACGCCCGGCTTAAGTCCTATGTGCTCCAGTACAGCCCAAGCGCCGCATGCTTCTGCGCTCTGCCAACCGTGAGCGGCCCCTTGGACGTGTACAAACGTGTTCCGGGCCGCCACCTGTATACCACCTCGCCCGAATCTGCGCCCGAGGTACACACCCATATCTGGTCCGAGCCGACCTACACCTGGAGCGAGGATAACCAGACTGTGACCGCGCAGGCGGTCTGCACCCAGGATGCAAGCCATATCGTCACCCAAAGCGTCGAAACCACCCGGGAAGAAACCGCCGCGACCTGCCTTGGCCACGGCGAGATCCGCTATCTCGCCCTCTTTACGCAAGAACCCTTCCAGCCCCAGACCCGCACCGTCCAGACCCAGCCCCTGGGCCACAGCTACCGGCTCTCCGGCTGGCGCTGGCAGACGGACGCTTCTGCCAGCGCCGTGTTTACCTGCCAGCGCGATGCACAGCACACACTTGTGCTTCCCGCCAAGCTTACCGTGCGTGAGACTGCGCCGACCTGCCTTGCGCCCGGCGTCAGGGTCAGCACGGCCCAGGTCACGCTGGACGGTGAAACCTGGTCCGATGAAAAAACCACGCCCCTGCCGGCGCTGGGCCACGCGCTGGTCCGGCACGAAGGGCAAGACCCTACCTGCACCGAGCCCGGCTGGGCGGCATACGACGTGTGCGAGCGCTGCGGCCTGTCCACCCAAAGCATCCTCCCGGCGCTGGGCCATGTCTGGCGCGATACCGTCACGCCGCCGTCGTGCACAAGCGGGGGCGCTGCTGCTCACACCTGCGAGCGCTGCGGGGAGACGTATGAAGACGCCTTCACGCCCCCCACCGGCCACACCCCTGCGCAGAGTGTGCAGGAAAACCGCATCGAGCCCACCTGTGCCCAGCCCGGAGGCTATGACACCGTGGTTACGTGCGCGGTGTGCGGCGCCGAGCTCTCGCGCAGCCACACCGAGCTTGCCGCCCTCGGCCATGCGTGGGATGATGGCACAGTGTCCGAAGCCCCCGGCTGCGAGACACCCGGCCGGATGGAGCAGCGCTGCGCGCGCTGCGGCGAGACAAGATCCCGATCCCTGCCCGCCGTGGGGCACACCCCGTCGCAGCCGGTAGAGCAAGCCCGCACCGAGCCGGACTGTGAGACGGCAGGCGGCTATGATCTTGTCACCCGCTGTGAAAGCTGCGGCAAGCTGCTCTCCTCCGAGCATACCGAGCTGCCCGCCCTGGGCCATCTGCCCGGCGAGCCTGTGGCAGAACAGACGATCCCGCCCACCTGCACCGCCGCCGGCAGCGTCCACTATCTCACACGCTGCACCCGCTGCGGCGCCGTGTGCGACAGCACAATCCAGACGCTTGCGCCTCTTGGCCATGCCTGGGCCGAGCCCGTATACACCTGGTCTGAGGACAACACGAGCTGCACCGCCAGCCGCGTTTGTCAGCATGACCCCGCGCACGTCCAGACCGAGACCGCGGCCGCCCTTTCCAGCGTCACCGCCCAGCCCACCCAGGACACTCCCGGCGCGATCACCTATACCGCCGAGTTCCTGGATCCCGCCTTTGCCACGCAGAGCAAAACCGAACCGATCCCGAAGACAGAGCCGCCTGCGCCGACCCTGCCCTGCAACGGCGACGCGCACTGCCCCGGCGCGGTGTTTGCGGATCTGCCCCCCAAGGGCCACTGGGCGCACGACCCCATCGACTGGGCCATTGTGGGCGGCATCACCGCCGGCACCTCCAAAACAAGCTTCAGCCCGGACGACGGCTGCACCCGCGCCCAGGTTGTGACCTTCCTCTGGCGGGCGGCGGGCAAGCCCAGCCCCAAGGGCAGCACAATGCCATTCCGGGACGTTCCGGCCAGGGCGTACTATGAAACCGCCGTTTTGTGGGCGGTCGAGCAGGGCATCACCGCCGGCACCGGCCAGGATACCTTCAGCCCGGATCAGACCTGCACCCGCGCGCAGATCGTCACCTTCCTCTGGCGCTATGCCGGCAGCCCGAACGCGCAGGGGGCCAATCCCTTTGCCGATCTTGCACCCGGGGCCTATTATGTGCCGGCGGTCCTCTGGGCCTCGTCTGCGGGCGTCACTGCCGGCACAACCGACGCCACCTTCACCCCCGGCGGCACCTGCACCCGCGCGCAGATCGTCACCTTCCTGTATCGCGCCGAAGCGCAGCATCGCCCGTCGTAGCGCCTGCAAAGAAACGGAGGAATTATGCTTTATACGGATCTGACCAAAAAGGCCATGCGCCTTTGCTTTGCGGCCCATGCGGGCCAACTGGACAAGGGCGGCGTGCCGTATGTGTTCCACCCGTTCCATGTGGCCGAGCAGAAGGAGGACGAGCTTTCCACCGTGGTCGCGCTTCTGCACGACGTGGTGGAGGACACAGACTATACGCTGGAAGATCTTGCCCGGATGGGCTTCCCGGAGTGGGCGCTTTCGGCCCTCAAGCTACTGACGCACGACAAACGCGTGCCCTATCTGGACTACGTGGCCGCCATCCGGCATGATCCCATCGCCCGGGCGGTAAAGCTGGCGGATCTGCGCCACAACAGCGACCTCAGCCGCCTGACCGATCCGGACGCGAGCGCCCTGGCCCGGGTGGAGAAATACCGCCGTGCCATCGCCCTGCTGGAGGCCGAAGCATGATCTACAAGCACACCCATCGGCCCGGGTTCTGGCTGGGCTTTGTCGATTTTTTCACCGCGGGGTTGTTTTTCCTGTTCTACATGCCATTTGGCGGCCTGCAAGCGGAGCTTGACACGATCTTGGGCCGCCGGACCCAGCGCTATTGGGTGGCCTATCTGCTTGGCATCCCCACGCTGTTTGTCTATACCCTTGGCTGGATGGCCCGGATTTCGGAGGAACTCAAGCAAAAGGCGTTGGAGCTCGGCATCCCCGGGCCGCACACCTCGTGGTGGCATATGTTTGGCTGGAATGTGTTTGGCGCGCTCTGTTTCGGGCCGATGATCGCGACCCACCGCTTCTTCGGCACGCTCAACCAGATCGAGGCTGCGCTCAACGCGCAGGCCGCAGCTTCAGGAGGGCAAAATGGCGAGACTTAAGCTTACGATCACCCAAAGCGACTGCCGGGCGGGCTATCACAAAAAGGGCGACACCTTTGTGGTGGAGGATTTGTGCCCGCCCCTGTGCCACGAGCTGTGGAACGTGATCTATCCCTACGTCTTCGCCCTGCAAAACGGAGCCGAGCTGGACTGCGGTGCGCAGCGCGCCGCATCCTTTGACGCACGCTGCCCCGACGGGGGTCGCGTGCAGATCCACGGCGAGCTGCTATAACGACGCCGCCGGCTGCCGGGTCACAACCCGGCAGCCGGCGGCGTTTGCCTGTTGACAGGCCGGGCGCTGGCTTTTATAATAGATTGAAAAGATCGAATTGCGGCGCTCCGCGCCACAGATGGGAGGCTTTGACCTGTGAGATACAAAACCGTTCTGTTTGACTTTGACGGCACCGTCTTTGACACCGTCGAGGGCATCACCAAGAGCATCCAATACGCCCTGGCCCTGCACGGCAGGCAAGAGCCGCTCGACCGCCTGCGCTGCTTTGCCGGGCCGCCGCTTGTGGATAAGTTTATGGAGGTCTACGGTGTCACCCGCGCGCAGGCCGAGCAGCTTGTGGTGGATTTCCGGGCGCGATACGTGCCCGTGGGCGTCTATGAAAGCAAGCCCTTTGCCGGGATCGATACGCTGCTTGGATCGCTCCGCGCAGCGGGTATGGTCCTGGGCGTTGCCACCTCAAAGCCGCAGGCCATGGCTGAGCTGCTTTTGGAGCGCTCCGGGCTCAAGGCCTGCTTTGACGTGATCGTGGGCAGCACCCCGGGACTCAACAACGAGAAAAAGTGGCAGATCGTCACTCGCGCGATGGAGCTTTGCAGCGCCGAGCCCGGCCAGACCGTTTTGGTGGGCGACACCATGTATGACGTGGCCGGGGCCAAGCGCTGCGGCATCCCCTGTATCGGGGTGCGCTGGGGCTATGCCGCCCCGGACGAGCTTGAGACGGCCGGGGCGGACTGGATCGCCGAGACGATGGACGATCTGAGATCCTATCTCTGCCAGGACCGGCCCGGCACGATCTGACGTTGCCGACAGAGGCTTATACCCCCTGGTTTTGGCAGTAAATCTGAATGGCCCGGTCGGCGTAAGCCGCGGTGCCGGGCCCGCCTGCGGCGTCAATGTTTTGGGTGAACGCCCCACCCGCCGCGTACAAGCGGCCCAAGCCCGACAGGGTCTTTGCCGTGCACGTGTAAAAGTGCGCGCTGATGTGCGCGCGAAGCCTGGCAACCTGTGCCTGCACCTCCGGCTCGGCGGGGTCCCGGTCCTGCCAGGCACCGAAGGCCGCGAGAATGTCCATCAGCGCCCGGCCTGCCTGCTCAGCCTCGCCCGGGGCCTGCTGCGCAGATCGTTTTGCGTACTCGGCATACTCCGGGGTCTTGCCCCAGCGCGCGCGAGCCTGCTCGGCGTATTGGTCGATGCCGGTTTTGTCAAATGCGGTAAAATCCATGGATGTGCCTCCTTTCTGTCTCAGGGTGTTTGCCAGATCGATCAGCGCGTCGAGCCGGTCGCGCCGCATGGTGAGCAGCTTGATCTGATCTGACAGGGCCAGATCCCGGTCAAAGTCCGGCCGGTCCAGAATGGCGCGGATCTCGTCCAGCGAAAACTCCAGCTCGCGAAACAGCAGGATCTGACCCAGGCGCTCCAATGCGCGCTCGTCATACAGCCGATAGCCCGCCTCGGTCCGCTTAGCCGGGGGCAGCAGGCCGATCTGGTCATAATATTGCAAGGCCCGAACGGTCACGCCGGTGCGCCGGCTGACCTCACGCACGGTCATCATATCAACACCTCCTGCTGCCATCATACACCATCACACAGCGTCAGAGTCAAGGACATTCTTCCGAAAATCGCAAAAAAATGCGGGAAAGGAGCCCCTATGTTCCCCAAGCTGAAACGCCCCCACAAGGCCCTGTCAAAAGAGGAATGCCTTGCTATCTTGCAAACCCAGCGCCGTGGCGTGCTCTCGGTGCTCGGCGAGGACGGCTACCCCTACGGCGTACCGATGGATCACTACTACTGCCCGGAGGACGGCTGCCTGTATTTCCACAGCGGCAGGGCCGGCCACAAGATCGACGCCCTGCTCCGCTGTGACAAGGCTTCCTACTGCGTGCTGGACGACGGCACGCCCCAGCCCGGTCACTGGGCGCTGATCTTTCGCAGCGTCATCGCCTTTGGGCGGATCACACCGGTGGAGGATCCGGGCTTTGCAATCTGCCGCCGTCTGAGCCGCCGGTTCACCGACGACGAGGCCTATATCGACGCCGAGATCCGGCGCTTCGGCCCGGCGACCCTGGTGCTTCGCTTTCAGATCGAGGATCTGTGCGGCAAATGGGTGGAAGAGTCATAACAAAAACGGAGCAGACCCGCGTCTGCTCCGTTTTTGTTATGCAATCGGCGTGCCGTCGGCGTGGAAGAGGGGAATGGTCCCCAACACCTGGATGTCAAAGCGCTCGGCTGCGTCGCCCTCGGCCAGAACAGCCAGCCGCCCGACCACGGTGCCGCCGGCCTGCTCTACCAGATTTTCCATCGCGCGCAGAGAGCCGCCTCTGGAAATCACGTCGTCCACCAGCAAGATCCGCTTGCCGCGGATCAGATCGGCGTCGTCGCGGCCCAGATACAGGTTTTGCAGCCCCTCGGTGGTGATGGACCGGTCCTCCACGTGGATGGGATCGGGCATATAGTTCTTTGCACCCTTGCGGGCAATGAAGTACTTCTCAGCGCCGGTCTGGCGAGCCATTTCGTGGATCAGCGGGATGCTCTTGGCCTCGGCGGAGAAGAGATAGTCATACTCACTCTGGGGCACCAGCTTCAAAAGCGCCTCGGCGCAGGCGACGGTGATCTCGGCGTCGCCCAGCATGATAAAGGCGGCGATGGACAGATCCTCCCCGATCTGGCAAAGGGGAAGCTCCCGGTGAAGACCGGCGATCTCAATGGGATAGGTCATATCAGCATGGTCCTTTCTGTTTGTTGTGTGTATTTGTGCCAGGCAGCGTCACTCGCCGTTTTCCGAGCGGATGACCTTGCCGATGTTCCACATATGGGCAGCCTTGCCCGCGGCCTCGACACGCTCTTCGGGGGTGTGATAGTCAAACGGCGCGGTCTGCGCGCCGCAGTCGAGGCACATGGCATACCAGCACCAGCCGCTTTCTTCCTCCAGCAGACCGGGGCCGCCGCAGCAGGGACAATCCTGCAATTCAAATCGTTCATGGATCTCCATGTTTTACGCTCCTTTTTTCGCGTTGCGGGCCAAAGCCCGTATGTTCATTATACACGCCCCCGGCTTCGGTGTCAATGCTTCATGCAAAGCCGTCGGTGTCAAGTTGTTGTAGGAAAAAAGATGTACCTCAAAATGGTCTAAGAGCGTTGAACAATGGCGTGACCTTGTTTTGCCGGGCGGGGAACGCGG
>ONCN01000187.1 GCA_900316335.1 uncultured Eubacteriales bacterium | reverse complement strand
CCGAGGAAGAAGTCCTTGCCCTCCTCCCGCTGCGCATAGGGCGGAAGCTCGGGCCGCGCCTCGTCCGGCTCCTCCAAGTCATCCGGCTCCTCCCAGTCGTCCGGCTCCTCCCAGTCGTCGGGGTCCTCAATGGTCTGCCATTGGTCCATGCCCGGGTGCATGACGGGCCGCTGCCGGTCGAGCAGCAGCGACTCCAAAAGCCGGTCGTTTTCGCGCGCGGAGGTCCAGGCGTTGACCGCGTTCACCCCGCCGAGCAGGACTGTGAGCAGAACGGTCACGGCGATCATGGCCGTGACGATGAATTTCTTTTGCAGCGTCTTGATCATACGACCTGCTCCAGCGTGTAGCCGATGTTCCGCTTGGCCTTGACGACCACGTCGGCCCCGAGGCTTGCCAGCTTCTTGCGCAGATAGGACAGATAGACCCAGACGATGCCGATCTCGGCCTCGGTGTCATAGCCCCAGACCTTGACGAGGATGTCCTCGGTGGACAGATAGATCCCCTTGTTGAGCATCAGAAGCTCCATGATCTGAAACTCGAGCTTGGGCAGGACCATGCCGCTGTCTCCCACCCGAAGCTCGTAGCTCTGGCGGTTGAGAGTGAGATTGCCCAGGCTCAGAACATCCGGGGTGAAGTCCTCGCGGCGGCGCAGCATGGCGCGCACGCGGGCCAAAAGCTCGCCCATGGCAAAGGGCTTGGGCAGATAGTCGTCTGCGCCCAGATCCAGGCCCTGGATCCGGTCTTCGATCTCGGTCTTGGCCGTGAGCAGCAAAATGGGCGTGCGGCTGCCCGCCCGGCGCAGACGCTGCAGCACCTCCAGCCCGCTCAGGCGGGGCATCATAATATCCAGGATGATGCCGTCGTAGGCCTCGGTCTGGGCGTAGTCCAGCGCGTCCTGCCCGTCATAGACCGCATCGACGGTATACTTGTGGTATTCCAGCACGTCCACCACAGCCTCGGAAAGGCTGCGCTCATCCTCAGCATATAAGAGCTTCATAGGCTGATCCTCCATTGGCACTCCGCGCGGGCGGAGTTTTTTCTATCTTACCACAAAAGCGGGGCTTAAATCAAGAGGGTTCCGGCCACGTAGACGTGGTGGCCGTTGGTTTGGATCTGCGCGGCGTCGCCCTGGAAGGAAGACAGATACGCGTCGCCCGTGAGCGTCCAGGTCGCATTGTCCTTGAGCGCAAGACTCACCGTGCCGGCCTCGCCCTCGGAGTTGACGGTGCCGGTGAAGGCGGAGCTGCCGGAAAGCGTCATGCGAAGCGAGGAGATCTCGTCAACCACAATCTCGCCCTCGAGCGCCTGATCCTCCGCCGTGAGCGTCACGCGGCCGCCGTTGGCGCCCTGGGCGCCCCAGCCGCGGCTGCCGTCGTTGCCCGCCACGCGAAGCAGCGCGCCGTCGGCAAGCGTAAGCGCCACGCCCTTGAGATTGATCTCGGCGGTGGTGTTGGTCACGTAAAACAGGTCCCCCGCCTCGGTCTTGAGGCTGCCGCCGGTGACGGTGAGGCTGCCCTTGCCCACGTTGGCGTCGCCGGACATGCTCTGGTAGATCATCACGCCCTGCAGATTTTCCGCGCCGTCGCGGTAGGTGCCGGTCATCGCGCCGGAGGCGTCGCAGTTTTCCAGGGTGATCGAGTTTTTGCCCTCGATGACCAGGGCTTCTGAGGCCGTGGCGTTGAGCGTGGCGCTGGACACGGTGATATCCGCGGTGGAGTAGATGGCGGGCGAGCCGGTGCCGTGGGTCACGTAGCTGCCGCCGGTGACGGTGACGGTGCCGCCGCCCCGGTCAGAGCGGATGGCCGCGGCGGAGGCGCCCTGGGTCTCGATATCCAGGTTTTCGGCCACGGTGGTGCCGCCGCCTGCGGTCTCAATGCCGCCGGAGTTGCTCTGGCTGGTGCGGATGACCAGATCGCGGGCGGTGAGCGTGGTGCCCTCGCCGTAGCAGAACAGGGCGTTGCCGCCCTTGGCGTCGGTGGTCACGGTGCCGCCGTCCAGGGTGAGGCTGGCCCCGTCGCGGGCCAGGACGCCGGCGTTGACGCCGTAGAAGTCGCTGTTTTCGGTGTTGGTACAATCGCCGGTCTTCTCCACGGTGATCTGGCCAAGGCTCGCGCTGACGCCTGCGGCCAGCAGGGCGTTTTCATCCGTGCCGGAGGCGGTGAAGCTGCCGCTGGTCTCGCTGCCGGTGAGGGTGTTGGCGCTCGTGCCGGTCGTCTGGCCGCCCTGGCCACCGAAGCCGCCCATGCCGTCGGGCCGCTGCTGGCCGTCCTTGCCGAAGCCGCCCATACCCATCTGGGCGTTCAGGGTCACGTTGCCGTTTTCATCCAGGGTGAGAAAGTCCGGCAGATCCGCGCCAAGCGTCACGACCTGGGCCTCGGTCGCCCGGCCCTGCGCATCCAGGCGCAGCGTGACCACGTCGCCGACCTGCAGCGAGGCGAGCACGGAGGAGTCCGCCTGGACGGTTTCGGTCTTGCCGTCCTCGGTAAATTCGGTCACGGTGTAGGTGCCGTCAAAGTCCTCCATGCGGCCAAAGCCCTGTCCGTCCGGACGCTGGGGCATCTGCCCGTCGCCCATCTGCGGCGTCTGACCGTCGGGCATCTGGGGCTGCTGGCCGTCGCCCGTCTGGGGCATCTCGCCGTCGGGCATCTGAGGCGGCTGCTGGCCGTCGCCCGTCTGCGGCATCTCGCCGTCGGGCATTGCGGGCGGCTGCTGGCCGTCGCCCGTCTGGGGCATCTGGCCGCCGGGGAAGCCGGTCTGGCCCTGGGCGCCGTCCTGGGTCGTGCCGCCGGGCTGGGCAAAGCCGGTGCTGCCTTCGCCCCGGCCGCCCATAGGACCGCCGAAGCCGCCCCTTCCGCCCCGGCCAAAGCCGCCGAGGCTTTCCGGATCCACGGTTTTCTGTGTGGTTGTGAGCGCGCCGAGCGCCAGGCTCAGGCTCTCGCCGTCCATGGCCGTCACGCGGCCGGTCAGCGTTTGCTCAGCGGCCTGGGGCGCGGCGGACTCGGTCTGGCTTGTCTCGGGCGCGGGGTCCGTCTGTGCAGGCTGTGTTTTGCTCTGGCAGCCGGTCAGCAGGCTCAGCGCCATCACCCCGGCCAGGGCCAGGGCCGTATATCGGTTCCATACAGGATGTTTCATACAAATGCTCCTTTCAAGCGGTTCTGGAGCCAGTATAGCGCGCCAAGCTTAATACAAGCTTAGACTGCGGATCATACTGAACTGCAATAAAACGATGAAATCGTTTTATTGCCTGCGGCAAATGCTGCAGATGCCAAGCAAGTATGCTTGGCATGTTCAGATATTGTACATGCGAATGCCACCGCATTTCATGCGGTGCGCCGAATGCCGGAAGCATTCGGCGCATAAAACCATTTCCTAAATGGTTTTCGCAGGCGGGCTGACGCCCGGCAAGGACGACAACGAAGTATGGCGGAATTCTGCGCCGCAGATCATGCCATTTTTAGGCTTAACGGAACACTAGTATAAAAACTGCCCGCCGGAGGGCGGGCAGCTTTCATGATTATTCGTCTTTGTCGGGGTCTTCTTCTGCAACGGGCTGTTCGGGCTCCGCGGGCTGCTCGGACTCAGCCTGCTCCATTTCGGCAAAGTGGTCGAAGATGGAGTCCGCCTCGTTTTCGGGGATGGGCTCGCCCTTCATGCAGGCGTTGAACTGGCGGCCGCTCATGGTCTCGTTTTCCAGAAGGAACTGCGCGACCTGCTCAAGCTTATCGTCGTGCTCGGTCAAGATCTCGGTGCAGTCGGCATAGGCCTTGTCGATGATGGCCTTGACCTCTTCGTCGATGATGCCGGCGGTCTGCTCGGAGTACGGCTTGGTGCGGCCGTAGCTCATGCCGACAAAAATCTCGTTGTCGTCGCCGTAGCGCACGGTGCCGAGGCGGTCGGACATGCCGTAGCGCGTGACCATATCGTGGGCAACGCCCGTGGCCTGCTGGATGTCGGCGGACGCGCCGGTGGAGATATCGTCCATCTTAAGCTGCTCGGCGATGCGGCCGCCCAGCGCGGAGACGATGGACTCAAACATTTCGCTGCGGCTCATGCCGTCCTGGTCCACGTCGGGCAGATACATGGTCAGGCCGCCCGCGGCGCCGCGGGGGATGATGGTGACCATCTGCACCGGGTCATGGTGCGGCAGATACCAGGCCGCGACCGCGTGGCCGGCCTCGTGATAGGCCGTGAGGCGGCGGGTATGCTCAGAGACCTTGTGGCTCTTTTTCTGCGGGCCGGCCCAGACCTTGAGCAACGCCTCCTCCATATCCTCCATGAGGATGCAGGGGCGGTTGTTCCGGGCGGCAAGCAGGGCAGCCTCGTTGAGCAGGTTTTCGAGGTCTGCGCCGGTGAAGCCCACGGTTGCGCGGGCCACAACCTTGAGATTGACGGTGTCGGCCAGGGGCTTGCCCCGGGCGTGGATTTTGAGGATCTCCTCGCGGCCCTGGCAGTCGGGCTTGCCGATATAGACCTGGCGGTCAAACCGGCCCGGACGCAGCAGCGCGGGATCGAGGATATCCTTTCGGTTGGTGGCCGCCATCACAATGACGCCGGTGTTGCCGGTAAAGCCGTCCATTTCAACCAGGAGCTGGTTGAGCGTCTGCTCGCGCTCGTCGTGACCGCCGCCCATGCCGGCGCCTCTGTGGCGGCCGACGGCGTCGATCTCGTCGATAAAGATAATGGCGGGGGCCATCTTTTTGGCCTGGTCAAACAGGTCGCGCACGCGGCCTGCGCCGACGCCCACGTACAGCTCAACAAAGTCTGAGCCGGAGATGGACAAAAACTGCACCCCGGCCTCGCCGGCTACGGCACGGGCAAGCAGGGTTTTGCCGGTGCCCGGAGGGCCTACCAGCAAAACGCCCTTGGGCACCTTGGCGCCCAGGCGCGTAAACTTGGAGGGGTCGCGCAAAAACTCGACGATCTCCTGCAGCTCGGCCTTTTCCTCGTCGGCGCCGGCCACGTCTGCAAAGGTGACCTTTTTGTTGCTCTGGCCGATTTTGGCGTTGGCCCGGCTGAACTTGATCGCGCCGCCGCCACCGCCCATGCGGTTCATGGCAATGACCATGACGACCACCAGAAGCACCGACATGATCAGAAGCGGCAGCAGATTGAGCAGCACTGCCGCCGTCTCATTTTGCGGCACAAAGTCGTATTCCTTTAAAATGCCCTTTTCGCGCTGCTCCAGGATCAAATCGTTGAGATCCTGATAGAAAACGGAAAAGTCCGGCAGCTTGTATTTGAGCTCGGTCTGCCCCTTGTAGGCCTCCTTGAGCTCCAGATCGAGCACGCCGTTTTCGACCTGGAAGGCGTCCACCTTTTCCTGGGTGAACAGGTCCACCACCTCGGAGTATTTCAGCTTCGCGCTGCCGCTGGCATCGAGCAGGCGCACCATGCTGACGACCAGGGCGACCAGAAGGATCCCATAGAGGATCATGCCGCCGAGTCTTGGTTGTTGTTTTTTCAAGGCTACTCTCCTTCTTGACCGCCCCACGGGGCGGGAATTCCGGCAGGGCCGGGCCGGTACTCCACCACCAGGGCGGTATCCTCCGCCCCGGCGAGATATCGCCGGTCTGCTGCCAGACCCATCACGGCCACGGGCTTGCCGTTCGCGGCAAGCACGGGCAGACGGTCGCGCAGATCCCGCGGGATCCGCCGGTCGATCATCAGCCGCTTGAGGCTTCTGGTCCCGCCGGGCAAAAGCAGCGCGTCCGCTGTTTGCCTGGCCCTGACGATGCATTCGCTTTGGGCTATCATATCATAGCAGTGCAATTCGCCCAAATCATCGGGCAAAATGGTGACGCCGGGGATGACAAGCTCGGTCCGGCCCAGGGCCGGGGCTTTGGAAGATGCGGGGGCAAAGGCAAGCACGTCATAGCGGCGCAGCACCTGCCAGCCGCCGCTCAGCACGCCGCGCGCAGAAGGATCGGCGGCGGCAAGCACGCGGCGGACCTCCGCCACGTCGCGCGAAGAGGGATCCTCCAAGGCAAGCGCGCGCAGAAGGCCCAGGATGATCCGGTTTAAGATCACCGCGTCCAGACTGGAAAGCGCCCGGCAGGACCAGCCGCCGGAAACCCGGCAGGACGCCTCGGCGCGGGCGGCGATTTCAGACAGATAGGCGTCCTCGCAGGCAAGCAGGCCGCAGGATCTTGCCAGCGTGCGCGCAAAGGAGGGGTTTTCCGCCTGCAGAAGCGGGATCACCTTGTGGCGCAGCCGGTTTCGCAGGCAGTCGTCCTGCGCGTTGGTGGAGTCCTCCACCCAGCGCTCGCCCCACGCGGTGAGCTGCGCGACGATCTCTTCATGCGTCAGGCACAAAAAGGGCCGGATGATGCGGTCGCGCACGGGCGGGATGCCGCAAAGGCCCCTCGGCCCGCTGCCGCGCAGCAGATGCAGCAAAACCGTCTCGGCGTTGTCGTCCAGGTGGTGGGCGGTGGCAAGCTTGCCCGGCGCGCTTTGCAGCAAAAAGTCATAGCGAAGCACGCGCGCCGCCTCCTCCAGGCTGCGGCCGCTTTCTCTGGCATAGGCGGCAACGTCCTGCCCGCCAAGACACAGCGGGATCGAAAGCCTGGCGCACAGCGCGCGCACAAAGTCCCGGTCGCGGTCGGCCTCCACCGGGCGCAGCGCGTGGTGAAAGTGGGCCGCGGTGAGCCGGATGCCGAGCGTGGGTGAAAGCCGGTGCAAAACCAGCAGCAGGGCAACCGAGTCCGCCCCGCCCGAGAGCGCCACGGTGACGGCGTCGCCCGGGCGCAGCATTTGGGTCTGGTTCATAAAAGCCAGGACCCGCTGTTCCATCTTACTATATTCCATCGGTGGAAAATTATTCGGCGTGGCGCTCGTCCAGATCGGAGAAGGTGAAGAATTGCGGCAGCCACTGCACGCGCACGGTGCCCTGCTCGCCGTGGCGGTTTTTGGCCACGATGACCTCGGCAATGTTTTTGTCGGGGCTTTCCTTGTTGTAATAGTCGTCGCGGTAGAGCAGCAGCACCTGGTCTGCGTCCTGCTCGATGGCGCCGGACTCGCGCAGGTCGGACAGCAGCGGGCGCTTGTCCGGTCGGCTTTCGGCTGCGCGGGAGAGCTGGCTCAGGCACAAAACGGGGACGTTGAGCTCCTTTGCCATGATCTTGAGCGAGCGGGAGATATCGCCGATGAGCTGCACCCGGTTGTCGCTCTGGCGGCCATAGCCGGAGGAGGTCATAAGCTGCAGGTAGTCCACCACCACAAGTCCCAGATTGTCGAGCCTGCGGCACAGGGCGTTCATCTCCGCCACGGTGATGGAGGGGTTGTCGTCCACGCGGATGTCGGTCTGGCTCAAGGCGGCGCCGGCCAGGCTGATCTTTTCCCA
>ONCN01000184.1 GCA_900316335.1 uncultured Eubacteriales bacterium | reverse complement strand
TTCATTAAACAGAGGCAGGATTTTCTAAATGAATACTGAAACCTTAAGACTGAAACATGAAGAATGATTGTAAAAACGTATGATGCTCGATATAATATGGCCGGTGATCGTATGAAAGAGACTGGTTTATCGACAAATCAATTGACTTCGGGGTAAGGATCGTAAAACTGCACCGTTCCCTCCTCAAAACAAAGCACGAAGTGACGCAACCTCATTTCGGAGCGCAGCGGAGAAGCATCATCAGCCGCCAGAGGCGGCATCCTTCTACCCAGAAAAAATATTTTCGACCCCTCTTGACAAGCGTAGAAATTTTGCTATAATGAGGCTACAAGTTGATACTGCTCTTGAGGGAGTAGTTCCCCGGATGGGGTGGCGACGCCGTCATCACGCCGCGTTTGCGGCCGGTGCGCCTTGAAAAGCCGTCATCACGCCGCGTTTGCGGCCGGTGCGCCTTGAAAAACGAGACTCATGTTCAGGCCGTGTGGTCTGCGCATGGGTTTTTTCTTTTCCCCTCAAAAGCAGCAGCAACCGCTGCAGGCCGGCTGCACCGTCCGTATCCACACCCGACACACAGACAAGGAGGTACCAACATGACCATTTTCATGCTCACGTCCCTGGCAAGCTTCGTCCCCTACATTCCCATCGCGGTGGTGGTGATCCTGGTGGGGATCATTCTGGCCACAGGCTACGTTAAGGCTCCGCCCGATCAGGCCTACATCATCTCGGGTCTGAAAAAAGAAGGCCGCATCCTCGTCGGCCGCGCCGGCATCAAGGTCCCCTTCTTTGAGCGGCTCGACAAGCTCTATCTCGGCCAGATGACCGTGGACATCAAAACCGAGCAGTCCGTGCCCACCAACGATTTTATCAACGTCAACGTGGACGCCGTGGCCAAGGTCCGCATTGCTCCCAACGCCGAGGGCATCAAGCTGGCCGCCAAGAACTTTTTGAACATGCGCCCCGAGCGCATCGCAGGCGAGCTGCAGGACACCCTGCAGGGCAACATGCGTGAGATCATCGGCACCCTGTCTTTGAAGGACATCAACACCGACCGCGACTCCTTCTCTGACCAGGTGATGATGAAGGCCGCAAAGGACATGGACAAGCTTGGCATCGAGATCTTGTCCTGCAACATCCAGAACGTCACCGATGAAAACGGGCTGATCCGCGACCTGGGCGCGGACAACACCTCTTTGATCAAGAAGAACGCCGCCATCGCCAAGGCCCAGGCAGACCGCGACGTGGCGATCGCCAAGGCGCAGGCGGACAAGGCCGCAAACGACGCCCGCGTGGAGGCCGACACCGTGATCGCCCAGCGGCAAAACGAGCTTGCCATCAAGCAGGCCGAGCTGAAGGTCACCGCCGACACCAAAAAGGCCGAGGCCGACGCCGCCTATGAGATCCAGAAGCAGGAGCAGCAGAAGTCCATCCAGACCGCCACGGTCAACGCCCAGATCGCCAAGGCAGAGCGCGACGCAGAGCTGAAGAAGCAGAACGTCGAGGTGGCCAAGCAGACCCTGGACGCCGAGATCCGCGCCAAGGCCGACGCAGAGCTCTACCGCCAAAAGCAGGTGGCAGAGGCGGATCTTTTCCGCCGCCAGAAGGACGCAGAGGCCCAGCGCTATGAGCAGGAGCAGGCTGCAGCCGCCCAGCGCGTGGCCGCCGAGGCCGTGAAGTACGCCAAGGAGCAGGAGGCCGAGGGCATCAAGGCCGTGGGCGAGGCGGAGGCCGCCGCCATCCGCGCCAAGGCTCTGGCCGAGGCAGAGGGCATCGACAAGAAGGCCGAGGCGATGAAGAAATACGGCGAGGCCGCCGTGATCGAGATGGTCATGAACGCCCTGCCTGAGATCGCCCGGAACGTGGCAGAGCCCCTTTCGAAGGTGGACAAGATCACCATGTACGGCGAGGGCAACTCCGCCAAGCTGATTGCTGACATTGTGGGCTCCACCACGCAGATCACCGAGGGCTTTGCCTCCGGCATGGGCATCGACATCAAGTCGCTGCTGCTGGGCGCCCTGGGCGGCAAGCTGTCCGGGCAGGACGTGAACATCAGCCTGGAGCCTCCGAAGGACGAGGTATAACCGCATCCCCGCGCCGGTTGCGGCGCAGTCTGAACAAAATACGCCCCGGAAGTCGTCTGGCTTCCGGGGCGTGTTGCGTATTGCTGCGGGGCCTTGCGCTTAGCTGACCTGGTAGTTGATGGTGCCCATGCGCAGGCCGCCGACGTAGACGGTGAGGCTGTAGCTGCCGCTCTGGCTGGGGATATAGGGGAGCTGCGCACCCCAGCGGCCGCCGGTCCACATCTCGTTCCAGGTCTGGCTGGTCCGGCTGACGTGGAGGATCTCGCCCTCGGACGAGCGGGTGACGAAGAGGATATCCATGCTCTCGTCGCTCTGCTCAGGCACGCCGCCGGCGGTGATAAGAACGGTGATCTTGCTCTCGGCGGTGAGCTCTACCGTGCCGCCGGTGAGATCGTCGTAGGACCATTCTTCCTTGTCGGGGGTCTCATACATGCCGATGGTCGTCCCCTCCCCGGTCAGACCCAGGCGGTTGAAGCGCTCGGCCTCGGGAAGCTGGAGCTGGGCGCTGTCGTGCCCGGTGACGCGGCTGCCGTCGGCTGCCTTGATGGACAGGCGGTAAGTTGCGCCGGGAACCGCAGGCCGGAGCGTGAAGCTGCTGCCCTGGGCGGTGTCTGCAAGCTCAAGCGTCTCGCCCTGGCCGATGCTGCTGGTGATCAGCCAGCCGCCCTCGGGCTCCCGATTGGCGGCCCAGCTCAGCGCAATGCTCCCTTCGCCCGCCTGCGCGGTGAAGTCGGAGAGGTAGATCAGGGTGTCGGGGATCTCCATGGTCAGGCCCTGGAACAGGCCGTCGGCGGTGATCTTGACAAGATAGGCCGTGCCCGGCACCACGCCGGACACCGAGGCCCGGCAAAGATAGCCGTCGTCAGAGCCCTCGGCGTCTTCCAGCGTGACCTCCAGGGGCTGGTTATCGGCGTCGGTGACAGAGACGTTCCACTGCTGGGGAAGCTGGGAGCTGCAGCGCCAGCTCAGATGGGCCACGCCGTCTTCCAGGCTGTCGAGGCTGAGATTGTCGGCCAGGACCTCCCGCGCGGGGATGAAGGTGGTAAGTGTTTCGCCGGTGAGATAGAGCGTGTCCGACCCCACCAGGCGGAAGGTATACTCCGTGCCGACCAGCAGGCCTGTGATCTGGGTGCTGTGGCCGGAGAAGGTGTGGGTCTTTTCCGGGTCGCCGTCGGCGCCGTAGCGCAGGGTCCACTCGGCGGGCTCGGCGCTGCCGTCTTTCACCACAAGGTTGAGCAGCGCAGCGCCCTCCTGCGAGCCGGTGGTGGCCGTGAAGGTCAAGATCTCAGTCTCGGGCATGGTGGTGACGGTGGTGGAGGTGACGCCGGAGAGCTTATGCGCCCCGGGCAGCTCAAGCCGGATGCTGTACTGCGTGCCGGGGTTGAGACCGGTAAAGTGCGCCTCGCCGCCCTCAACGGGGCTTTGGAAGTTGTTGCCGTAGGCGTCTTGACACAAAACGGTGAAGTCGTCCTCGTCCATGTTGGCGCTCAGGCGCAGCGACAGGGCGTCGGCGGTGACGTCGAAGGTCTCCAAAGACTCTACCTTGACAAAGTAGTGGTACAGCCCGTGGCTGAGATCGGTAAACTCATACAGGGCGATGAGTGTGAGCAGCAGCACCGTGCAGATGCTGAAGGCGATCCACAGCCGCCGTTTGAGGATGCGCTTGCGGCGCTCCTTGGCGGGGTCCCGGCGGCGGATGTTGAGGGGCTTGATCTCCTCTTCCTCGGGCTCGGGCTCAGGCTCGGGCTCAGACGGCGCCGGGGAAGTCTGCGCTTCGCGTTCGGCGGGCTCGGCGGGCGCGGGCGTTTCGGCGGGTGCGGGCGCTTCGGCGGGTGCGTCTGTCTGCCCGGCGTCGGGTGCAGGCGTATCCGCCTCTGGCGCAGGCGAGGGCTCGGTCTCGGGCGCGGAAGGCTCGGCCTCGGGCGCTTGTTCGGGCTCGGCTGTGGGCGCTTCGGCGGGCGCTT
>ONCN01000206.1 GCA_900316335.1 uncultured Eubacteriales bacterium | reverse complement strand
CTTGTGCCCAAGACCACCACCGCCGGCCTTGACACCGTGGCTGTCCGGTGCCCCGCCAGCGCCGCCACGCGCGAGATCATCCGTCTTGCCGGCGTGCCCATTGCGGCGCCTTCGGCCAACCTCTCGGGCAAGCCCTCCACCACCACCGCCCAGCACGTTTTGCACGACATGGACGGCAAGATCGAAGCCGTTGTAGACGGCGGTCCCTGTCGGGTGGGGGTAGAGTCCACCATTGTGGATCTCACCGGGCAGACGGCAAGGCTTCTTCGCCCGGGCGGCGTCACGCCCGAGCAGCTTCGCGCGCTTCTGGGCGAGCTCATCGTGGATCCCGCCGTCACCGGCGAGATCGCCAAGGACGCCGTGGTCCGCGCCCCCGGCATGAAATACAAGCACTATGCCCCCGCGGCCGAGGTCATTATCGTCGACGGCAGCCGCGCGGCTGCGGCAAGCTATATCGCCGCGCGCTTCCGCCCCGGCGACGCCGTGCTCTGCTTTGCAGAGGAGCTTTCCTGCTATGCAGGCCTGAACCCCACGGCTTATGGCCGCGAGGACGATCCCGCGAGCCTGTCGCAGGGCCTCTTTGCCGCCCTGCGCGCGCTTGACGACGGCAGCGTGCAGCGCATCTTTGCCCGCTGCCCCACAGGCGGCGGCATCAGTGTTGCCACAAGAAACCGCCTGCGCAAATCTGCCGGCTTCCACATCGTGGACGCTGAGGCCCCGGCTTGAGACCGGAAAAGGAGCCTGCGTATGTTTACCATCGGCATCACCGGACCCACCGGCGCCGGCAAGACCACGGCCCTTCGCGTGCTTGAAGCGCTCGGCGGCCGGGTCTATGACTGCGACGAGGTCTACCACACGCTGCTCAAAACCGACCGGGCCCTGCTTGCGCGCATCGAGGCGGCCTTTCCCGGCTCGGTGCAAAACCATGTGCTGGACCGCCCGGCTTTGTCTGCCCGCGTGTTTGCAGACCCTTCCGGCCTTGCACGGCTTTGCAGCATCACACACCCCGCGGTGAAGGCTGCAGTGACGGCGGCCATTGAGCGCGCCGGGCGGGAGCAGACGCCCCCGCCCTTTGCGGTCATCGACGCGATCGCCCTGTTTGAAAGCGGACTTGCCGAGACCTGCGATTTCACCGCCGCAGTGGTCGCCAAACCGGAGATCCGCGCCGCGCGCATCATGGCGCGCGACGGCATCTCGCGCGAGCGCGCCATGGCCCGCATCCGCGCGCAAAAAAGTGCAGACTGGTTTGCATCGAAAGCCGATCTGGTGCTGGAAAACAACGGCGACGAGTCGGTGTTTGCAGCAGCGTGCGAGGCTGCGTTTGTGCCGAGACTGCCATCACACCAAAATCCCTGCGGACGGCCCAGCGCCGCCCTGACTATGATACATAAGGAGGAATCCCCCATGAGCGAACGAACCGAAGAACTGCGCAAAGCTTTGCTGCGCAAGCCCAAAAACGGCTATGACCGCCTGACCCCCGAAATGCGGGAGGAGATGGACCGCTACTGCAAGGGCTACATGAAATTCATCGACGCCGCCAAGACCGAGCGCGAGGCCGTGGCCTTTACCGTGGAGTGTGCAGAGGACGCTGGCTTTGTCCCCTTTGAGCCCGGCATGGAGCTGCACCCCGGCGATCGGATCTACCGCAGCAACCGTGGCAAGAGCGTCATCTTCGCCGTGATCGGCCGGGAGCATATCGACGCCGGCGCCCGCATCGTGGCCTCGCACATCGACTCGCCCCGCATGGACATCAAGCCCAATCCGCTGTATGAGGACGCGGAGCTGGCCTATCTCAAGACCCACTACTACGGTGGCATCAAAAAGTATCAGTGGACCACCATCCCCCTGTCCATCCATGGCGTCGTGGCCAAGAAGGACGGCTCCGTGGTCACCGTGCGCATCGGCGACGACGAGTCTGAGCCCTGCTTCTGCGTGACGGATCTTCTGATCCACCTGTCCGCCGACCAGATGAAGAAAACTCTGGCCGAGGGCGTCACGGGCGAAGCGCTCAACATCCTCATTGGCAGCGAGCCCATCGCCGACGACGAGGGCAGCGACCGCGTGAAGCTGGCTGTCATGGCCCTGCTGAACGAAAAATACGGCATCATCGAAGAGGACTTCCTGTCTGCCGAGCTCACCATGGTCCCTGCCGGCAAGGCCCGCGAGATCGGTCTGGACCGCTCCATGATCGGCGCCTATGGCCACGACGACCGCGTGTGCGCCTGGGCCTCGTTTGAGCCGATGCTGGGCCTTGAGATCCCCGAGCATACGGCCGTGTGCGTGCTGGCCGACAAGGAAGAGATCGGCTC
>ONCN01000178.1 GCA_900316335.1 uncultured Eubacteriales bacterium | reverse complement strand
CTTGATCGCGTCGTTCAGGGCCTTGGCAGCGTCGTCAAGCTCTTTCTGGGTCTTGGCGTCAGCCAGAGCCTTCTTGGCGGCGGCCAGAGCTTCGTCCAGAGCCTTCACGGACTCTTCGGTGTACTCGTCCTTCTTGACGGCCTCAGCGTCTTGGATGGCCTTCTCAAGCGCGGTCTTGTCGAGAACGGGCTTCTTCTCAAGGGCGGCGATGGCGTCGTTCAGAGCCTTGGCAGCGTCGTCAAGCTCCTTCTGGGTCTTGGCTTCGTCCAGAGCCTTCTTGGCAGCGGCAAGGGCCTCGTCCAGGGCCTTCACAGTCTCTTCGGTGTAGTCGTCCTTCTTGACGGCCTCGGCCTCCTTGATGGCTTTCTCAAGCTCGGTCTTGTCGAGAACGGGCTCGGAGGGGCCGTCGGGGGACTCAAAGATCAGGGACTTGAGCGTGAATTTGTAGCCCGTGGTCATGCCGGTATAGGCGTCAATGACCAGGTGGTCGGCCTCGATGCCGGTATTGTCATAGGCGAACATCTCGGTGAAGGTCTCGCCGTCGTCGGAGCGGAAGCAGGTGTAGGTATCGCCGATCTTCTCAAGACGCAGGTAATAGGTCTTGCCGGAGGTGTCAAAGCCGGGGGCGGAGTTGACGCCGTCCTCATCCTGGTGGGTGATGGTGCCGTCTTGCCGGATGAAGTTCTGCATGGCCTTGTCGCCGCCGCGAATACCGGCCAGATTCTGATACTCCTCGCCCTCCATGGCGTAGAAGCCGAAGAACTGGTAGTAGCCGTTGCCGGCGCCGTTGGTATCAAACTGCACGGTCAAGGTTGCGATCCAATCGTCCTCAACGGGCACGACCACCACGTCCTCGGGCGTTGTGGCCTGCGCGCCGGTATTCTGCTCCTTGCAGTCCTCAAAGGCGGGACGGGTGCAGATGAGGCTCAGACCGTTGCCGTCTTCGATGGCGGTGCCGGTGGAGTTGCGGATCTCAAACTGCTCGGCGCTCTCAGGATCGGTAAAGTCGATGTCGTCGGGGACCGTCGCGCCAATGCGGGAGATCTTTTTGGTCTTGGTCTCGCCGCAGCGCTTGCAGGTATAGGTCATCACGCCGGTGGAGGTCTCGGTGGGCTCGAGCGTGACCTTGCCCTCGTCCCAATCGTGGCCAAGGGCCTCGGTGTAGTCGTGGACCAGCTTCTTGCCGCAGATGGAGCAAACGCCGGTGGTGAAGCCGCCCGCAAGGCAGGTGGCAGGGGTCACGACGTCTTCATACTTATGCTCGTGGTCGGAGAACTCAAACTGCATATCGTACAGATCTGCGATATCGCTGTTGCCGGACACGTCGGAGAAGGAGTAGAACACGCCCCACTTGCCGTCCACCTTGTCCACCTGCGGGGTTTCGATGTTGATGGTGGTGCGCTCTTGGGGCATATCGGCGGTCAGCTTGATCTGACCAAGCTCAATGCAGTTTTTGGTAAAGGGGGTTACGTTCACGTCGGAAGCCGGGCGCAGCCAGACGTGCATGGTGGCGTTGACGCCTCTGGGGATCAAGGTCACGTTCAGGCTGGAGGAGCTGCCCTTGGGCGCCTCGGTGTTGAAATCAAAGTACTTCAGACCAACCACGGAGTTGGCGCGCAGGTTGATCACAGGCAGCGACTCCACGTCGTGCTCATACAGGGGCTGAATCTTGCCGTTGCCGGTCATGTAGCAGGCGGTGCCGATGGAGACCTTGGCATAGGGGTTCAGGCCGTTGATGTGGAAGCCCTCAGAGGTGACCTCGGCCTTGGTGATCTTCACGGTCTTGGCCTCTTGATCCACCGTGATGTCCACAGGCGCGACCATGGCCTGGCGGGCGTAGGTCTCAACGTTGCGGTGATAGCTGATGTACCACTGGTCGCCCAGCTTGAACAGGCCGCCGTGGGTGTTGCCGCCGGCAAAGGTACGGGTGTGGCTGGAGGCATTGAGCACCTCGCCCTGGGCGTCAACCACGGTGCCGCCAAAGGTGAAGGGCCCGGTGGGGCTGGTGGAGTAGGCATAGCCAAGCTGGTTGAAGTTGCGTCCCTCGGGCTCGGCGTTGGTGCCGCGGCGGCTGTAAACGAAGACGTACATGCCGTCGATCTTGCGCATGGAGGAGGCCTCGAAGAAGCCGAAGATCTGGCCGCCGTTGTTCACGTTGGTGTTGCCGTCGCCCAGCATATCCTCTTTGTAGGTGCCGGCGATATAGGTGGTAAAGTTGGTCGCGGGATCCAACTGCGCGCACGAGCAGTTGGACTGATAGCCGCCCCAGTAGCCGTAGACCTTGCCGTCGTCATCCACAAAGACGGAGGGGTCGAAGGTCATGATGCTGCCGGTGGTGCGGTTGTGGGAGGCATCCTGCCAGTTCACGACGGTGAACGGGTCGCCCTTGCCGTCGGGACGGCTCGAGCGCAGGACCATGGTCTGGCGGCCGCCGGACTGGTTGCAGGGCCAGTAGTAGTAATATTTGCCCGTGGGAGAGCTGGGATCCTCCACGCAGCCCATATCCGGGGCGTAGAGGATGTCGTTATGTTCGGTGTTGTCCGGCCCGATGATCACGCCGTGGTAGGTCCAGTTGAAGGGATCCTCCACCGGGCAGGAGTACAGCACATGGTTGTTCGAGCAGTAATGGTTTTTGTCCATGTCGTGGGAGCTGAGGAAATACAGCCGATAGTGGCCGGGATTGTCCGGATCCTCCCAGACGTGGGGTTCGCCGTCGGGGTTGAAGTCGTAGATCGGCAGGAAGGGGTTGCCCTGCTGCCGGACCTCCTGGAGCTCCGCAATGGCGGTCTTGGCATAGTAGGTTTTCACCGTAACGTCGCCGGCGGGCATCACGAAGGTGAAGCCGCCCTCGGCCTTGGTCACGGGGACCTGCTGCTCGCCCTGCAGGACCTCGACCGAGTCGATGGTCTTGTCAGCCTTGAGCGTGACGGTCTGCCCCGCGGCGGCCCGGGTCTGATCGGGCGTCACCACATGGGGCGCGGTGATCGCGTAGGTCTGATCCTCTGCGGCAAACAGCGTCTGCGCCGGCAAAAGCGTAAGCAGCAGGCAGGCCGCAAGAAGCAGACAAAACAGTTTTTTCGCGTTCATTACAATTCCTCCTTGCTCAATATGTCGTTTTGGAAAACGAAGAAAGCCTTTCGCGCCAATGGCGCATGACTCCCAAGGGACTAGCTGCGCGTCGCACATGCGTTGGCATGCACACGCTGCGATATACGCGCGTTTTTCGACGGTCTGTACAACCTCCGACCGTTCTGATAATCGGAAGTGCCTGCAATGGCGCTTCGCGACTGGCCGCTGTGCGACGCGAAGCTAGTCCTTTGGAGTCATCGGCCCCTACGGGATAGGTGCATTCCGTAGTGGCGCATGACTCCTAGGGGACTAGCTGCGCGTCGCACATGCGTCGTAGTGGCGCATGACCACATGCGCCAGCACGTATACGCTTCGATATACGCGCGGTTTTCGATGGTCTGTGCAAACATCGACCGTTTCAAAACCGGTGGTGCGCACAATGGCGCTGCGCGACGGGCCGATGTGGTCATCGGCCCCTACGGACTCTGAAGATCGGCCACTAAGGGAGGGGACGGGGCTGGGCCCCGTCCCCGGGGTGAATTATTCGGCGACGTCGCGATACAGGAAGGTCACGACTTGCTCGCGGGTGCAGGTGTCAGAGGGGCTGAACTTGCCGGGATCGGTGCCCTTGGTGATGCCGTTGGCAACGGCCCAGGCGACGGAGTCGGCGAAGTAGTCGCCCGGCTTGACGTCGGTG
>ONCN01000176.1 GCA_900316335.1 uncultured Eubacteriales bacterium | reverse complement strand
GGCACCACCTTCCGGCTCAAGGGCAAGGGCATCCCCTACGTGGGCTACAAAAACCGCGGCGACCAGTACGTCACCGTGGTCGTAGAGACCCCCACCCGCCTGACCAAGGAGCAGAAGGATCTGCTCCACCAGTTCGAAACCGCAACCGCCCCCTCCGCCCAGCCGAAAAAGAAATCCTTCTTTGAAAAGCTGAAGCGCAATTTTGAATAACCGCACAGCAAAACGCTCCGACCCTTCTCCAAGGGCCGGAGCGCTTTGCTTTTTGCGCGGATCTGACGATTGGCAGGCCGCATGGCGGACCTGCGTTTGTGCAAATGAAAAAACTGCACAAAAATGTAAAATATTTGCAGTGTGCTATTGTAAAATATTGTTGCATATGATAAGATGATAATGCACAGTTTTGTGTAAAATCGACACTCTGGAACGAGAAGGAGAGAGGTTTGCATGAAGAGAACAGTCTGTATTCTGCTTGCCCTGGCACTGCTTTTGTGCGGCTGCAGCGGACCCGGGGCGACCGAGGAGCCGCAGGCAGAGGCTGACCGCAACGAGGCAGTCGTCTTTCCCAAGTCGGAGGCGCTTGTGGGCGACACCATGCCCTTCTTTGAAGACGGGAAAATGAACATTTTCTACCTCGCCGACCAGCGGGACGGAAAACTGGGCTATCATCCATGGGGACTGCTCCGGACCGAGGATTATTGGAATTATGAGGACCTTGGAATTGTGCTGCCCTACGGTGAAGATGCCACCGATCAGGACATCGCGCTTGGAACCGGCTGCGTCATCAAGGACAAGCAGGGAACGTACCATGCCTACTTCACCGGCCACAACGACTTCTATGAGCCCAAAGAAGCGGTGATGCACGCAACGAGCGAGGATATGCTCCACTGGACCAAGCACCCCGAGGACACCTTTACCGCGCCGGAGGCATATTCCGCCAACGACTTCCGCGATCCATACGTATTCTATGTTGAGTCTGAGCAGCGCTATTGGATGCTGGTTGTCACAAGAACGGTCGAGACCGGCGTTATTGTCAAATACAGCTCGACCGATCTGTGCAAGTGGAAGGACGAGGGCATTTTCTTCTCGGACGATATGGGCTATGCCACCAACATGGAGTGTCCGAGCCTGCTCGAATTTGGCGGCAAGTGGTATCTGTGCTTTTCCGACCAGTGGCCGGACCGCGTGGTCCACTATCGGATCGGCGAGTCGGTCAACGGCCCCTTCCGCAAGCCTGAGCAGGACACGGTGGACAGCAACGGCTTCTACGCCGGCCGGCTGGAGACCGACGGGGAGCGGCTCTATCTTGTGGGCTGGAACGGCACCAAGATCGGGCATGACGACGCCAACGACTATGATTGGGGCGGCAACGCCGTGATCCACCAGCTTGCGCAGCGCGACGACGGCACGCTCCGGCCCGTGGTCAATGAAAAAATCCTGGCTGGCATGAACCACCGTACGGAGCCGGTCCCTTTGCGGATTACCGATACCGTGAAGATCGGAAACGGCGCGTATACCATGGCCGGCGATCTTTATGAGCTGGTCCGCTTTGAGGCCCTGGAGCAGACCTCCCGGATCGAGGCGGATATCAGCGGCTTTGACGGCGACGGCCAGTTTGGCTTTGGATTTGCGCCGGATCTGGAGAATGTGGGCACGCTGAGCTACGTCTTCAGCCCCGGGGAAAACCTGGTGAAGTTCTGCAACACGGAAAACGTGGTGGAGGACGATCCCCAGTCCTGGATGGAGTTTGATTTTTCCAATCAGGAGACGCTCCATGTGACGATCCTGATCGGTGACGGTGTGGCAACCCTATATCTGAATGACGAGCTTGCCCTGACTGCCAGAATGTACCGTGCGCAGGGCACAGATTGGGAGCTCTTCGGCATCAATTCCGGTGTGACGTGGGAAAACGTCGCGGTCTATGACTGATACAGGAGGCAGCGTATGAAACAAGATAAGCAGCAAAAGAAAAACCTGCGGCTCTCCCACCGGGCCAAGTGGGTTGCGGCAGGCTGCGGCCTGGCTGTGGTCGTGGGCCTGGGGGCTGCGGCCCTGCTGGGCGCCTTCAGATCGCTCCTGCACAACCAGGCGGCGGAGGCCGAGCGCATCGCGGCCTTCTGGCCAGAGGCGTTCGAACTGGAGGAGTACCAGGAGCCGCCCTTTGAAGACGACGCCAACCGAACCAACAACGCCTTCAACGTCAAGGATTTCGGCGAGCAGGGCACAAACGGCTGGTTCTACCGCTACGGCGACGCCAAGAAGCCCCAGCGCTCCAGACAGATCGAGCGCTTTGACGGTGAGGCCTATACACAGATGGGCGCAAACGGCCTGGAGATCAAAAGCAGCTTCCTGCACACCTCTGAGGCCGCCTCCCCGATTTTGGAGTGGCGCGTGGCAGACAACGGAAGCGTCAACGTGCTTCTGACCTACGTCAAAAACGTAAACGGCGACGCAAACCCGGGCTATCCGGACGGCGTGCAGCTTTTGGTCTACAAGGGCAGCGAGCTTTTGAAGCTGGAAAACGTCGCCATCAGCACCACCGAGGAGCTGCTGACCCAGATCCGGCTGGATGCGGTGGATGTATTGGAAGGGGAGAGCCTGTATTTTGTGGTGTCCCCCAGAAGCAACAATGCGTTTGACGGCGGCAGCCTCTACATTGACATCCGGGATGTGAACACACCGTATCCCACCGCAGTTCCCGAGAGCGGGCGCAAGGACAACAACGCCAACAGCCAGTCGGACTTCGGCGAGCAGGGCAAGGGCGGCTGGTGCTATCTTTGCGGCACTGATCCCCGGACGGCCCGGCCGGTGTCCCATGAAGCAGACGGCGGCTACATTGACAGCAGCTCGCCCAACCTGTCCATCAGCCAGGGCTTTATCCACCCGTCCATCAACCACAACGCGATCCTCTCCTGGACCCCCGCTGTGAACGGAGACGTGGATCTGCGGGTGAAATACAGCAAATACGAGCAGCATGACGGCAACCCGGATTTCCCCGACGGCGTGCGGGTCAAGGTCTATCAAAACGATAAGCTTCTGTATGAAGAGCACGTAGACGCGCCCGAGCAGGGTGAAAACAGTGTTTCCTTCCGCAGCCCCAGACTGCCCGTGACCGTGCAGGACCGGCTGTATTTCGTGGTCGACGCGGAGGGCAACGCCTCCTATGACGGCGGCGCGTTTGATATCACGGTCATCGACGTCAACGGTGCGACGACCGAGGCGGACATCACGGTGAGCACGCCCGAGATCCGGCAGAATTTTGCCAACGTCGCCACCGACTTCGGCCCCCAGGGCAGCAACGGCTGGTTCTTCCAAAGCGGCTATGCCGACGAGCCGTTCAACGCCTACAATATTGCCGAGTTCGACCAGGCGGAGGACCGCTACTTCCACAGCAGTTGGCTTGAGATCAAGCGGGACTACGTCAACCCGGGTGAACACGGGCGCTCCGCTGTCATCAAATGGAAGGTGGCGCAAAACGGCACCATCAGCATCAAGGCGGCCTATACCAAGCTGCTCAACCAGGATGCAAACCCCGACTGGCCAGACGGCGTGACCCTGAAGATCTGGCACAACAAGACGCTGCTTTTGGAAAAGAAGGTCAAGGCCCTTGCCGGAGACGGCAACGACAACGTGCTGCCCTTTGACTTTGCAGATCTGAAGGTCAAGGCCGGGGATGCGTTCAGCTTCCAGATTTCCTCCGATTCGAACAGCGCCTGGGACGCCGGACGGCTCACCGTCCGCTTTGGGGACGGCTCTGTGCCGCAGCCCGAGATCGATCAGGTGGAGCCGGATCCCAACCGCGCCAACAGTACCGGCATTCCCGAGCGCTTTGACAGCAAGCAGGGCTATGACGGCTGGTACTATGGCGCCTGCGACTGGGACGGCAAGAATTTCAGCGAGCTGTCCTACGACGCGGACAATCAGCGCTACTATAACAACGGCAAGCCCGAGCTCAAA
>ONCN01000175.1 GCA_900316335.1 uncultured Eubacteriales bacterium | reverse complement strand
CCGCCGACCAGACCTTCACCGTCCTCATGGGCGAAGAAGTCGAGCCCCGCAAGCTCTTCATCGAAACCAACGCCAAATACGCGGTGAATTTGGACTTCTAGGAGATAAAATATGGCAAAAAATCGCGACTATAAGCCGGAGGATATACTCTATCCGGATCAGGTGATCGTGTCGAACGATCTGGTCAAGGAGATGGAGACCTCCTTTATTGAATACGCCATGTCCGTTATCGTGGCGCGGGCGCTGCCGGACGTGCGGGATGGACTCAAGCCGGTGCATCGCCGGATCCTGTTTTCGATGCACGAGGAAAACCTCACCTCAGACAAGCCCTTCCGCAAATCCGCCACCTGCGTGGGCGACGTGATCGGTCACTACCACCCCCATGGCGACGCCTCGGTCTATGACGCAATGGTGCGTCTGGCCCAGGACTTCTCCATGCGCTACAAGCTGGTGGACGGCCACGGCAACTTCGGCTCCGTCGACGGCGACCCCCCGGCGGCCTACCGTTACACCGAGGCCAGAATGTCCAAGCTCGCCAACGAAATGCTGCGCGACATCGACAAGCAGGTCATCGACTGGATGCCCAACTTTGACGAAAGCTGCATGGAGCCCCAGGTACTGCCAAGCCGCTTCCCGAATTTGCTGGTCAACGGCTCCAACGGTATCGCCGTGGGCATGGCGACCAACATCCCGCCCCACAATCTCACCGAGGTCATCAACGCATGTCTGTGCGTGCTCGACAACCCCGAGGCCGAGCTTGCGGATCTGATGCAGCACATCAAGGGCCCCGATTTCCCCACCCGCGGCATCATCATGGGCCGCTCGGGCATCCGCGCCGCCTACGCCACGGGCCGAGGCCGCATCATCGTGCGCGGCCGCACCGAGTTTGAAGAGCACGGCCAGGGCCGCATCCGCATCATCGTGACCGAGCTGCCCTACCAGGTCAACAAGCGCAGCCTGGTTGAGAGCATTGCCGACCAGGTCAAGGAAAAGCGGCTTGAGGGCATCTCCGATCTGCGCGACGAGTCTGACCGCAACGGCATGCGCATCGTCATCGAGCTGAAGAAGGACGCCAATCCCCAGGTGGTCTTAAACCGCCTGTTCGCCCAGACGGCGCTGCAGTCCTCCTTCTCGGTGAACATGCTGGCCCTGGTCGACCACCAGACCCAGCCCAAGATCTTGTCGCTGCGCCACGTGCTGGATGAATACCTCTCCTTCCAGGAGGAGGTCATCATCCGCCGCACCCAGTACGACCTCAAAAAGGCCGAGGAGCGCGCCCACATCCTCGAGGGCCTGCTCATCGCCCAGGACAACATCGACGAGGTCATCCGCATCATCCGCTCGGCCTATGACGACGCGAAGGAGCGCCTGATGGCGCGCTTCGGCCTGTCCGACATCCAGGCCCAGACCATTCTGGATATGCGCCTGAAGGCCCTGCAGGGTCTGGAGCGCGAAAAGCTCGAGGCCGAATACAAAGAACTCGAGGCCAAGATCGCCTGGTATAAAGAGGTTTTGGGCAACATGGATCTGGTCAAGGGCATCTTGAAGGACGAGCTCACCGAGATCCGCGACAAGTACGGCGACGAGCGTCTGACCGAGATCCAGGACGTGGAGGACGATCTGGATATCGAGGATCTGATCGAAGAGGAGGACTGCGTGTTCACCGTCTCCGAGCAGGGCTACGTCAAGCGCATGCCCGTGACCGAGTACCGCGCGCAGAAGCGCGGCGGGCGCGGCGTCCACGCGGCCAATCTCAAGGAGGAGGACTTTGTCAAGGACATCTTCGCCGCCTCCACCCACGACTACATCCTCTTCTTCACCAACGTCGGCAAGGTCCACCGCAAGAAGGGCTACCAGATCCCCGAGGCCGGGCGCACCGCCCGCGGCACCGCAATGATCAACGTGCTGCCGCTTGAGAGCGGCGAGTTCGTCACCGCGGGCGTCACCATGCGCGAATTCAAAGAGGACGAATACCTGGTCCTGGTCACAAGAAAGGGCATTGTCAAGCGGCTGGCCCTGGCGGATCTCAACACCGCCCGCAAGGCCGGCATCCGCGCCATCACCATGGACGAGGACGACGCCTTGATCTCGGTCATGCGCACGAGCGGCACAGACAAGGTGATTTTGGCCTCGCGCAAGGGCATGGCCATCCTGTTTAAAGAAGAAGACATCCGCTGCATGGGCCGCAACGCCTACGGCGTGCGCGGCATCAACCTGGCCGAGGACGACGAGGTCGTCGGCGCCGGCATCTTTGAGGCGGGCAAGACGCTGCTCTCCGTCACCGAAAACGGCTACGGCAAGCGCACCGAGCTTGCGGCCTTCCTCAAGCCCGACGAGACCGGCGAGCGCACGCTGCCGCAGCTTCGCGGCGGCAAGGGCATGGTCGCCTACGGTCTGACCGATAAGACCGGCCTGGTCGCCGGCGTGCGCGTGGTCGGCGAGGACGAGGACGTTATGATGATCGAAAACTCCGGCGTCGTCATCCGCATGCCCGTGTCGGACATCAACATCTACGGCCGCTCCACCCAGGGCGTGCGCGTCATGCGCCTGGACGAGGGCAGCAGCGTCATCTCCATCGAAAAGGTCACCCGCGAGGAGGCCGAATAAGCGGCCCGCGCATTCCCATACTATTTTGAGCGCACCCGCCTGCGGCGTGCAGCTTAGCAAGGAGGTTCCGCATGAAAAAATCCACCATTGCGCTGGTGGCGGCGGGGACCGCTGCGGCGGTTTCGGTGCCGGTGCTGTATGACCAGAACCACCGCCTGCGCGCGTCGCACTATGTGTTCCGCTCGCCCAAGATCCGCGGCGCCCTGGAGGGCTACCGCATCGTCCAGGTGTCCGATCTGCACAACCGCACCTTCGGCAAGGGCAACTGCCATCTGCTGGCGCTCATCCAGGCCCAGCTCCCGGATCTGATCGTCATCACCGGGGATCTGATGGACTCCTATCTCACCAACCTGCCCAAGGCAGTGGAGTTTGCCGCCTGCGTCAGCAAAATCGCCCCCACCTTCTTTGTCACGGGCAACCACGAGCACCGTCTGGAAAAGACCCGGCTCGAGGGCTTTTTGTCCGATCTTGAGGCAGCCGGCGTCACCGTGCTGCGCAACCGCGCGCTTGAGATGGGCATGGGCGCCGACCACTTCCGGCTGATCGGCGTGGACTGCCAGCAGGGCAAGACCGAAACGCTGCAGGCCCTGATGCAGGATCGGCCCGAGGACGAGCTCAACATCCTGCTCTCGCACAAGCCGCACTATGCCGCGCACTATGAGCGCGCCGGGGTGGATCTGGTCCTCACCGGCCATGCCCACGGCGGCCAGTGGCGGCTGCCCGTGGTGGGCGGCCTCTACGCTCCCGGCCAGGGCGTGCTGCCCAAATACACCGCCGGCATGTACCGCCTGGATCACACCGTTATGATCGTCAGCCGCGGCCTCGGCAACTCCTCCTTCCCCATCCGCATCAACAACTACCCCGAGCTTGTCACCGTCACCCTGCGCAGCCGGGAATAGTGGCCGGGCAGGTGTCTCAACGTAAGGGCGATGGCTGAGAATCCCAGTTGCGGCGGCAGAGCCGCCTCAGCCGGGGAATAAAAGCAGCACAGTCCGCCGTAGGGGCGAGCATCGCTCGTCCGCGGAAACAACAAAAACATAGAACACGCCGATGCAAATACGTACCCGATTGGGTTTTACGAATTTGCATCGGCGTGTTGTGTTTTGAAGTTGTTACCGCGGACGGCCAATGGCCGCCCCTACGAGGGTGCATTGCCGGCGGGTGCGGTGCAGGCCGGAATGATGGCCCGGGACAAAACCTCCGACCGATCCAAAGACCGGAGGTGCCCGGAATGGCGCTTCGCGACTACGACGCGAAGATCCGTAGTGGCGCATGACCACATGCGCCAGCACGTATGCGCCTGCGATACACGCGCGCATTTTCGACAGCATGCAAAACCTCTGACATATCCAAAAACC
>ONCN01000174.1:4070-6809 GCA_900316335.1 uncultured Eubacteriales bacterium | reverse complement strand
GGGTGCGGTGCAGGCCGGAATGATGGCCCGGGACAAAACCTCCCCTGCCAAGGGGAGGGGGACCGCCCGCAAGGGCGGTGGAGGGGTAAGGTCGGATGATCGCGTTCTATCGTAAAAGCATCACGCCCGGCAGCCAACCCCTCCGCCCCAGCGCGCACGCTGGGGCACCTCCCCTTGGCAGGGGAGGTCAAACGCCAAAACCTCCGACCGATCCAAAGAGCGGAGGTGCCCGGAATGGCGCTGCGCGACTGGCCGATGAGGTCATCGGCCACTACGGGGTGCGTATCTCAGTGTAGGGGCGAGCATCGCTCGTCCGCGGTATAATTCCTTAAAATGCAACACGCCGATGCAAATTCGTAAAACCCGATCGGGTACGGATTTGCATCGGCGTGTTTTGTTTTGGGGTCCCTGCCGCGGACGGCCAGTGGCCGCCCCTACACACGCACCTGCCCGTAGTGGCGCATGACCACATGCGCCAGCACGTGACCGCCGCGATACAGGCACGCATGCATTTTCGACAGCATGCAAAACCTCTGACATATCCAAAAACCGGAAACGCCCACAATGGCGCTTCGCGACGGGTCGATGTGGTCATCGACCCCTACGGGCTCTGAGGATCGTGGCGCTGCGCGACGCGGGGTGAAGCAATGCGGCTGCTTTTTTGGGGGGAGGGTGAAACAGGCGGCGGGGTTTTTTCGTCTAGTAGAGTGTCAGCGCTGATAGAAATCCAAACAAAAGGAGGCGAGTCTATGCCCGAGGAGGAGCTGCTTTGTGCGCTCAGGGCGGGAAGCGAGCTTGCCCTGCAGACTGCCATGCAAACCTACGGCGCCTACGTCTACGCCATCGTACAAAACCGCGGCGCGGGACAGCTCACCGGACCGGATCTGGAGGAGCTCACCGCCGACGTCTTTGTCCGGCTGTGGCAAAACCGGGCGCGGATCCAGGGCAGTCTCAAGGCCTGGCTCGGGGCCGTCGCCCGAAACCGGGTCACAGACGAGCTTCGGCGCGGCCGCTCGCTGCTGCCGCTGGAGGAGCAGACCCTGGCCGTGGACGAGTCCGTCTGGGACGGGCTGGCCCAGGCCCGGCGACGGGAGCTGGTGCGCAGCGCCCTGGCGCAGTTGGACGAGCAGGACCGCGAGATCTTTTACCGGACCTATGACCTGTGCCAAAGCTCCGCCCAGGTCGCGCACCAGATGGGGCTCAACGCCGCCACGGTGCGCACCCGCCTGCGGCGCGGCAGACAGACCATCCGTGCCTGGCTTGAAGAAGGAGGAATTCAGCATGCCGATGACCTTTGAAGAACTGATGCAATATGCAGACCCCATGGATATCCCCGTCCGGCCCCTGCGCCCGGCGGTTCGGCGCCGGATCGCCCGGCGCGTGGC
The DNA here is from genome assembly GCA_900316335.1 of uncultured Eubacteriales bacterium. Classification (GTDB taxonomy): domain Bacteria; phylum Bacillota; class Clostridia; order Oscillospirales; family Oscillospiraceae; genus JAFRPC01. Next base: position 5,424 of record ONCN01000174.1, on the reverse strand, counting down.
GCAGCAGCTCCACCCCGAGCGCAAGCGCCGCAGTCTCAGCCGCCCGCTGCGCGCGGCCTTGATCGCGGCGGCAGCGCTGGCGCTGCTGAGCGCCACGGCCTTTGCCGCTTACAGCGGCGGCTGGTTCGGCTTTGACCGGTTCTTCGGCGCAAAGAGCGCCGAGCTTGCGCCGCACGTGCAGACCTACGCGCCGCCCGAGTCCGCCCCGGAGACGGCCCGGCCAGCCGAGATCCGCCCCGTCCCGGACGCCACGCCCGAGCAAAAGGCCCGCATGGCCGAGGGCTTTTTATCCATGCCGAACGTCGCCCAGGCGGATCCCGAGACCGCCACCGCCGAGACCGGGGCCTTCCGCTGCCGGCTCGAGTCGCTGCTCGCAACGCCCGACACCATGCTTGCCGTGATGCGCGTGGACGCCCTGCAGGAGGACGCCCAGCGCCTGTTGGACACCGCCTGGGATCCGCAGATCGCCTTTGACAACGATCTGCCGCTGTTCCTGCTCAAGGCCGTGAACGCCGCGCCCCGCGGCGAGGGCCACGCGCGGGAGTACAACAACGGCGCAATGCGCTATATCCCCATGGAGCGCGACGAGGCCGGCGCCTGGTTTTTGATCACCAACACCGGCGGCCGCTTCGAAGCGGGCGACCAGATCCGCTTTACCATCACAGACCCCAAAACGCGCCACTATGACCTGTTTGACACCGGGATCGAGACCATCCTGGAGGATCACGCGGACCTCGTCGCCGCGCCCGGCGAGGGTGCGGGCGTGACGCTGGTGCGCGTGAGCCCGATCTCCGTGCTGATCCGCACCGAGCAGGCCGGCTTTGACGACACCCCGGACCTGACGCCGCAGGTGGAGCTCAAGGACGGGACCGTCTTCTCCCTGACCGGCCCCGCGCACGAGGCCTCCGCCGCGCCCGGCGAATACGGCTCGCTCGCGCGCTCCGCCGCCTTCGCCGAAGACGGCACCTGGGCCGAATACACCTGGGCCCTGTCCCAGCCCATCTCCCCGTCCGACGTCGCCGCCGTCATCCTCGGCGAAACAAGATTTGCGCCCGGCACCCCGTAACACCGCACGCCGTCCACGTGACCTTGTAGGGGCGGCCAATGGCCGTCCGCGGTATCATTCTCCGAAATGCAACACGCCGATGCAAATTCGTAAAACCCGATCGGGTACGAATTTGCATCGGCGTGTTTTGTTTTGGTGTCCCTGCCGCGGACGGCCAGTGGCCGCCCCTACGGGGTGCATCCGGGCGGGCGCGGTGCAGGCCGGAATGATGGCCCGGGACAAAACCTCCCCTTTTAAGGGGAGGGGGACCGCCCGCAAGGGCGGTGGAGGGGTAAGGTCGGATGACCG
>ONCN01000174.1:0-4006 GCA_900316335.1 uncultured Eubacteriales bacterium | reverse complement strand
CTGGGGCACCTCCCCTTGGCAGGGGAGGTTGCGCGCCCCAAAACCTCCCCTTTTAAGGGGAGGGGGACCGCCGCAGGCGGTGGAGGGGTCTGGTTGGTCGACCGCGCGCCACGGAAAGAGCAGCAAGCCCGGACAACAACCGCACGCCGCCGTTAGAGCTGCAAGCCCGGACAACAACTGTGCGCCGTTAGAGCTGCAAACCCGGTAGTCTACCCCTCCGCCCCAGCGTGCGCGCTGGGGCACCTCCCCTTGGCAGGGGAGGTTCAGCTCCAAAACCTCCGACCGATCCAAAGAGCGGAGGTGCCCACAATGGCGCTTCGCGACTGGCCGATGAGGTCATCGGCCACTACGGAGCGGGTGCCACTACGGGGCGGGTGCCACTACGGGGCGTGGTTGTGGGTTAGCGGAGCAGGAGGGACATCAGGGCTTCGCCGGAGGGGAGGCGGAGGGGGCTGGTTGCGGCGGCGGCTTCGGTGTAGGCAAGCGCGCCGCGGGGGGGAAGCGTGAGGTCGCCGGGGATAGAGCCGCCGGGGACAGGACCGCGCGCTTGTGCGGCTTCGGCGGCGGGGCTGGCATAGAGCAGGAAGGGGACGGGCTCGGCGGTGTGGGTGCCGATGGCGCAGGGGGTGGGGTGATCCGGCAGGGCCAGCAGGCGGAAGGGCTCGCCTTTTTGCGTCAGCTCGTCGAACAAGGGGCCTGCAATGTCCCGGTCGATGGCCTCAATGGCGCGGATCTTGGCGGCGGGGTCGTTGTGGTGGCCGCACTCGTCCGGGGCCTCGATGTGGACAAACACCAGCTCGGCGCCCTCGGCAAAGAGCGCTTTGGCGGCCTCGCACTTGGCGGCGTAGTCTGTGACCATGCCGCCTGTGGCGGTGGGCGGGACCAGAACCTGCATCCCGGCCGCGCGGGCAATGCCCTTGATCAGATCCACCGCGCAGACCACGCCCCCGCGCAGGCCGCGCAGGGCCGCAAAGCCCGGAAGCTGCGGCGCGGTGCCCTCGCCCCAGAACCACAGGCAGTTTGCCGTTGTCTTCCCGGAGCGGACGAGGGGATGGCGCGAGAGGATCTCGTGGCTTTGCGCCATCAGCCGGGCAAATTGGGCGCCGCAGGTCCCCCGGGGCAGATAATCCCCGATGGGTCTGCCCTGGATGTCGTGCGGCGGGGTGGTGATCGTGCCGGTGCTGCCGCCGCGGGCGAGGAGCAGATTGCGATAGCTGATGCCCTGGTGCAGGGCAAAGCCAGCCTGCTCGACCAGGGGCCGCGCCGCGTCCAGCAGGGGCGCGGCCAGCGCGTCCGGGATCTCCCCGCCGGAGAAATCCGAGAGGATCTTCGTCTCAAACGGGCCTTCGCCTGTGAGCGTGACCAGGTTTGCCCGCCAGCTCACGTCGCCGGGCAGCAGGTCGATGCCCCGGGCCAGGGCCTCAAGCGAGGATCGGCCCGTGTAGTACCGCGCCGGATCATAGCCCAAAACCGCGAGGTTCGCCACGTCAGACCCCGGGGCCATGCCCTCGGGGACCGTGCGCACGCGGCCTACAATCCCGCGGCTTGCCAGAAAATCCAGATTCGGCGTCCGGGCAACCGCAAGCGGCGTCCTGCCGCCCAGGGACTCGATGGGCCAGTCGGCCATGCCGTCGAGGAGGATAATCAGATACTTCATATCAAAAATACAACTCCGTGGCCAGATTTCCATGGGTGTACAGGCAGACGGCCTTGCGCATGAAGGGCTCGTCCACCCCGAACCAATCCGCGAGCTGCCAAAGCTGGGTGTTGCCCAGCGCCACCGCCTCGTCGAGCTCCTGCTCCGGGATCAGCCGCTCGATGGCCGCCCGGTCGGCGCGGTGCTCGCAGCGCTCGCGCAGATCGTAGGGGCTGTAGCGGTTGTAGAAGCTGCCGGTTTCACAGTGGCCCAGCTCGTGGGCAAGGCGCACCCGCTGCTGGGTGTCGCTCAGACTGGGGTCAAGCGCGATGTAGCACTGCCCCGAGGCGGACAGCAGCGAGAGCGATCCCGTTTGAGGCAGCGCGCGCAGAAACAACGGGATCCTGCGCGCTTCCGCCTCTTGATACAGGGAAAGAACCTGGGTCATGCTTACTCCTTCTTTTTGGCTGCCTCCCTGGCTTTGATGAAGGACGCGAAGAGCTGGACCTCCTGGTACATTTCGTCTGTGATCTCTCCGTCGCCGCCAAAGAGAGCGAATTTGATATCTTCCTCCGAGACCTGCACGCGGCCATCGTTGGGAGAGACGTAGACCGCGTCCTCGTCCACCAGATAGGAGGTCGGGACGTCAAACATCTCCGCCATGGCGCGGATCTTGCCGGCGGGGATGTCCACCACCCGGCCGCACTCCCATTTGCTGACTGCGTTTTTCTGCACGCCCAGCCGCTCGCCCAGCTCGGTCTGGGTCAAGCCGTGCTTCTTCCGTAAAATCTTGATCTTCTGCCCGGTCGTCATGTTCAAAACACCTTTCTGTGTCAGATTTTTCATCCTCCCGAAGCCGGAAAAACCCGGGTTTTCGGGAGTATCTTAATCATAGCAAATTTTTGAAAAAAAGTCAAGAAAGTGTCTTGACAAAACGAAAATCTGTGGTATAATACAAGTATCCTGAAAGGGAGATAAGCCGATCGCCACCGGGCCCCTGCGGGGTGTCCCAGCAGAGTGCAGCTCCGCGCGCGTCTCAACCTCCCCTGCCAAGGGGAGGTGCCAAGTAGCGCACACTGGGGCGGAGGGGTAGACTACCGGGCTTGCAGCGCACCCCGCGTAGTGGCCGCTGACTCCCAAGGGACTAGCTTCGCGTCGCACAGCGGCCAGTCGCGAAGCGCCACGATCCTTAGAGCCCGTAGGGGTCGATGACCACATCGACCCGTCGCGAAGCGCCGTTGTGGGCGTTTCCGGTTTTTGGATATGTCAGAGGTTTTGCATGCTGTCGAAAATGCGCGCGTGTATCGCAGGCGCATACGTAGTGGCGCATGTGGTCATGCGCCACTACGGGCGCTTACGGCAGCGCGCGGTTGACCAACCAGACCCCTCCACCGCCTGCGGCGGTCCCCCTCCCCTTGGCAGGGGAGGTTTGGGGAGCGCGCAACCTCCCCTGCCAAGGGGAGGTGCCAAGTAGCGCACACTGGGGCGGAGGGGTAGACTACCGGGCTTGCAGCTCTAACGGCGGCGTGCGGTCGTTCTCCGGGGCTTGCTGCTCTAACGGCAGCGCGCGGTCGTCCAACCAGACCCCTCCACCGCCTGCGGCGGTCCCCCTCCCCTTGGCAGGGGAGGTTTTGGGGGGCGTCAGCGGGGTTGGGAGGACGTTGCTGCGGGCAAATGCAAACGCACCGGGCAGGACTTATTTTTTCACCCAAAAAGTATCTTAAAAGGGCGATTATTTGGACCGTTACAAGAGGCACGGCAAGAAAATAGTCGGAAAAAAAGTGTCTTGACGGGGCTTTGAGATCATCATACAAAACCATCCGTCCGGATAAGCGGACCAAAGGAAAGGAGGCAACGATGGAGCAAACCAGCAGCCCCGCGTCCGGCGCGGGAGAGGCCCGGGATCTGCCGCCGCCCGGGTTTGACGAAGCGCGCGGCATGCCGGATCCCGAGGCCGTGGCCAAGGCGGTGATTCGGGAGCTGTCTGCCATTGCCTTTGCCGATTTCACCGACTATGTGCGCACCGGCGAGGATGGCGTTCTGGTCACAAGCTGCGAGCAGCTCACACCCCGGCAGCGCGCGGCGGTGGCCTCGATCAAGGACACCGGCAAGGGCGTGGAGATCAAGCTCTATGACAAGCAGCGCGCGATTGAGACCCTGGTCAAATACCTCGGCCTGTTTGACCGCGACGACGCGCCCCAGCCCATCCGCGTTGAGCTCGCCGGCCCGGTCGAAGCCTGGAGCGAATGAGGCGTGAAGCGGCCGCATGGCTGCGCGCGCGGCCGATGAAGCATGGCCTTCGGCCATATGAAGCGGCGCCGGGGCGCCATGAAGCGGCCTTCGGCCATGAAGCGCGGCTGCCGCCGCATG
>ONCN01000022.1 GCA_900316335.1 uncultured Eubacteriales bacterium | reverse complement strand
GATACCTGGGAGATGGGCCGCAACGATGCAGTTGAGCGCATCCAGGGCAACCGCAACGTCTTTATCGACTATCCGGAGCTGGCCTTCCTGCTCTTTGGCCGACCGGTACCGGAGGGGATGGCTACCCCGAGCACCCGAGGCTGTGACCACACTTGGAAGCAGATCGCACAAACCGACCCCACCTGCACAGAGCCCGGGCGCACGGACTACCGCTGCACCCTGTGCGGCCGCACCAAATCCGAACCCATCGCGGCGCTTGGCCACGTCGACCAGAACGAAGACGATCTGTGTGATCGCTGCGGCGCCCTTCTGCGCCAGCCCGGTACGTTCCTGCTGTCGCAGACCATCCGAAACGGCGACGAGCTTGTGATCTATCATCCGCAAAAGAAGCAGGCCCTGGGTAAGACCGTCAACTCCGATACCCGCGTTGAGGGGGTGAGCGAGCAGCCGGAAAACGGTTCGCTGTGTCCCGGCACGGATACGGCTGTCTTCCGGGTGGAGCAGACTGCAGATGGTTTTTATCTGATCCAGGATGGGAAATATCTTACCACCGTCGCAGCGGGCAACGCGCTGTCTTATACCAGCTCGCCCACAGCCTACAGCATCTGGACGGTTGAACCCACAGGTGAGGGCCAGACTGTCTATGTACACAGCGTCCACGCCGCATATAACGACCAGAACAACCAGGATCTGGAATACTATACCAACGGCTATACCGTTTACGGCCGGAAAGACAACCAGAACTATTACTATGAACTCTACGTCCAACAAAAGACCTGCATCGAGCACACCTGGGACCAGGGTGTGGAGACCATTCGGCCTGATTGCCTTACCCCGGGCGAGATGACCTTCACCTGTACCGTGTGCGGCGCAACCCGGACCGAGGAGCTCGAGCCTGCCGGCCATGACTATGAGATCAAGACCACACCTGCCACCTGCACCGAAGACGGCGTGATCCGATATCGCTGCTTCCGCTGCGACGAGCAGCTTACAGAAGCGATCCCGGCCCTGGGTCATATCTGGGATGATGGGGTCGTCACTGTCAAACCAACCACTGAGCGGGAAGGGGTCTGTACCTATACCTGCCAGCGCTGCGGCCTGCAGCATACCGAGCCGATCGCAAAGCTGGACCCGGAACCCACGGAACCGGAACCCACGGAACCGGAGCCGACCGAACCGGAACCCACCGAGCCGCAGCCGACCGAACCGGAACCCACAGAGCCGCAGCCGATCGAACCGCAGCCCACCGAACCGGAGCCCACAGAACCAGAGCCTACGGATCCGGAACCGACTGACCCGCAGCCCACCAGTCCAAGGCCCACACAGCCGCAGCCCACGCAACCAAAACCGACAAAACCCCAGCCCTTCCGCTTTGACGATGTGCAGGATCCTGCGCAGTACTATTTTGATCCCGTCTACTGGGCCTATGAACGAGGCATCACCGCGGGAACCGACAAGAATCTGTTCTCTCCGCAAGAAGGCTGTACCCGCGCGCAGGTGGTTACCTTCCTGTGGCGATCTGTCGGCCAGCCTGAGCCTGAGACAAAGATCATGCCCTTCGTCGACGTTCCGGCAGACGCCTACTATTACAAGGCGGTCCTTTGGGCTGCAGAGCAGCAGATCACCCAGGGCACGTCTGCAACCGAGTTCTCACCCAACCAGACCTGTACCCGCGCGCAGATCGTCACCTTCCTGTGGAGAAGCGCAGCTCAGCCCGAGCAGGGGAGCGGTGCGATGCCCTTTGGTGATTTGAAGCCCACCGATTACTACTATACGTCCGTCCAATGGGCTGTGGCGCAGCGCATAACCGCCGGTACAACCGAAACTACCTTTGAGCCCGCCTCGCCCTGTACCCGCGGCCAGATTGTCACGTTCCTCTATCGATATCTGAGCGGCAAGACGTAAGCTCACTTGGATGGCCCTTGCAAAACAACAGCTTCTGTGCTACAATACCAACAAATGAAACCTACAGGAAGGATGAACCTCGTGGAAAAGCGCATCATCAGAATCGTGCTCACCGGCGGGCCTGCCGCCGGCAAGACCACCTTGATCAGCCGCATCCTCAAAGAATTCAAGCAGGACGACGGCTGGAAGGTCATTACCATCCCCGAAACCGCAACCGATTTGATTTCCGGCTTCGGTATCAAGCCCTTTGGCAACTGCATGTCCATGCTTGAATTCCAGGATTTTGTCATCGACGACCAGCTCCACAAAGAAAACCTTGCCCTCAAAGCAGCGCAGATCGTGCCGGAACCCAACATTCTGATCATCTATGACCGCGCGCTTTTGGACGACAAGGCGTATATCACCGACGACGAGTTCAAAGAGGTCCTCACGCACTTTGATCTGACCGAGGAAAAAGCGCTGGCAAAATACGACGCGGTATTGCACCTTGTCACCTGCGCCAAGGGCGCTGAGTTTGCCTATAATCTTGGCAACGAGGCACGCACCGAAACGCTCGATCATGCGGTGGAGCTGGATGATTTGACCCTCCGCGCCTGGAGCAACCATCCCAACCTCAAGATCGTGGACAACGACGTGGTTTTTGAAAAAAAGATCCAAAAAGCCTTGCGTGAGGTTTACCGCATTGTCGGCGAGCCGGAGCCCATGGATAAGAAGCATAAGTATCTGATCCAGATGCCGGACATGAGCGCGATGATCGTAAAATACGGTGCGGTGCCCTTCAACATGAAGCAGCACTATCTGGTCGAGACCAACCCCACCATCGAGCGCCGGATCCGCCAGCAGAAAAACGGCTCGGACAATCTCTTCTTCTACACCGAAAAACACACCCAGCCGGACAGCTCCAAGTGGGACACCGAGCGGCCCATCTCACAAAAGGAGTACAACCAGTACCTGCTTGAGGTGGATCCCCAGCTTCAGGAAGTGCGCAAGACCAAGTACCGCTTCAATTACCAGGGCCAGCGCTTTGAGATCGACGTCTACCCCTTCAGTCAGGACAAGGCCGTGCTGTTCTGCTATGCCGACCATGATGAGATCCAGCTTCCGCCCGAGATCCGCGTGCTGCAGGACGTCACCGGCGTGCTGGACTATAAAAACAAGACCCTCGCACGGGTACAAAGACTGTAAACAAAAGGCGAGTGGAGCGGTCTGGATCGCCGGACCGCTCCTTTTTTTGGAGATTAGCTGTGAATCAGAGTGAGATTATTGCGTTCTTTGATCGTTTGGCGAAAACGTGGGATGAACATCTGGTCAAAGATGATGAAAAGATCCAACGGATTTTAGACACGGCTGGGGTCAAGCCCGGTCATGTGGTTTTGGACGTTGGATGCGGCACAGGCGTGCTGTTTCCGGATTATCTCAAGCGGGACGTCAGCCGCGTGATCGGTGTGGATATCTCGCCCGAAATGGTCCGCATTGCTGGTGCCAAGCTCCACGACCCGAGAGTTGAGGTGCTCTGCGGTGATATCACAACGCTGCCGGTCCATCTTCGCTGCCACGAGGCGGTGCTGTACAACTGCTTCCCGCATTTCCCGGATCCGGCGCTGCTGCTTGACCGGCTTCGTTTGTGGCTTTTACCCGGCGGACGCATCACCGTGGCCCATTCCATGGGCCTTGAAGCATTGGCACGGCACCACGCAGGAGCGGCGAGACACGTCTCGCGCGAGATGCTGCCTGCAGAAGAACTGGCCGAACTGATGGAGCCGTGGTACCAAGTAGATACTGCCATCTCTCAGCCGGATTATTATCTGGTCAGCGGACGTCTTCGCTGACCTGTAAGGAGGAAGAACGATGAGCCCGGATGTTGTGATCAGACCGTGTCCAACGTATGATCTGCAGATCTGCCGGTCCGCGCTGATCAGTTGCCTTGCGCCGTTGGGCGGCCTTTCTTGGGTCCGCCCCGGCATGCGGATCGGCATCAAGGCGAACCTTGTTTCTGCAATGGATCCGAAAAAGGCAGCTACGACCCATCCGGTTCTGCTCAAAGCGTTGGTGGAGCTTCTTCTCGAGCGCGGCGCAGCGGTCGTGATCGGCGACAGCCCCGGCGGCCTGTATACCGCTGCTTACGTCGGCCGGATTTATCATGCGACCGGCATGCATGAAACCGGAGCTGAGCTGAACCGCGATTTCTCCGTGGCAGAGTGTGAAGACCCCAGCAGCCTTGTCTGCAAGCAGTTTACCTACACTGCGTGGCTGGATGGCTGCGACGCGCTGATCAACTTCTGCAAGCTGAAATCGCATGGGATGATGGGTATGTCCGCCACGGCCAAGAACCTGTTTGGCGTTATCCCCGGCACAATGAAGCCGGAATACCATTTCCGCTTTTCCGACCCCCGGGATTTTGCCAGTATGATCGTGGATCTTGACCAGCACTTCAAACCTAGACTGAATTTGGTGGACGCTGTGGTGGGTATGGAAGGCAATGGTCCGACTGCCGGAACGCCAAAGCCGCTTGGCTGCATCCTGGCAGGGGAAAGCCCACATGCTGTGGACCTTTTGTGCGCTGCGCTCATCGGTCTTGCACCGGCTGAGATCCCGACGCTCCAGGCTGCGATCGAGCGCGGCCTTTGCCCTGATCAGCATACAAGCTTGAACATTGACGGTCCCTGGGAGCAATGTGTCTGTCAGGACTTTGCACTTGTGCGGGAGCGCAGCGGTTTGCAATTTCAAAACAAGATGCCCGGTAAAGCAGGGGAGCTCTTCAGCGCATTCCTCTCCCGCTATCTTGCTTCGCGTCCGCAGGTGCAGAAGGCCTTGTGCATTGGCTGCCGTAAGTGCGCCCAGGTCTGCCCGGCCAAAGCCATTGAGATGCGTCGTGGCAAGCCCTCGATCCGCCACCAGGTATGCATCCGCTGCTTCTGCTGCCAGGAGTTCTGCCCGAAAGGGGCCATGAAGGTCAGCCGCAGTTCGCTGGCCTCTCTTCTGGTGCCAGATGCCCGCAGGAAGAAAAAGTGAGCATTGCAATTCTGCGCCTTGTGTTGTATAATGATCCCGTTGTGCGAAATAACGCATTTTCATATGAAAGGAAGAGAGAAGTATGGGTATTTCCTCCTCAGCCCCCTGGTTGAACTTTTATGGTACGATGCCCAAGACCCTGGATTATCCCAAAAAGACCATTTATCAAATCGTCCGGCAGACCGCGAAGGACCATCCCAAGCTGATTGCCTATGAGTTTATGGGCAAGCAGACCTCCTATACGCAGTTTATGGAGCGGATCGACCGCACTGCTCGCGCGCTTGTTGCGCTGGGCATCCAAAAAGGAGATCGCGTAACCATTTGTATGCCAAACTCTCCCCAGGCATTGGATACCTTCTATGCCCTCAATCGGATCGGTGCGGTTTCGAATATGATTCACCCCTTGTCCGCTCCGAATGAGATCGCGTTCTATCTGAATTTCTCCCACAGCAAGGCAATTATGACGCTCGACCAGTTCTATTACAAGATTGATGAGATCCGTCCGCAGTTGAACGACCCGGTCAAGATCATCGTCGCCCAGATCAAAGACGAGCTTCCCGCGCCGCTGAATGTGCTTTATCCCTTGACAAAGGCTGCGCGTAAGGTGAAGAAGCTGCCTGCCCATGGCGATTTTATCCGCTGGAACGACTTCCTCCGCCAGGGTGCACGGATCAAAGAGCTTCCCGCCGACAGCATGAAGTACACCGATGGCGCCTCCATCCTCTACTCCGGCGGCACCACCGGTACCACCAAGGGCATTTTGCTGTCCTCCTTAAACTTCAATGCCACGGCTCTGCAGACCATTGCAGCCTCCGGCTGCGAGAACATCATCAACAAGAAAATGCTCTCTGTTATGCCGGTTTTCCACGGCTTTGGGCTCGGCATCGGCATCCATACCGCCCTGGTTGGCGGCGCGCGCTGCATCCTTGTGCCCCAGTTCAACGTAAAAACCTATGCAAAGCTGCTCATCGAAAAAAAGCCCAACTTTATCCCGGGCGTACCCACGCTCTTTGAGGCGCTGCTTCGTACCGATCTTCTGGACAACGCGGATCTGAGCTTCCTCGACGGCATGTTCTCCGGCGGTGACTCATTGTCCATTGAGCTCAAGCGCAAGGTGGACGACTTCCTTAAGGCACACAATGCCAAAATCCAGATCCGCGAGGGATACGGCACCACAGAGTGCGTTACCGCCTCTTGTCTGACGCCTAAGGACTATGCCCGCTCCGGCTCCATCGGCGTGCCGTTCCCGGATACTTACTATAAGATCGTCACCCCCGGCACCGAGGAAGAGGTTGAGCCCAATATCGAGGGCGAGATCTGCATCTCCGGCCCGTCTGTGATGATGTGCTACATTGACAATCCGGAAGAGACCGCACAGACCCTGCGCCGCCATGCAGACGGTCGGATCTGGCTGCATACCGGCGACCTTGGCACCATGGACCCCGATGGGTTTGTGTATTTCCGTCAGCGGATCAAGCGCATGATCATCACCTCAGGCTATAACGTGTACCCCAGTCAGCTTGAAAATATCATTGACGGCCATGAAAAGGTCCTGTATTCCTGCGTGGTCGGCGTGAAGGATGCCTATAAAATGCAGAAGGTCAAGGCCTATGTGGTCCTTCGCCCCGGCTTCGAGCCCAATGACGAGACCCGCGATGAGCTGCTGGAGCATTGCCGCAAACATATTGCCAAATATGCTATGCCCTATGAGATCGAGTTCCGGGACGAGCTGCCCAAGACGCTGGTTGGCAAGGTTGCCTATCGTGTCCTGGAGGAAGAGGCCAACGCCCAGGTGGCAGGATGAACTCCAAGCGGATCTGGGAGATTGATGCGCTCCGGGGATTTCTGATTTTGTGCGTCATCGTGTGCCACAGCCTGTTTTTCGGGGAGTATATGCTGGGCTTGTATCACATGCCGGCCTGTGCCTGGTTTATCATCGACCATGGCGGGGTGCTCTTTGTGATCCTCTCCGGCCTGTCCGCAACGTTGGGCAGCCGCAGCTTCCGCCGCGGCGTCTATGTGTTCTGCGGGGGTATGCTCCTGACGCTTGGGTCTGTGCTGGGCGTACATTTGGGCTTCCTGGACAGCCAGATGGTCATCCGTTTCGGTGTGCTTCATCTGCTTGGCATTTGCATGATGCTCTATCCGCTTCTGAAAAAGCTGCCGACGGGCTCGCTTGCGGCCTTAGGCGGAATGCTTGTCATACTCGGCTGGTGGTTTGCCGGTCTGCGCGTGCAAACACCGCTGCTGTTCCCCCTCGGGCTCACGAGTCCCGGCTTTTCCTCGGGCGATTATTTCCCGATCTGCCCCCATCTTGGCTGGTTCTGCCTTGGTATCGTCCTGGGCAGGATGCTGTATCCAGGCAAACAGACCCGCATCCCCGGCATTGACCCGCAAAAGCAGCCTTGGCGCTTTTTTACCTTTTGTGGGCGACACAGCATGGTCATTTTCGTGCTTCATCTGCCCGTGGTGGGCATTTTGATGTACGGCTTGAGCTTGCTGTTCAAGTAAAAAGAAAAGAGAAAGAAGAGAAAACAATGGCAAAAGAAAAAATCAAGCGGGGAGACCGCTTTGACGGCGAATGGCTCAACCGTGAGCCTGCCATGAACCAGTTCATGGCGTATCTGTATCCCAATCGTGCCGATAACGAGGCATATATCAACGAGGAGATCGACCTTCGTCCCATCGAGGCGTACCTGGCAAAGAAAAACCAGGGCCGTATTGAGGATAAGTATACCTACTTCCATATCATCTGTGCGGCGATCGTCAAGGCGTTTGTCCTTCGCCCGAAGATGAACCGGTTTATTTCCGGCAACCGCATGTATCAGCGCAAATACCTGTCTGTGGCCTTTGTGGTCAAAAAGAAATTCTCTGACCGTTCAGAGGAAGGGCTTGCGTTCCGCAAGTTCGACGGCCAGTCCACGATTGATCAGCTCCATGACAGCCTGTGCCAGGAGATCCATACCCAGCGCAAAGAGGGGAACGTGGATAACTCCACCTACTTCATGGATAAGCTTCTCAAGCTGCCCCGCTGGGTGCTTCGCTTTGTGATGAAGATCCTCTTCTCCCTGGATAAAAAGGGTAAGGTTCCGTATGATCTGATCAAAGACGACCCCAATTATTCCTCCATCTTCCTCACAAACCTCGGCTCCATTGACTTGAGCTGCGGCTATCATCATCTGTCCAACTGGGGCACCTGCTCCTGCTTTGTGGTCATCGGCAAGCGGCACCTGGCTCCCGAATGCCACGAGGACGGCTCCGTGACCGTGCGCCCGGTCCTCAACATCGGCATCACGCTTGACGAGCGGATCGCCGACGGCTATTACTATTCCAAGACCATGAAGCTCGTGAAGTATCTGCTCCAAAATCCGGAGCTGCTGGAGCTTCCGGCTGAGTCTGAGGTGGACTATCTGCCCAAGCATGATCGCCGCTTTGTCCTCGACCGGAAGGAAGCGGTCTCTGCATGAGCGAGTCGTTGCGATTGGGACGATACCGCCACTTCAAGGGCAAGTACTATGAGGTGTTGGGTGTAGCCCGCCACTCGGAGACCATGGAGGAATACGTGGTGTATCGTGCGCTGTATGGCGAGCGGGGCCTCTGGGTCAGGCCATTGTCCATGTTTACCCAGATGGTCGAGCGGGACGGCAAGCTTCAACCGCGTTTTGCCTATGTAGAAGAGGTTCAGATTTGAGCTGCTGCCCGGCAAGCACCAACACCGGAAAGGGGAGACCACCATGAGATTTTCACTCATTGTTCCCATGTACAACGAGAGCACCATTATCCGTGATACCGTCCGCACGCTGTCCGCATATCTTCAAGCGCGTGTTGGTGAGTATGAGTTGATTTTTGTGGATGACGGCAGCACCGACGAATCCGCCGATCTGGTGCGGCAGATGGCCGTGCCACATTGCCGGGTGATCTCCTATACGCCCAACCATGGCAAAGGTTACGCTGTGAAAACCGGTATGCTTGAGGCCGCGGGAGATGTGGTTATGTTCCTGGACGCAGATCTGGCATATGGCACCGGAGTGATTGAGCAGGTACTGGCTGCACTTGAACAGCATCCAGAGCGCGATCTGCTCATTGGCTCCCGCGTTTTGCACCCGGAAGGATATGCAGGCTACACGTTCATCCGAAAAATAGCCTCTAAGATCTTTATTCGGATTCTCAATTTGGTCGGCGGTTTTCGTCTGTCCGATTCTCAGTGCGGCTGCAAGGCATTTCGGCTGGCGGTATGCCGCGACCTGTTCTCCCGGGTCGAGACCGAAGGCTTTGCGTTTGACTTTGAGATCCTGCTCTGGGCGCAGAAGCTGGGCTATTCCATCTATGAGCTGCCTGTGAAAATCATCAACCACCGCGAATCCAAGGTCCATGTTGTGCGCGATACCTTCCGCATGCTTCGAGCTGTGGCGGAGATGAAAAAGCGAATGCAATGACAAAAAGGCTGCCTCGATGTGAGGCAGCCTTTTTGTGCCGGGCGACAAGCCCTAAGTGGAGCGGATGAGGGGAGTCGAACCCCCCTGTTCAGCTTGGGAAGCTGACGTTCTACCGATGAACTACATCCGCATGGTTCACGTATCATTTCTGATGACTTCCGTATTATAACAGACTTTGGCCGAAAAAGCAATAGAAATCTTTCGGAAAATACAGCGCGAAAAATAGCCTTGTATTTTCTTGCATTTTATGTTATATTTATTATAGGAAAGGTTGTGATTTCTCTTGAAGACAAAAATCGGTCTGGTCCTGGAGGGCGGCGCGATGCGCGGCCTGTTCACCACAGGTGTTTTGGATGTGTGGATGGAGCAGGGCCTTCCGGTTGATGGATTTGTGGGCGTCTCAGCCGGGGCTGCCTTCGGCTGCAATCTCAAATCCGGCCAGATCGGCCGGGCGCTTCGCTATAACCTGCAATACTGCAAGGATCCCCGCTATTGCGGCTTTCGCACCTGGCTCAAGACCGGCGATCTCTTCGGGGCAGAGTTTTGCTATGAAACCCTGCCGAAGTATCTCGATCCGTTCGACGAAGCGGCCTTTGACGCATCTGATCTGATGTTTTATGTGGTTGCCACCGATGCCAACACGGGTAAACCCGTCTATCACTGCTGCACCAGGGCGAATGATGCCACATACACGTGGATCCGCGCCTCTGCTTCCATGCCGCTCGTTTCCAAGCCGGTTCCGATCGGGACTCGCCTGTTCTTAGACGGCGGTATCTCCGACCCCATTCCGATGGCGTTTTTACAAAGCAGAGGCTATGAGCGTATTGTGGTCGTGCTCACGCAGCCACGAGACTATGTGAAAAAGCCGGTTCCATTGTCCGGCGCACTGCGACGTGTGCTGCGAAACTTCCCTGCGCTGTGCGATGCCATGTGTGCCCGTCATTTGGTGTATGAGTCTGAGCGCCGTGCTGTGTTCGAGCGCGAGCATGCAGGGGAGATCTTCGTCATCGCGCCTCCTGGCAAGCTGGAGGTCAGTCGGGTCGAGCATGACCGAAAAAAGCTTCAGCGTGCCTACGACCAGGGCAGGGAGGCGATCCTCAGCAGGCTTGACGCTCTGCACGATTTTCTTGCGCAATAAGCTGTTCTTGTAATCTACGGCATTTTGCCGAGATAATTATGAAAGGAAGGGACTTACACATGGAAAAAAAGCCAACCGTTTACACCTCGCCCTATGAACTGGATGGCAGAATTCCGCTTCGTACCGCCATCCCCCTCGGATTACAGCACGTTCTGGCAATGTTTGTGGGCAACCTTTCTCCACTGCTGGCCATTATGGGCATCTGCGGCATTACCATCGACGGCGGCCATGCAGCGCTTCGGATCTCCCTGCTGCAAAACGCAATGCTGGTTGCGGGCCTTGTTACCATCCTCCAGCTTTATCCGCTCGGGCCTATTGGCGGCAGACTGCCGATCGTCATGGGCACGTCCTCCGGTTTTATCGGCATCAACAATGGCATTGCCACCTCCATGATAGCCGGCATCGCTGCAGGCACCATTACCTCCAGTGTAGAGGCCGGTATCTATGCTTATGGCGCAGTGCTTGGGGCCAGCTTGATCGGCGGCCTGTTTGAAGGCCTGCTCGGCTTTGCCATCAAACCCTTACGCAAGTTCTTCCCTCCGGTCGTCACAGGCACGGTTGTGACTGCAATCGGTCTGAGCCTCTTTGGTGTGGGCATTGGCTTTTTCGGCGGCGGCAATTCCGCGCTGGACTACGGCTCCATGTGGAACCTTCTGCTTGGCCTGATCACCCTGCTTGCCATCATCTTCTTCAAGCATGCCTTTAAGGGCTTCCCCTCGGTGGCGTCCATTCTGTTGGGCATCATTGTGGGCTATGTGGCCTCCTTTATCATGGGCTTGGTGCTGCCGAACACCGTGGAGCTGACCAATGCTGCGGGCGAGACGGTGAGTGTGGTTCCGGCCTACATCACCAAGTGGTCCCAGGTCAAGGATGCGGCATGGTTCGCCATTCCCAAGATCCTGCCGGTCCCGCTGCAGTTCAACGTCGGCGCGATTTTGCCGATGCTGATCATGTTCGTGGTGACCGCTGTTGAGACGGTCGGCGACACCGCCGGTGTGGTCAAGGGCGGCCTGAATCGCGACGCAACAGACAAAGAGTTGTCCGGCGCTGTGGTGTGCGACGGCGTGGGCTCCTCCATCGCCGCAGTGTTTGGCGTTCTGCCCAACACCTCCTTCAGCCAGAACGTGGGACTTGTTGGCATGACCAAGGTGGTCAACCGCTTCGCCATTCTCATGGGCGCGCTGATCCTCGTCATCAGCGGCCTGTTCCCAAAGGTCGGCGCGATCATTTCCATCATGCCTCAGCCTGTTCTTGGCGGCGCAGCCGTGATGATGTTTGCTTCCATCGTGGTCTCTGGTATCAACCTGCTCACCGAAGAGCCGCTTGACGGCCGCAACGCAACCATCGTGGCGGTTGCGCTGGGCCTGGGCTATGGCCTTGGTTCTACTGCAGCGGTGCAGAGCTTTATGCCCCAGTGGTTGAAATACATCTTCGGCGGCTCCGGTATCGTGCCCGCCGCTCTGCTTGCGATCATCCTGAATATCTGCCTGCCCAAGCATATGGAGGAGGCAAAGAAGGCCCGGGATAATACCTCCAAGAAGAAGCTGAAGAGAAGAAAGAATGGTTAAGTGCTTGACAACCATAGCTTCTTTGTGGTATCTTGTAGTTGTAAGCAATCCAATATAATATCACGCATAAGGTCGGATGAAGGACCCGGGAGAGACTGCCGCTTGGCGGCGCCGAAGGGGAATGCAATAACTCTCAGGCAAAAGGATCGGGTCCGGACGAGACGCCGTAGAGTGCCGGGGCAGCGACTGCCCCGGCACGCCGAAGGTGCAACCTGCGCGGCAGGGAAACTCTCAGGTTTTGGAACGGTGGCACAAACTGTACAAGGGGACAGTTTGTGCTTTTTTTCATTCTCCCCGAAACACATTTTTAGGAGGAACCGGTATGAGCCAACTCAAACGCACCCAGCTTTATGATCTCCATGTTGCCGCAGGCGGGTCCATGGTGGATTTCGGCGGCTGGGAAATGCCCGTCCAGTATCCCACCGGGATCGTGGCCGAGCATCTTTATACCCGGCATTTCTGCAGTCTGTTCGACGTGTCCCATATGGGACGGCTGTTGGTGTCGGGCCCCCAGCGGGTGGAATTCTTGCAGCATGTGCTCTCGAGCAACGTTCTGGCTTTGGAGCTCAACGAGGCCCAGTACTGCATCATTCCCAACGAAACTGGCGGGGCGGTGGATGATGCCTATCTCTATCGCTTCGAGGCAGATCGCTACCTGCTTGTGGTGAATGCGGCCAACACCGAAAAGGATCTGGTCCATCTTCGCCGTGAGCTTGCGCATTACGATTGCACGCTGACGGATATTTCAAAAGAATGGGCCGCAATCGCGGTGCAGGGGCCCAAGAGCAAAGAGCTTCTCACGCAAATGGCCGGCGGCGTGCAGCTCACCGAGCTGGTCAAAAACGCCCTCAACACCGTAGAGCTGGAAGGACGACTTGCACGCATCGCCAAAACAGGCTATACCGGCGAGCCGCTTGGTTATGAGGTCTACGTGCGCTCTGAGGATGCAGCGTGGCTGTGGAACCGTTTGATTGCGCTTGGTGCCAAGCCTGCCGGCTTAGGCGCGCGCGATACGCTCCGGCTCGAGGCTGCTCTTCCGCTCTATGGCCATGAAATGGGGACGGATCCCTCCGGCGCGGAGATCCCCATTTTCGCCGTGCCGCTTGCCAAGTTCGCGGTGAGCTTTTCTCCCTTGAAGGGCGACTTTATCGGCAAGGCTGCGCTGGAAAAGCAGTACGCCGCGTATTGCCGCATCCGCGAGCATGACTTCTCTGATCTGACAGATCTGCCCAAGCGGATCATGCCCATTGCGCTGCTTGACCGGGGCGTAATGCGCGCGGGCATGCCGGTCTACCAGGGCGAAACCCAGGTCGGCTGGGTGACCTCTGGCACCATGGTGCCTTATTATGTGGCCGAGGGCGAGCGCCTTGCAACCCACTATACCGATGAGACTGCAAAGCGGTCGATCGGCCTTGCTTACCTATACAGCCCCATCCAGCGGGAGGATCACGTAGAGATCGACGTACGCGGTCGCCGGCTCAAGGCGGTCATTCCCCATTACCATATGCGCGTGGATGCGCCGCCGTTTGCCCGCCCCATCATCTATCAGGCTCCGGAACAGCCCGTTCCCGCTGCCGAGGAAAACCGCCGGGTCAGCGCGTTGGAGCTGCTGAAAAACGCCACGCAAAACCATATCTGGCGTCAGAAGCAGTGCATCAATCTCATCCCCTCTGAAAACAGCGCCAGCCGTGCCGTGCAGCTTCTGTGCGCGTCCGATCCAGCTTTCCGCTATGCCGAGCATAAGAAGATCACGTCCTTCTATAACCAGGAGATCTTCTACTACCAGGGCACAAAGTTTATCGAGCAGGTCGAGTCGCTTCTGGTTGAGCAGATGAAGCAATACCTTGGCGCCTCCGAGGTCGAGACCCGCGTGATCAGCGGTCAGATGTCCAATATGGCGGTTTTCTCGTCTCTGATGGATTGGAAAAACCGCTTGCGCCGCAAGAATACACCCGAGCGCCTCGGCTATATCCTCCACAACAATATTCTCAAGGGCGGTCATCTTTCAGCCCAGCCCATGGGTGCGCTGCACGACTACGTTGCGGTGGATCCCATCACCGAGCGCAGCGCTGTTGTAAGCTTCCCGGTCTGTGCGGACAATCCGTACAAGATCGACGTTGAGGCTACCAAAGAGGTGATCTCGCGCTATCGTCCGGAGTTTATCATCTTCGGCAAGAGCATGGTTCTGCACAAAGAGCCTGTGGCCGCCATCCGACAGTTTGTGGATGAGCAGAAGATCCCAACCACCATCATGTACGACATGGCCCATGTGCTGGGTCTCGTTGGCGACTATTTCCAAAAGCCCTTTGAAGAGGGCGCTGAGATCGTGACCGGCTCCACGCACAAGACGTTCTTTGGCCCGCAGCGCGGCGTCATCGGCGTGAATTACAAAGAAGATGAGCTCAAATACGGTCTGTGGAAGACCATCGAGAGCCGCGCCTTCCCGGGCAGCGTGTCCAACCATCATCTCGGCACCCAGCTTGGCCTTCTCATGGCAGCCTATGAGATGAATACCTTCAAAGACAGTTACCAGAAGGCTGTCATTGAAAACGCAAAGCACTTTGCCCGCTGCCTGAAGGCAGAAGGCCTGGACGTTGCCGGCGATCCCGCGATCGACTACACCGAGACCCACCAGGTTATCGTCCGTGTGGGATATGGCCTTGGCTATGAGGTCGCAGAGCGGCTTGAGCAGAATAACATCATCGTCAACTACCAGGCGACCCCCGAGGAGGAGGCCTTCACCGCGTCCGGCGCTCTTCGTATGGGCGTGAGCGAAATGACCCGCTTCGGCTTCACCAAGGATGATTTTGCAGCCCTGGCCGCGATCATGGCCGACTGCATCCTGCGCAAGCAGGACGTCCGCGAAGATGTGCTTCGCCTGAGACAGGCCCACACCGTTATGCAGTACTGCTTTGATGACGCCGAGATGGAAGAGGCGCTTGCAGCTTTCCTTGGCACCATCGGGCTTTGATCCAATCCGAAGAGAACCAACACATTTCAATTATGGAGGAAAAACACATGAATTACCCCACCGATCTGCGCTACACCAAATCCCATGAATGGCTCAAGGAAGAAGACGGCGTTGCCGTCATCGGCATCACCGAGTATGCTCAGGACGCTCTGGGCGACCTGGTTTTCATCAATCTGCCCGAGGTAGGCGATGAGGTCTGCGCCGGCGAGTCCTTTGGCGACGTGGAGTCTGTAAAGGCAGTCTCTGAGCTGATCAGCCCGGTCAGCGGCGTGATCTGCGCAGTCAATGAGGAACTGATCGATGCCCCGGAGCTTCTGAACACCGACCCCTATGGCGCCTGGATCATCAAGGTTGAGTCGGTTGCTGACCGCGAAGAGCTCATGGATGCTGCTGCCTATGAGGCCCATTGCGCCGAGGAGGGCTAAATGGGAAGCTATGTGCCCTCCACACCGGCACAAAGGCAGCAAATGCTGACGGCCATCGGCTTGCGTTCTGAGAAAGAGCTCTACGCCGATGTGCCGGAACAGATGTTGCTTACGGGTCCTCTGGACATCCCACACGGGATGAGCGAGCTGGAGGTCCGCAGCAAGCTGGAGGCGATGGCGGCAAAGAACACCCGCTACGCTGTCATCCTCCGCGGCGCCGGTGCATATGATCACTATATCCCCAGCATTGTCCGCTATATCCCGGCGAAGGAAGAATTCCTCACCGCCTACACGCCCTATCAGGCCGAGATGAGCCAGGGCATTTTGCAGTCCATCTTTGAGTACCAGACCATGATCTGCGAGCTTACCGGCATGGACGTGTCCAACGCCTCGGTCTACGACGGCGCCACTGCTGCGGCAGAGGCCGCTGCCATGGCCGTTGACCGGAAACGCTCCGTCACACTTGTCTCCGCCGCCGCGCATCCGGACACCATCAACACCATCCGCACCTACTGCTACGGCGCCAACCGGGAGATGAAGCTGGTTCCGGTCAAGGACGGCAAAACAGACATCGATGCCCTTAAGGAGCTGCTGAGTTCAGACGTTGCCTCTTTCTACGTCCAGCAGCCAAACTTCTTTGGACAAATTGAGGACGCCAAAGCCTTGGGTGAGCTGGTCCACAGTGCAAAGGCCCTGTATATCATGGGTGTGGATCCCATCAGCGTAGGGCTGCTGGCATCCCCGGCTGAGTGTGGGGCGGATATCGCAGTCGGTGAGGGACAGCCGCTTGGCCTGAGTCTGGGCTATGGCGGACCGTACCTTGGCTTTATGGCGACAACGACCAAGCTCATGCGCAAGCTGCCGGGCAGGATCGTCGGCCAAACCAACGACGACAGGGGAAACCGTGCGTTCGTTCTGTCTCTCCAGGCCAGAGAGCAGCACATCCGGCGTGAAAAGGCCAGCTCCAATATCTGCTCCAACGAGGCGCTTTGCGCACTCACTGCCGGGCTCTACCTGTCTGCAATGGGTCCGTCCGGCTTGAAAGAAGCTGCCTGTCAGTCTATGGCAAAGGCCCACTATCTGGCCAAGGGCCTGTGTGCGCTTCCCGGTGTAGAGCTTGTCTATTCTGGCCCTTATTATCAAGAGTTCGTAACCACGCTTCCCAAGCAAGAGCAGGTGCTGCGCGCGCTTGAGGTTAAGGGTATACTGGGCGGTCTGCCCATCGAACAGGGCGTCTTGTGGTGCGCAACCGAGAAGGTCACGCGCGCGCAGCTGGATCTTGCCATTGCCACGGTAAAGGAGGTGCTCGCATGAAGCTGATCTTTGAGAAAAGCGTACCCGGCAGCGCGCTGAGCATCCTGCCTGCATGCGATGTGCCGGAGGTAGAGCTTGATCCCAAGCTTTTGCGAACGAACGCGCCTGCGCTGCCTGAGCTCTCAGAAACGGAACTCTCGCGCCACTATACGCAGCTCTGCCAGCGGGTTTACGGCGTCAACTGCGGGTTATATCCGCTCGGCTCGTGTACGATGAAATACAACCCGCGCATCGACGAAGAGATGGCGGCGCTGCCCGGTTTTACCGAGATCCATCCGCTTGCCCCGGCGCACAGCGCCAAGGGCTGCCAAGAGGTGCTTGCGCTTGCGGCTCAATATCTGTGTGAAATAGCAGGCATGGATGAGATGACCTTCCAGCCCGCAGCCGGCGCGCACGGAGAGTTCACCGGTGTGCTTCTGATCAAGCAGTATCACGACGAGCGCGGCGACAAGGCGCGTACGAAGATCATCGTGCCCGATTCCGCCCATGGCACAAACCCGGCTACAGCCGCCATGTGTGGCTATGAGGTGGTTAACATCGCCTCAGATCAGCAGGGCTGCGTGGACCTGGACAGCCTGAAGGCTGCCCTCGGCCCGGATACGGCCGGACTCATGCTGACCAATCCCAACACCGTTGGCCTGTTCGACCCCAATATCCTCGAGATCACCCGTCTTGTCCACGAATGGGTCACGTGCGTCCCGGTGATATGGGCTTTGACTGCATCCACATGAACCTGCACAAGACCTTTGCCACACCGCACGGCGGCGGCGGCCCCGGTGCAGGCGCTGTGGGATGTAAGGCTTTTCTGAAAGACTATATGCCCCGTTCCGCTCTGATGGAAGGGGAAGGCCGCCTCCAGGTCCGCAGCTTTGCCGGAAACTTCCTGGTCGTGGTCAAGGCGCTGACCTATCTGATGACCCTCGGCCAAGAGGGCATCCCGGAGGCCTCCGCAAACGCAGTGCTTAACGCCAACTATCTGATGCACCAGATCAAAGGCACCTTCCAGCCGGCGTTTGACCGGCTTTGCATGCACGAGTTCGTGCTGGCTCTGAGCGAGTTTAAAAAGCAGACCGGCGTCTCTGCCCTGGATGTGGCAAAATCGCTGATCGACCATGGGATGCATCCGCCTACAATGTACTTCCCCTTGATCGTCCACGAGGCCTTGATGCTAGAGCCGACCGAAACCGAGAGCAAGCAGACCCTTGACGAGGCTGCCGAGGTTTTCCGCAAGCTCTATGCGCTTGCCCAGACCGATCCGCAGTATATGCACGAAGCGCCGCATCACACCGAGATCGGACGGCCCGACGAGGTCAAGGCTGCAAGATACCCGGTGCTTCGCTATCGTCCATGATCCGCAGGCTTTACACCCTTCAAGGACGCGGAACAGACCCGTATGAAAACCTTGCTGTGGAAGAGGTGCTGCTCTCCCGCGCGCGGGAGGATAGCTGCATCCTCTATCTTTGGCAAAACAGCCATACGGTCGTCATCGGGCGCAACCAAAACCCCTGGACCGAGTGCCGGACAACCTTGCTGTCCCAAGAGGGCGGCAGGTTGGCCCGGCGACTGTCCGGCGGGGGCGCGGTGTATCACGATCTTGGCAATCTCAATTTTACCTTTCTCATGCCAAAGGCCGATTTTGATATCCCGCGACAGCTTTCTGTACTTTTTCTTGCGCTTGAACGGCTGGGCGTTCCCGCGGAGCGCTCCGGCCGAAACGATCTGCTTTGCCGCGGAAGAAAGTTCTCTGGCAACGCGTTCTATCGCGCCTCGGACGCAGCCTATCACCACGGCACCTTGATGGTGGACGTAGACCTTGACCGGGTGAGCCGCTACCTCAGCCCGTCCAAGGCCAAGCTGGCGTCAAAGGGCGTGGCGTCTGTTCGCTCCCGTGTGATCAATCTGAAAGAGGCCTGTCCAACGCTAACCTTAAGCTGTCTCAGTTCAGCCCTGAAAGATGCGTTTTCCGCTGTGTACGGCCAGAGCGCGGCAGAGCTTCAGCTTTCAGATGAGGAGCTTGCAGCCGTCTCGACCCTTCAACGCCGAAATGCAGATGTACAATGGCTCTATGGACAGCAGATCCCGCTTACGCTGTCTTGTGAGGATCGGTTTTCCTGGGGCGGGGTGGAGCTTCATCTCGCAGTTTGCCGGGGCAGGGTAGAGGCGGTAAAGCTTTATTCCGACGCAATGGATTGGACGCTCAGTTCCAAAGTGGAAACCGCGCTGCTTGGCTGCCCCTTCCAGACCGGCGCGATGTGCACAGCACTTTCCTCGGCCGAGCTTCCCGAGGCCGCGCGCCGGGATGTGATCGAACTGCTCAAACAACAGGAGATTTGACTTATGAAGGATTATACACTTGTCGTCATCGGCGCCGGCCCCGGCGGATACGTGGCGGCGCACCGCGCAGCCAGGCTTGGCGCCAAGGTTGCCGTGGTGGAAAACCGTCAAGCCGGCGGCACCTGCCTCAACCGCGGGTGCGTACCGACCAAAGCCCTGCTTCATGCCTCGGGCCTGTACCGGGAAGCGCTGGACGGCGCCCAGTGCGGCGTGGAAGCCTCCGGCCTGCGTTTTGATCCGGCTGCAGCCTTCGCCCGCAAAGAAGCCGTTGTGTCAAAGCTGCGCGGCGGAGTCGAAACGATGCTCAAGTCCGCCAAGGTGGATCTGCTTAGCGGCACGGGCACCATCCTTGCACCCGGAAAGGTCAAGGTACAACTGGAAGGGGAGGAGCGGGTTATGACCTGCGACCATATCCTGGCTGCGACCGGCTCTGTGCCTGCAAGACCTCCGATCCCCGGCCTGGAGCTGCCGGGTGTTATGACCTCAGACGAGCTTCTGGCGGGCACGGCTCATCTTCCTTCCTCAATCGTGATCATCGGCGGCGGCGTGATCGGTGTGGAATTTGCCACGTTCTACAATGACCTTGGCGTCTGCGTCACCGTGCTTGAAGGCTTGGATCGCTTGCTGCCCAATCTCGATCGCGAGCTTGGGCAAAGCCTTGGGATGCTCCTGAAAAAGCGCGGCTGCGCCGTGCAGACGGGAGCCATGGTCGAGCGTGTTGAGCAGACAGCGCAGGGCCTTTGCGTATTCTATACCCAAAAGGGAAAGCCCGGACAGGCTGTGGGCGAGATGGTTTTGTGCGCCATCGGCAGAAAGCCGTACACCGAAAACCTGCTTGCCCCGGGCCTGGAGCTTGCGCAAGAGCGCGGGCGCCTGCTCGTCGATGCGTCTTTCCAGACCTCGGTGCCCGGCATCTATGCCATCGGTGACGTGTCGTCTCGCGTGCAGCTTGCCCACGTTGCCTCGGCACAGGGCGTATATTGCGTCGAAAAGCTGTACGGTGCCGAACCGACGGTGGATCTCTCCGTCGTACCGGGCTGCGTCTATACCCGGCCCGAGATCGCCTCCGTCGGCCTGTCAGAGCAAGAGGCAAAGGCTGCGGGAATTGCAGTTAAAACGGGCAAAGGCCTAACCTCCGCTAACGCCAGATCTGTGATCGCCGGGGCGGATCGCGGGTTCTTAAAGCTGGTGGCCCGCGCGGATACCGGCGCGATCATCGGCGCCCATCTGATGTGTGATCGGGCAACCGATATGATCTCCGAGCTGTCGCAGGCGATCGCAGATGCGCGAACAGCGCAGGATCTGCTGCATATCATCCGCCCGCATCCTACGTTTGAAGAGGCACTGCACGATGCGCTGGCCGCTCTGGCGGGCAAGTAAATATGATTTGCGAGGCGGCTTTTCCGGCTGCCTCGCCATTTTTTTGGTCTTTTTCCTTATACAAGTTGCACAAACGAGAAATTCCTTTTTTGTGGTAAAAAAGGAAAAAAAGGCACGAAAAAACTTTTCATTGCAATCATTCTTTGTAAAGTTTATAATTACAATGACTATTGTGAGTTAGTCACTGGAATTGAGAAGGAGGATTGTAATGACACTAAAACATCCGGACATCATCCGGAAGCTCAGTCAGGAGGAGAAGTGCTACTTGCTCTCCGGCCGGGACTTCTGGTCCACCGTCAGCGTGGAAGCCAAGGGTGTTCCCAGCATCAACTTGTCCGACGGTCCACATGGGATCCGAAAGCAAGAGGGTGCCGGAGACCAGCTTGGCCTAAACGGCTCGGTGCCCGCAACCTGTTTCCCAACGGCCGCAACCATTGCCAACTCGTGGGATCCGGAGCTTGGCGAGCGTATCGGTCGCGCCTTAGGCGAGGAAGCTGCCTGCCAG
>ONCN01000167.1 GCA_900316335.1 uncultured Eubacteriales bacterium | reverse complement strand
GGCCGTTGAGAAGGGCATCACCGTCGGCACCGAGGCCGACAAGTTCAGCCCCGGCGAGACCTGCACCCGTGCCCAGATCGTGACCTTCCTGTACCGCTATGAGGGCAAGCCCGAGGTGAAGCCCGACGACAGCTTCACCGACGTCAAGGCTGACGACTACTTCGCCGACTCCGTTGCCTGGGCCGTCGCCAATGGCATCACCGTCGGCACCGATCCCGGCAAGTTCAGCCCCTATGACACCTGCACCCGTGAGCAGGTCGTGACCTTCCTGTATCGTGACATCGCCGGTGAAAAGGCTGTCCTGACCGGCGCCGACGAGGAAGAGACCCCCGCCAACAACCCCGCTGTCAACTACCAGCTCATTGCCGAGCCGGAAGAGGGCGGCATCAAGCTCACCGTCAAGCTCGACGAGAAGATCCCCGAGGACCTCATTGGCAAGGCCGGCTTCAATCTGGAGTTCCTGCCCGCGGTCTACATCGGCAAGAGCTTCCAGACCGATACCGACGGCGACGGCACCTATGACAAGTTCGGCGTCTTCCCGCTGGTTCCCTCCGACGAGATGGAGGAGGTTTCCAGATCCCGTACCGCCAACCAGGTCTGGTACGTGCAGGAGTGGAACGAAGACAGAGGCGACTACCAGCCGCTGCCCTTCGCAGAAGGCAAGAAGATGACCTTCGCTTCCGAAGACGACGATTACCGCATCCGCATCGAGGCCGAGGACGGCCTGGCCCTGTACGACGGCCGTAACCGTGCTCAGAACGGCTGGTTCGTCCTGCGCACCCTGATCCCCGCCGACAAGACCGAGATTGTCTGGCACATCAGCCCCGATACCAAGGAAAACTGGACCCGCGAGCCCAACATCGCCCACAGCCAGGTCGGTTATGAGCCCGAGCTGGACAAGGTGGCCGTGATCGAGCTCGACGCCAACTTCAAGGGCGGCGACACCGCTTACCTCAAGAAGCTCGGCGCTGACGGCACCTATGAGACCGTCAAGGAGATTACCCTGGGCGAAGCCAAGACCTGGCAGAGATATGTCTACCGCGACTGCGACTTCTCTGACGTCAAGGCCAGAGGCACCTATGTGATCGACTACGAAGGCACCATTTCCGATCCGTTCCCCATCCAGCCCGGCGTCTATGCCGACATCTGGCAGACCTCTCTGGGCGGCTACATGGCCATCCAGATGGACCACATGAAGATCCGTGAGGGCTACAAGATCTGGCGTAACCCCGCCCACATGGACGACGCCCTGCAGGCTCCCGCCTCCGGCGTAAGCTGGTTCGACGGCTGGTCCACCAGCGCCACGAGCCAGTCCCCCTACAAGGATTATGAGCATATCCCCGGCCTGACCGAAGGCGGCTTCTCCGATGCCGGCGACTTCGACATCCAGACCGGCGCCAACCTCGGCGTGATCTCCAACCTCGCCCTGGCCTACCAGGTCTACGGCAGCGACTACGACACCCTGGCCATTGACTGGGATCTGCATGACGTTGAGCTGCACCGTCCCGACGGTGTGCCCGATCTGGTCCAGTTGGTCAAGCACGGCGCGCTGCAGTTCCTCGGCCAGTATGAGAACATCGGCTTCCTCGCCTCTGTCCTTGAGGTTCCGTCCCTGCGTCAGTACACCCACCTGGGCGACGGCGCCAAGGATACCGACGGCAGAGTGTATGATCCCACCCTGGCTGAAGATGAGGTCAATGGCCTGCGCTCCGGCAAGAGAGACGACCGCCTGGCCTTCGCCTTCTCCAAGAGCGTGAGCAACAACCTCAGCGCCGCTGCGGACTTCGCCATGGCGGCAGGCGTTGCGAAGAAGTACGATCCCGAGTACGATACCGAATTCGTCGAGCGTGCTCTGGCCGACGCAGAAAAGATCTGGAACGAAGAGCCCGATACCCACAAGGGCGTCGAGACTGAGTCCACCTTCTGGGGCATGACCATCAAGAGCGGTCCTCAGGACTGGAACCTCGCGATCGAACTCTTCTATGCGACCGGCAAGGACGTGTACAAGAACCGTATCCTCGAGTGCCTGGATTATGAGCTGGGTACCGAGAGCACCGGTGGCGGCGGCTTCTTCGGCGGCGGCGGCGCTCCGTTCGCCAGCGGCGGCTGGAGAGTCTTCAAGGTCATCGACAAGCTCGGCGACGAGGCCAAGGCCAAGTTCGATGCTGCCCTTGAGAAGTACATCCCCACGCTGAACGCAGCTTACACCGGCAGCAACCCCTTCGGCGTGTCCGACACTATGGGCATGTGGGGCGGCGCAGGCGGTGTGGCCAGCAGCCAGACCACCGCGGCCATCCTGCACAAGTACCTGAAGGACGCCAACAAGGACGTTGAGAACTACGTCAACCCCATCAAGCTCGACCGTTACTTCAACGCCATCAACTACATCCTCGGCACGCACCCCTGCAACAGCACCTCCTGGATCACCAACGTCGGCGCCAAGTCCGTCACCACGGGCTACGGCTCCAACCGTGCTGAGCGCTACTACATCGCCGGCGGTCTGGTGCCCGGCTACGTCACCATCGCCCCCGACTTCCCCGAGCACATGGACGACTTCAACTTCCTGTGGTTCGAAAACGAGTACACCGTGGAAGTCACCTCCGGCTGGATCCTCGCCGCCATGGGCGCCGATGAATTCGCCCGTGAGAAGGACGTTCCCTGCGAGCACAACTGGCAGGAGAAGGTGACTGAGCCCACCTGCACCAAGGACGGCTACACCACCCGCTTCTGCGACAAGTGCTTCGTGAGCGAAGTGATCAACCCCGTTCCCGCGCTTGGCCACGACTATGACGATGGTGTTGTCACCAAGCAGCCCACCGCGATGTTCGACGGCATCAAGACCTTCACCTGCAAGCGCTGCGGCGTGACCTACACCGAGAAGATCCCCGCAACCGGCGGCGCGGTTGAGATCCCCGACTTCATCGACTTCACCAAGACTGAGGACAAGGTCAAGTACTCCATCCTCGGCCAGGACGAGAGCGACGTCATCGAAGGCGAAGGCCTGCCCCTGTACTGCAGACTCGGCGGCATCGAGCCCGCCAAGCGGAACGTGGAAGAGGCCAACAAGGACGTTGTGATGCTGCCCGTGTCCGGCGACTGGACCGCAACGCTCGAGTTCAAGTTCAACGCCAACGGCGGCCGTGGCGCCTACGCGTTCTTCGGCTTCTACGCCATTGAGAACGACGACTGGCAGAACATGGTCGGCATCCGCGGCGGCGACGGCGCCATGCAGGACTTCATCCGCAAGAACGGCACCGTCACCGAAGAGCTGAAGTCCAGCACACCCGGTATGTCTGTGGAAGACGGCACCTACTGGTACCGCATCAAGAAGGAAGGCACCACCTACATCTGCTTCCGCAGTGAGGATGGAGAGAACTTCACCGAAATGTTCCGCTTTGAGGACTGCGGCATCGAGGCCAGAGGCATCGTCATCGACGCCTACACCGGCATGTCCGAAGGCTACAAGCTGACCCTGAAGAACCTGAAGTTCACCGACGTGGTCAACAACGGTCCCGATGCAACGATCATCGACTTCACCAGCGAAGCCGATCTGACCGCCGGCAAGTACGAGATCAAGGGCCTCCAGGAAGGCACCGCGATCACCGAAGACGGCCTCAAGCTCGTCTGCAACCAGGGCGGCGTTGAGCCCGCCAAGCGCAACATCGCAGAGCAGGAGAAGGACGTTGTTGTGGTTCCCGTCTCTGGCGACTGGACCGCAACGCTGAACTTCAAGTATGATCCCGCCGGCGGCGGCGGCGCCTGGGCGTTCTTCGGCTTCTATGCCGCGCAGGGCGACGACTACCAGAACATGCTGGGCATCCGCGGCGGCGACGGCGCTTTCCAGAACTTCGAGCGCCATGAAGGCGTCATCACCCATGAGGATGAGGCGGACGTCAACTCCGCGCCCGGCTTCTCCGCAGCAGCCGAGTACTTCTGGCAGATCACCAAGGTCGGCACCAAGTACACCTGCTTCCGTTCTGACGACGACGGCGAAACCTGGACCGAGATGTTCTCCTACACCGCGGATGACATCGACGCCACCAAGCTCGTCATTGACGCCTACACCGGCAGAGACGAAGGCCGTTCCTTCACCCTTGAGAAGCTTGTGGTCGAAAACCAGTAAGCCTCAAACCGAATTACCCCGGATCTGACGGTGAAAAACCGTCTGTCCCCGCCGCCCGAGCGGCGGCGGGGACCCAGCGGAGCTGGCCGCCCGGAAGGGCGACGGCCAGCTCCGCGCCCGGAGCCTGCTCCGGACTCTACCAGACTCTTCGCCCTAAGGCCCGCACAGCCGGACCTTAGGGCTCTTCTGCTTTTTCCGTAAGAATAAGCCTTGCTACACAGGAGGAACCATATGAAACATATCTACAAGCGCGTCCTGTGCCTGTGTCTGTGCCTTTGCCTGTGCCTGGGGTTGTTCTCCGC
>ONCN01000166.1 GCA_900316335.1 uncultured Eubacteriales bacterium | reverse complement strand
GCGGTGCAGGCCTTCGCCGGTGAGGACGGCGTGGTGTATGAGGCAAACAGCGGAGACTTTTTCCTCTCCAGCAGAACGCTGCCGGGCATGGACGCGGCCAAGGCCATGCGTGCCATCACCGGCATGGAGCCGGAGGCGCTAGACCCAGTTGAGCTGGAAAGCATGGGCATGCGGGACTACCGCTTTACCTGGTGGGCCCAGACCGAGGACGGCCTGTGGTTGTGCCGGGGGAGGGTTTTGGAGGATACGGACTGCTGCTATGCCCTGTGCGCTGCCTGCTGCCCGGAGGATCCGGACGCGCGCAGCGCCTGTGACCGGGCGATAGAGACCTTCAGCCTCAACTCCGCCCGGGACGCAATGCCCTGAGCGGAAGCACGCCGTGGCTTTTTCCTATTCTACTCCAAACCAGGGCAAAAAGCAAGCCCCGTTCCGGCCTTCCGGCCCGGATGTTTTTCAGTACAGATCCTTTCTTGACACGGTAAATTTCACATGATACAATAGTACCGCAGAATATAAAAGGAGGGTTTCCATGGAGAACATCTATGTCACCGGCCACCGGAACCCGGATACGGATTCCATCGTTGCCGCCATTGCCTACACGGCCCTGCAAAACGCCCTGGGCCACCGGGAGTACGTGGCTGCCCGTCTGGGTCACCTGAGTGACGAGACCAAGCTGATTTTGGAGCGTTTTGGCTTCCCTGCGCCGCTTCTGATCAAAAACATGCGCACGCAGGTCAAGGACCTGGAATACGACACCCCGCCTGCCCTCCATCGGGGCCTCACTGTCAGCCGGGGCTGGAGCATCCTCCAGTCTGACTCCACCATTGCCGCCATTCCCGTGACCAACGAGACGGGCGAGCTGTTCGGCATGCTCTCAAGCGGCGACATCGCCTCCTATGATATGCGCTCCATCTCCGATCCCATGGTGCGCCAGATCCCGCTGTTCAACCTCCTGTCCGTGCTCGAGGGCCGCGTGCTCAACGAGGCCGGCAACGACCTTGACGCCGTCTCCGGCGAGCTCGTGTTCGCCCTGCCCAAGGGGGCGGAGCAGCCCATGTTCACCGGCCGCGACGTGATCGCCATCTGCGGCAACCAGCCTGAGACCATCCGCATGGCGCTTGCGGCCAACATCAACTGCCTCATCCTCTGCGAGGCCGAGCTGGATCCCGAGCTTCGCGCCATGGACACCAAAACCTGCATCATCTCCACGCCCTTCGACGCCTATCGCGCCGCCCGGCTGGTCTTCCAGGCCGTGCCCATCGAGCGCATCTGCCGCACGCACGATCTGCAAAGCTTCCACCTGGAGGACTATCTGGACGACGTGAAGGACGTGGTCTCTCAAAGCCGCTACCGCTGCTATCCCATCCTGGATGAAAACGAGAAGGTCGTCGGCACGCTCTCGCGCTACCATTTGATCAAGCCCCGCCGCAAAAAGGTCGTCCTGGTCGATCACAACGAGGTCGCCCAGTCCGTGCCCGGGCTGGACCAGGCTGAGATTTTGGGCATCATCGACCACCACCGCCTTGCGGATATCCAGACGCTCTCGCCCATCTTCTTCCGCAACGACATCGTGGGCAGCACCAACACGATCCTGGCCGGCATGTTCCAGGAAAAGGGCCTCATGCCCCATCCGAAGCTCGCCGGGCTGATGTGCGCGGCCATCTTGTCGGATACGGTCATGTTCAAATCTCCCACCGCCACCCAGCGCGACCGCGATATTGCCGAGCGGCTTGCCCGCATCGCGGGCGTCTCGCTTGAAAAGCTCGGGCAGGAGATCTTCTCCGCCTCCTTGTCTGAAAGCAAGAGCGCTGACAGCCTCTTCCACACCGACTTCAAAGACTTCCATATCGCAGGCCACTATCTGGGCGTCAGCCAGATCACCTGCGTGGACTCCACGGGCCTTTTGAAGCGCAAGGACGAGTTTATCAAGGTCATGCAGCAGGAGATCGCAGACAAGGGCTACTCCATGATGATCCTTATGCTCACCGACGTGCCACGCAGCTCATCTATCTCGGCAACCCCGACGATATTGCGCAGGCCTTCAACGTCGAGGTCAAGAGCGACTCCATC
Source organism: uncultured Eubacteriales bacterium (assembly GCA_900316335.1). Taxonomy (GTDB): domain Bacteria; phylum Bacillota; class Clostridia; order Oscillospirales; family Oscillospiraceae; genus JAFRPC01. Next base: position 4,358 of record ONCN01000166.1, on the reverse strand, counting down.
TTCCTGCCCGGCGTTATGAGCCGTAAAAAGCAGGTCATCCCCAGCCTCTCCGCCCTGTGGGGCTGAGCGCAAGCACAACACAAAGACCCGGAAGCACGCCAGGCGCTTCCGGGTCTTGCTTTGCTATATCGCGCTGTGTACTGAGAGATACTGCAGCTATCGATTGCGGATGATCCCCTCCAGCTTTCCCTCGTCGGAGCAGAGGAAGGGACGCACTCTGGAATACCGCCGGCAGACCGCCATTAGCTTGCTGACATTCTTCAAATCTGTCGGCAGCAGCAGGATGCAGCAGCAGGAACTGCCCAAGGCCTTCCGGCCCGTGCCGGTCGAATCTAGATGCTCGCGTGAAAAGTACAGCAGCACCATGCCAAAGCATAAATACGATATGCCGAAGTCATGAATTTCCCGCCATCCCAGATGGCGGCTGTGCAGAGCGTAGTTCATGGTGACGCCGCCTTTGTCAATGAAAAGCTCCCGATGCAGCAGCCGCATAATCAGACCAAGGACGCAGACCGAGAGCAAAAACGAGCCCCATTTCAGGAGTATGTCGGGCAGGAATGTCAAAAAGGGAAGGAGCCTTTCCAGCAGATGATCTGCCAGAGGCTTGAGAACCAGCGTAAAGCCCATAAGCACAGCGAGTACAAGGATCGGAGCGGTGCGAATTGCCGCCTGCTCCTCGGACAGGACCAAATGGCGCATGTCAGTTTTCTTGCCCACATTGCCAGAAAACAGCGGTTCCAGGTTCAGCATAGGACCTCCTTTTTCTGTAAGGGGGGTGGCGGCGGGCTGCGCTTTCCCCTATCGCCTTGGCGGCCGTTCCCCGCGAAGACCGGCCATCAGGCGCAGATACCTTGCGTAGAAGCCCGGTGCAGTCTTGGGGGTCTTGCCCTCCCACACCAGCCAGTCGCAGCTCTCCAGCCGGGTCTTGTCCAGCGTGCCGGTAAAGAGCCTTGCGACCTGCAGGGCGTCGGCATAGGGCAGCGTTTTATAATAGTATTGCGGGTCTGAGGCAAGATTTGCCTGCAGCGTTTGCAGCGAGGCCGTCGCCAGATATTTGCGGAACCCAAAAAGCTCCGCCGCGACAGAGGTGCCGTTGCGCGTCCGGCGGCCGCCGAGCCGCAAAAGCTCACCGACCAAAATCTGATAGGCCACACACGCAAAGGCCAGCTTGCCGTCGCCGGTAAACCGGGCGAAAACCAGATAGAAGATGGGGCAGGGGAGAGCCAGCAGCAACGAGCGCAGAAAATGGCGCTTCAAGCTGGCCCCGCCGATCTGCTGCAAGCCCAGGCACGACAGACCTGCCAGCAGCGTCAGCGGCACGATGGCAAACCACCGCCAGCTCTTGGGCGGCAGATAGACGTCCAGCATCGCCAAGGCCAGCGCCATGCCGCCCAGCACGCCCGCCAGACGCAGCAGCGCCGGCATCCCCGAGCGCGGCGAGAACAGCCGGTCCTTGTAATACTCTCCGGTCTTGACCGGGGCCATGTCCTTGGCCCGTTGGAACTCTGCGCTGCGCACGTCGCAGTCGTCCTTGCGCTGGAACAGCGTCTGGAAGATGGCGACCTCATAGGGCTTGCGCTCGTTGCCCATATCGATCTGCCGCTGGACAAACAGCCGCCCCTTCCGGGTCCGGTGGATGGTGAGATAGCCAAGACCGGCCCACTCGACCAGCATCAAAGCCAGATCCGCCTTACTCTGCGTCAACGCGTAGCCCACGGCGCCCGCGCCCATACCCATCGGCGGCATGGTCTGGCGGCTTGCGAGCACTAGACGGCTGCGGATGAACACCGCCCAGTACAAAAGCCCCAGCAGCAAAAGCATCCAAAACAGCAGCCGGTCCACCGGCGCGGTTTTGCCCGCCAAAAAGCGCAGATCAAAAAAGCCCTCCGGCAGGGTCAGACTCAAGGACATCGACTCGTGGTCCTGCAGCGTCTGCTTCTCGTTCAAGACCGCGGTGATCACGCCGTCCCGGATCTGCACGTCCATGTAGTTGTCAATCAGATCGCCGTAATAGCCGCTCAAAATCGTGGGGAAGCCCTCAAAGCTGCCGGGCAGCGTCACCGTAATGTCGTAGCGCTCGATCGCGCACGGCCAGGCAGGGTAGAGCAGCGTCACGGCAAAGTCCTGGCTCTCGCCCTTGTCCAGCACGGTCTCCGCCAGATGGTAAGAGATCACAAGCTGGCGCTCGCCGGAAAAGCCCGTCTCGCTTTGCAGGTTCAGCATGGTATAGTCTCCCGCGCGCTCGCGCGTGAAGGTGTAGCCCGAGACGGAGACGTTTTTTCCCTGCGCGCTGACGGGAATGGCAAAGCTCTGCGTTCCGTCGGCAAAGGAAATCTCGGCAGTGAGCACCACGTCGCAGGATCCGTCCTGCGCCACCGTGCAGTCGGTGTGCAGAGACTTGACGGTCGTATCCGCCGCCCAGACCGTTGCGCACAGCGCCCAAAGCGCGCCTGCTGTCAGCGCAAGCACCCACAGCGTGCGCCAAAGCCGCCGCGCAAAGCCCCTTTGCGGCCGATCATACACGTCCATCCGGTCCGCCTCCTTTCCGTCCGCCTGAACTGCGGTTTGTTGACGTTGCCTTCATCATACCACAAACAACCGAAAAAAGCAACGCAATCCCGCAGAAAATACGCTGTCTGCCGCCTCAAGCAGGCAAAAGGCGCACCGGTCCGCCCTACCAAAGCCCGTCTGTGCGCGCAGGATCCGTGCTTTGCATCCCCGGAGCGGGTCCAACGCACAAAAATCCGGTTTTGGCGGAAAAAACCGGAAAAAACGCTTGACAAATCCTTTCATACCTTGTAAAATAGACAGGCTTTGAAAAAAGCAGAAAATCCCCTTGCCGCCGAGGGCATCGGCGGCCGAAAGACCAGAAGGAGGTGCAAACATCAATGGCTAAGATTTCCGCAAAATACGAGGTTCTCTACATCATCGACCCTGATCTGGGCGAAGAAGGTATTGCTGCTATCGTGGAAAAGTTCAAGGCTTTGGTTGAGGCAGAGGGTACCCTGACCGGTATCGAAGAGTGGGGCAAGCGTCGGCTCGCCTACCTCATCAACGACAAGCCCGAAGGCTACTACGTGCTCATGAACTTTGAGTGCAAGCCCGAGTTCCCCGCCGAGCTGGACCGTGTCTTCAAGATCACGGAAGGCATCATGCGTTCTCTCATCACCGCGGTGGAAGAGTAAGGAGGCGTTCTCATGCTGAACCACATCGTTCTCATGGGCCGTCTTACCCGGGATCCGGAGCTCCGCAGGACCGCTTCCGGCGTGTCTGTGGCATCCTTCTCCCTGGCTGTCGATCGCGATTTCGGCAACCGGGAGACCGGCGAGCGGGAGACCGATTTCATCGACATCGTTGCCTGGCGCAGCACGGCTGAGTTTGTCAGCAAGTACTTCTCCAAGGGACGCATGGCGGTGGTCTCCGGCAGACTTCAGATCCGCCCCTGGACCGACAAGGACGGCAACAAGCGCCGCAGCGCTGAGGTTGTGGCAGACAACATCTACTTCGGCGACTCCAAGCGCGACAACGACAACGGCGGCTACAACCCCGGCAACAGCTACGGCTCCGGCAGCAGCTACAACGCCGGCGGCAGCTATGGCAACAGCTACAACGCCGCGCCCAGCCAGCCCTATGCCGATCCCTATTCGGCGCCGGCCGCTCCGTCCGTTCCCGCCAGCGATTTCGCTATGCTCGAGGACGACGACAGCCAGCTCCCGTTCTAAGAACTTTTCTCACGATACTGTAAAGAAGGAGGATCCCTGTTATGGCGAATGATACCAGAGTCAGACCCCACAAGCGCAAGAAGGTTTGTATGTTCTGTGTGGACAAGGTCACCAGCATCGACTATAAGGACACCGCGAAGCTGAAGCGCTTCACTTCCGAGCGCGGTAAGATCCTGCCCCGCCGCACCACCGGCACCTGCGCTGCCCATCAGCGTCAGCTCACCGTGGCCATCAAGCGGGCCCGCCAGGTCGCCCTGCTGCCCTACGTGGAGGACTAATTCCAAAACAGCCAAATACCGCAGCCCGAACACACGGGCTGCGGTATTTTTTGGCTATTTGGACGTTTTCTCGTCCGGGCCGGGCGTCTCGGTCTGGGTCGGCCCGCGCAGGATCTGGCGGATGCCCTTTTCCGCCTTGACGCGGGGCACCAGAACCTCTCTGCCGCAGCGCTCGCACCGCAGACGAAAGTCCATCCCGCTGCGCAAAACCACCCAGGTAAAGCCGCCGCAGGGGTGGGCCTTTTTCATTCGGAGCACGTCACCCACGCGCACATCCATCGGCATGTTGGGCCCTCCTTTATCGTTTGATCTTGTCCCAATACTGCTTGCAGGCCTGCTCGTACTTGCTCTCGCCGTA
>ONCN01000164.1 GCA_900316335.1 uncultured Eubacteriales bacterium | reverse complement strand
GCGCCAGCAAAGGATATCGCATCGAGCGTAAGCGAGATATATCACAAAAAACACGGGAGTCCGAATCCATCTATCAAAAACGAAAACCCATCTTTTTCGTACCCCATTGACAAAGCGAAAATCCTGTCACGCAAGTGGCAGGATTTTCGCTTTGTATTATTCATTTTTCAGTTTTCAGTATTCATTATTCATTTCCCCACACAACCCCCCCCCGGCGCGGCCTTGAATTGGCCGGCGTCGGGGGTTTGCTGCGTCTATTTGGGGAGCTTGGTGGTGATTTCTGCAAAGCTTGCGCTGCAGCCGTCGGCAAACAGGCCGATGTGGGCGCCGTCGATGGAGTGGGTGATGCGGGCGCTCAGGGCCTTGTCCTGGTTGAGATAGAGGATCACGATCTCATTTTCACACACAAGCTTCACGTGGTAGGTCTGGCCCGGGGTGAAGTCAAAGTGCGTGATGGCGGCGGGGTCGAACCGGTCGAGCTCTTCCAGCTCCAGGCCCTCGTAGTGCAGAAGATCCCGGCTCGCGTCCAGACAAAGGGCGGTGTAGGTCTCGTCCGCCGCGCTGCCGCCGAAGGCGAAGCCCGCGCAGCCGTCCTGGTCCAGCGTGACGTCGCACTCGAGCATCATCGTGGGGCTGCGCGTGCCCATGTCGGCCAATGCGTACTCGCCCTCGGGTGCGGAGAGGGTGACGCTGCCGTCCTTGATCTTTACGCTGCCCTCCTTTTTCACCGCGCGGAAGGGGGCGGGCTCGGTGAAGTAGGTGTCAAAGCTGTCGGGGGCCGTGACGCCCAGGGTCTTGTCCTCGTGCTGCACGAGCTGGTGGTTGACCATGTTTCCGGCCCACTGGTACACGCCAGAGTCTGCGCTCAGACCCGCCCGGCCAAGCCAGCCGCACAGATAGGTCGTGCCGTCCATCTGGGCGGTCTTGGCCGCGTAGAACACAAAGCCGCTGCCGTCAAACAGGCCCTTGCCGTCGAGAATATTGTCCTCGGGCGCGGTGAAGGGGCCGTTCATCGACTCGCCGATGGCGTAGTAGGTCACGCAGTCCCAGCTATAGGTCAGATACCAGGTATCGCCCATGCAGAACAGGTCCGGGCACTCGAGCATATACTGCGCCATGGGCGCATACAGGGGGCCTTCATAGGTCCAGGTTTTCAGATCGGGGGAGGTAAACCTGGCAACGATGCCGCCAAGCGTGTTGTCGCGGGCCGCCATCAAAAGCCAATAGCGCTGCTCATCTTCCACCCAGAAGACCTCGGGGTCGCGGAAATCGTCCTTTGAGCAGCCCTCGGGGGCAAAGAAGGTGTCCTGCGGCTGCTTTTCCCAGCTTTCGCGGTCGGTGCTCACCGCGTGCATCACGCACTCCTTGCCCTTGCCGCCGTTGCCGGTGTCGTTGTGGCCGGTGTAGAACAGGTGATACAAGCCCGTCTGGTCCTGCATGACGCTGCCGGTGCCGAGAGCGGGGTCTGGATCGGACATCATGCCGTAGTTCAGCGCCATGCCCTCGTCGGTATAGCCGCACAGATCCGTGGTGGAGTATTTGTAGATGGGGTGGTAGCCCTGGCCGTTGTGGTCGGTGTCGTAGAGATAGTAGAGCTCAAGCGTGCCGTCGTCCGTCACAAAGGGCATGGTGTCGCCCACGTACGCGCCCTCGGGGGCGGGGTAGAGGCGATAGTCCACAGGCGCATAGGGCTCGTCCGGCAGGCTGCCGGCGCTGCAAGCGCTCAAAAAGAGCGTCAGTGCCAACAGCAGGGCAAGGAAAACGCGGGTTCGCAGCATCGAAGATCATCCTTTCTGTGCTTGCAAATGTAACCTTTGTTGTGCAAATGCACAAACTCATAGCTTCATTATACACACAACCGCCGATCTGTCAAGATGTCGCGGTCTTTTTTTGCCGATCCGGGCAAGGGATGGCGCGTAAATCGGGTGCAAGCGCAAAGCTGTTGGGATAAGTGCATAAATTTTTAGCTGAATTTTCTGAATTTTTAGGCAATTGGCTTGAAAAACGCCTCGGAGTGTGGTAAGGTATAGCTATCAAAGCTCCCGGCCCGGGCCGGGAAGAGGGAGGAACGGATATGCTTACACTTCGGCGTTTTCTTTCGATGCTCCTTGCGCTGACGCTGCTTTTGGGGCTTGCTGTGCCGGTCATGGCGGAGGACGACTGCCCCAGCCGGGAGTTTCTGGACGTGCCGCCCGAGGGCCACTGGGCCCACGCGGGCATCGACTTTATGATCGGGCAGGGCTATATGAGCGGCACGAGCACCACGCAGAAGATCTTCAGCCCCAACGAGACCACCAACCGCGCCATGATCGTGCAGATCCTCTACCGCATGGAGGGCCTGCCCGCCGCGGAAGGGGAGATGCCCTTTGCAGACGTGGCCGCGGGCGCGTGGTATCACGACGCGGTTCTGTGGGCCAGCAAAACCGGCGTGGTCGCCGGCATCAGCCACACCGAATTTGACCCCAACGGCAACGTCACGCGCGAGCAGATCGCCGTGTTCCTGGCCCGCTATGACAAGGCCTCGCCCAAGGACAAAGAGGCGGTCTTCGCGCCGTTCCCGGATGCTGCAAAGGTGAGCACCTGGGCCACTGACGCGCTGGCCTGGGCCATTGAGCAGGGCATCATTGCCGGCAAGGCGGAAGGGAAGGCCTCGTACCTCGATCCGCAGGGCCGTGCCACGCGCGCGGAGGTTGCAACCATGATCAGCCGCAATGCAAAGCTGCCGCCCAAGCTTGACAAGACTGCGCTGGAGCAGGCGGTTGAGCAGGCCGAGCAGGCCGACCGCACCGGCTGCGACGCCGAAACCGTACAGGCGCTGGACAAGGCGCTCGAGGACGCCAAGGCCGCGCTTGAGACAGCCGAAACCCAGGCTGCGCTGGACGAGGCCGCCGAGGCGCTTACCCAGGCGCTGGCTGCGCTGCGCAAGCTGGATCTGACGGCGCTGGACGCCGCGATCGAAAAGGCCGAGGCGATTGAACAGAAGGACTACACCGAAGAGAGCACCGATGCCCTTGAGACGGCCCTGGAGGCCGCCAAGGCCGCCCGCACCGCCCGGACGCAGAAGGAGATGGACGAGGCTGCCGCGGCGCTGCTTGCCGCGCTGGACGGCCTTGTCAAGCTCGACCGCACCGCACTGGAGGCCGCGATCGCCGAGGCGGAGGCCTTGGACCGCACGCTTTATACCGAGGACAGTCTGGCTGCCCTGGACGCTTCAATTTTGAACGCCAAAGCCGCGCTTGCAGAAGCCAGAACCCAGGCTGCGCTCGACGCTGCTGCCCAAGCGCTTGCGCAGACGATTGAAACCCTGGAGCTGCTGCCCAACTGGGTCTCCACCTGGTCTATGGCCGAGGAAAACTTCACCGCCAGCACCGACCGCGTGCCGAACACGCTCAACGGCACCACCGTGCGGCAGATCATCCGCGTCACCACCACAGGCGATAGCATGAAGCTCAAGCTCTCCAACCAGTACGGCGACCGGGACGTGGTCGTGCACAGTCTGCACCTGGCAAAGCAGGTCAAGGCCGACCAGTCGACCATCGACCCTGCAACCGACACCGTGGTCACCGTGCAGGGCGAGGAGGAATTTGTGATCCCCAAGGGCCAGACCATCGTGACCGACCGCGTGTACTTCCCGGTGAACGCGCTGGATAACGTGGCTGTGACCATGTACTTTGGCTCGGCGCCCACCAGCGCCAGGACCATCACCGGCCACCGCGGCGCGCGCGCAACGACCTATCAGATCTCCGGCAACCAGGTCTCGACCGAGACCTTCAACGACGCGCAGACCAAGAAGATTTTGAGCTGGTACTTCCTGTGCGACGTGATGCTCGACAGCCCGCGCGGCAGCCGCGCGGTCGTCTGCTTCGGCGACTCGATCACCGACGGCTACGGCACCGACGCAGACTATCTGGGCAAAAAGCCCGACAGCTACACCCGCTGGACCGACTACTTCGCCAAGCGCCTGCAGGCCAACGAAAAGACCAGGGACGTGTCTGTGCTCAACGAGGGCATCGGCGCGAACGCCATGTTCGGCGCATATCCCACCGACGCCGGCAAGGACCGCTTTGCAAGGGATCTTTTGGAGCACGAGGGCGTAAAATACGTGATCATCCTCTTCGGCGTGAACGATCTGCAAAAGCTCAGCAACACCAGCAAATTTGCCCAGATGAAGGCCGAGTATGAGAAGATGATCGCCCTGGCCCACCAGAACGGGATCAAGGTCTACGCCGCGCCCATTCTGCCCTTCGGCACAAGCCGGGATTATTACAGCGCCGCCTCCGAGCAGGTGCGGACCATGATCAACGACTGGTTCCGCTCAGAGGAGTCCGGCGTGGACGCCATCATCGACTTTGAGTCCGCCGTGGCCGACCCCAACAACCCCAAAAACCTCCAGGAGCGCTACACCCACTCCGACGGCCTGCACCCCTACGACGGCTACGACGTCATGGCCGACGCCATCGATCTTGGGCTGTTTGAGT
>ONCN01000130.1 GCA_900316335.1 uncultured Eubacteriales bacterium | reverse complement strand
CTTGGCTTCGTCCAGAGCCTTCTTGGCAGCGGCAAGGGCGTCTTCCAGAGCCTTCACAGACTCTTCGGTGTAGTCGTCCTTCTTCACGGCCTCGGCGTCTTCGATGGCAGCCTCGAGCGCGGTCTTGTCCAGAACGGGCTCCTCGGGCGTCGTTTCACCGTACTTCAAGCTCTGGAGCATGTAGGTGTAGCCCTCCGACATGCTGGAGTAGGCGTCGATCATGATGTGGTCAGCGTTGATGCCGGTACCCTCGAGCGTGAAGAACTCGACAAAGTTCTCGCCGTCGGTGGAGCCGGAGCAAATGTAGGTGTCGCCGGTCTTCTTGATGCGGAGCCAGTGGATGTCGGAGGCCTTCAGGTTAGAACCGTCATAGCTGTGCGCGGCAGCAGTGATGGCGCCATCCTTGCGGAGCATATCCTGCATGTCGCCGTCCGCGCCGCGGATGCCGACCAGGTTCTGCCAATCCGTACCCTCCATGGCATAGAAGCCGAAGAACTCGTAGTAGCCAGGAGAGCCGTTCTGATCGAACTTGAAGTTCAGCGTTGCGGTCCAGTCACCGTTGACGGGGGTCACAACGATATCCACAGGCGTGTTGGCGTCTTCACCCTGGAGCATCTCGTAGCCGTCCTGATAGTGGGTACCGGCGTACTCGATGGCCTTCATGGTGGAGATCATGTACAGGCCTTCGCCCTCGCGGACCTCGCTATCGCTCTGGCCGACGATCTCATACTTGTAGGAGTCGGCCTCGGTGGTGAAGTCAATGTCCTCCATACCGGATGCGCTGCCCTTGGTGTAGAGGGTGATGTGGGAGCAGTCGCTCTCGTTGATGAAGGCGAAGGGATCGTTCTCGTCGCGCTGGGCATGACCCGGGGAGTCGAAGGTGGTCTCGCCGCCGTAAACGTAGAACGGATAGTCGGTGCCGTAGGCCCGCTCGCTGTTGGCGTACATGGCGAAGGCATTTTCGTCTGCATAGGGGTAGAAGCTCCAGGCGTTGTAGCGGATGGTGCTGTACAGGTTGGGCTCAACCAGGAGCTGTGCGCCCTGGCCGGAGGAGCCGCTGCCGCGACGCAGGTAATTGCCTGCCAGATCCTGGAGGAAGTACTGGGTCTGCTTGTCGTAGGCGGGCTCAGCGGTGGACTCAGCGAAGACCCACTGCATGTCGTCCTTGACCTCGGAGGTGATCTTGTCGCCTTCCACGGTCACAGCGGCAGAGGCCAGAGAGGTAGTGGCGTTGCCGGCATAGGTACGCAGGGCGGGGCCTTCCTGGCGGTTGGTCAGCGCATACTTGCCATCGGCCACGATGACGTAGGGCTTGCCAAGCTCAATCTTGTCGGTGATGACCCAATCGTCACCGCCGGGGATGGGCTCGTCAGGCTTCTTCTCCAGGGCAGCAACGGCGTCGTCCAGAGCCTTCTTGGCGGCGTCGATCTCTTCCTGGGTCTCGGCCTCGTCCAGAGCCTTCTTGGCGGCGGCCAGGGCCTCGTTCAAAGCCTTCACGGACTCTTCGGTGTACGCGTCGGTCTCGATGGCCTCGGCATCCTTGATGGCGGCCTCGAGCGCGGCCTTGTCGAGCGGTCTGGGACCCTTCTCGCCGGGCACGGTGACGACCTTCTCGGCGGTGCCAATGGCGTCGCCCTCGGTGACGGTGACGGTCAGGGTGACCTTGGTGTCATACTCGGGCTTGGTGTATTTGCCTTCGGCGGAGATGACGTCGGGCTTAGAGGAGGCGAGCGCCACGGTGTAGCCGTGCGGCGCCTCGGAGAGGGTGATATCCTCTTCCACGGTGTCGGGGATGTCGGCTGCGATGTAGCTCGCGGCTTCGCCGGCAGCCCAATCCAGCATCTGCGGATAGGTGAGCTGCTCAACGCCGTTGAACCACGTGGCGCAGACATACTCGAAGTACATATCCATGGGCTCGGAGCTGCTGTTCTGCGTTGCAAAGAGGCCGATCTTGGGATCCTTGAAGTCTGCAGAGGCAGTTCTGAGTTTGGTGAAGGTTCTGCCGTCCTGGCTGTAGCCGACGGTGTAGTCGTTGCCGGCCTTGTCGATCATGAAGTAGAGGGTAACGGTGCCGTCCTCGGCGGGCAGGGCCTGGCCGGAGCCGAGGTTGCCGTTGAAGGAGCCGTTGATCTCAATGCCGGGCTCCATGTTCAGGTTGGAGGTCTGGCAGTTCATGCGGAGGTAGTTGTTCTCATCCTGCCACACCAGGAACATGGCCTGCTGATAGTTGGCGGTGGGCACGTGCGGATAGACGATCTTGGCGACCATCTGCCAGTTGCCCATGGCGGGCGCGACGAAGGCGTTCTTCCATGCGCCGCCGGTGGAGTGGATGTCGCCCTGCTGGGTCGGCATCACAATGCCCTTGCCCTTTTCGATGGAGTAGGCCTCGGCGTCCTCGCGCTCAATGGTCCACTGCTCGCCGATATTGGCGTCAGCGAAGTAGTCGGAGACGGGCGCATAGTTGAAGCAGAAGGTGTACTCGGCAGAGGCGATGTCGTTATAGACCACGATGGTGGCAATGCCGGTGGTGGTGTCGATGTTCTTGACCTCGATCTCAAAGCCCTCTTCCGGCGTTGCGGCCAGCACGGGAGCTTTGTCCTCGGGCTTGACCTCAAAGTTGTAAACGAAGGTCTCGGGATCGAACTCGCCCAAAGGCGCACCGTTGAGGGTGACAGAGGCAAGTCTCGGGTAGAGCTCTTTGACCGTGCAGACGTTGATGCCGTCGAAGGTGGCAGTCAGGCCCGCAGCGCCGCCGCAGAAGGGACCCAGCTTGGGCGCGGCCAGGGTGACCTTGGCTTCGCCGCTCAGCTCAGGCCAATCCTTGCCGTCAAGGGAGTAGGCAAAGGTGTAGCCCTCGCCGGACTTGATCACACGCAGAGAAACGTTGGTCTGTGCGCCGAGGTTGCCGGTTCTGGCGACCTGTGCACGCTCTCCGCCGACGCAGGAGTAAGCGGTGACGTAGTAGTTGGTTCTCTCTCTGCCCCAGGAGGTGGTGGTCACACGCTCGTAGACGAGCAGGACATAGTTGTCTGCATTGTCACGGACGATGAGACCAACCTGCTGGCCGTTGGCACCGGGCGCGGCAGCCAGGGTGACGTTGGTCTGGGCAGCCCATTCGCCGAAGGCGGGCTCGGAATAGAGGTTGGCAGCCATGCCGGCCTCGCCGACAATGGTCAGACCATTCTCGCCGAAGGTGGCGTTCTCGTTGCCGTTTTCAACGGTCCAGCGCTTGGCCTGCGCAGCCTCCCAGCCTTCCTTGAAGTCGGTGGAAACGGGAGGATAGCCGAGGCCGAGACGATAGACGCAGGTGGTGCCGGAGCCGGGATCCACAGCGGTGATGACAGCCACACCGGGGATGCCGGGGAACTGCTCAACGGTGATCTCCAGATCGGGGTTGGAGGAGACGTAGCCGACCACGGGAGCCTTCTCGAAGTCGTTGGCGTCAAGCTCATAGGCAAACTTCTCGCTGTCGAAGTCTTCCATTGCCTTGCCGTCGAGGGTGATGCCGTCGAGCTTGGCGGAGGCTTCAACGTAGACCACGAAGTCGGTGGTCAGAACGATGTCGTCCAGCTTGCCGGTGACGGTGATGGTGGCAACGCCGGCGCCGACAGCCTTGATGGTGCCGTTTTCAACCTTGGCGACGGAGGGACGGTTGGAGCTGTAGGTGAAGGTCATGCCCTCGGGCAGGGGGCTGGACTTGACCTTGTCGATGGGGCTCTGCTGGTTGGCAATGACGTAGCCGCGCAGGGACTCGTCGTTCATGGCGACGGTGAGCTGCGGGTTGACAATCGAGCCCTTGTCGAAGATCACGCGCTCTTCGATGCCCTTGGCGGTGTCGCCCTCCTGGTTGGCCTTGACGGTCAGCAGGACGGGATAGACGTCCATGGTGCCGGTGACGGTGAAGTCGGCCTTGAGGTCGGCATGGGCGGAGTCCTTACCAACCTGAACCTGGTACTTGCCGGTGTCGACTTCGAAGCGCTTGTCGGTCTCGTCGAAGAAGGCCAGGTCGGGAACCTTGACTTCCATGGAGACGGTCTTGGTCTCGCCGGGCTGGAGCTCGATCTTCTCGAAGCCTTCCAGACGGCGGATGGGACGGTTGAGCTCCTTGGGCGCGTCGGGCTGCGCAATGTAGAGCTGGGTGACTTCCTTGCCGGCCACGGAGCCGGTGTTCTTGACGTCGAAGGTGACCTTGACGGTGTCGTTGGCGTCGTAGGAGGTCTTGTCGATCTTGAGGTTGGAATACTCGAAGGTGGTGTAGCTCAAGCCATAGCCGAACGGATAGCTGGGAGCCTTCTCACCCTGATAGTACATGTAGGTACGGCCGTTGGAGCCGTTGGTGGCGTACATGTTGTAATCCAGAACGCTGGGGATATCGGACTCGGCGCCCTGGGCGTTGGTGACGTCCTGATACCAGGTGTCGGTCAGACGGCCGGAGGGGTTGACATTGCCGACAATGACGTCTGCAAAGCCGACGCCCTTGCGCAGGCCGCCGAAGCTCGACCACAGCAGGGCAGCGACGTCGCCCTCAAAGGTCTTGACCTGCATGGCGCCGCAGGTCTCCATGATGGCGATGGTCTTTGCGTTGAGCTTGGCACAGTCGGAGATCATATCAGCCTGACCATAGGGCAGCGCGATGGTGGCGCGGTCGCCGTCTTCCTTGGAGTAGTTGCTGTCGGTACCGGTCACGACCACGACCACGTCAGCAGCCGTGATGGCAGCCTTCTGCTCGTCGGTAAGACTGCCGGAGGTGTAGGCGTTTCTGGAGTTGTGTCCGCTGGTGGTGATTTCGGTGAAGGTGGCGTTGGGATTTTTCGCCTTGATGGCGTCTTCGATGCCCTTGAGGATGTTGACGTTGCTGTTGCCGCTGACGCCGGCAGAATACAGACCGGTGTAGGTCTGCGTTGCCCAGCCGCCAACGATTGCGACCTTGTATTCACCCTCAGCAGGGATGGCCAGAGGCAGCAGGCCGTTGTTCTTCAGCAGAACGACGCCCTCGCGGTTGACCTCGTCGATGATGTCCAGACGCTCCTGAGTCTGGCCGCCGGGACGGGCAGCCGCAGCCGCGGTGTAAGCCAGGTTCTCATCGAACTCGCCGGTGGCGATACGGTCGGTGAACATGTGCAGCAGGCCGACGTCGGCAGCGTTCTCGGTGAAGATGCCCTTGTCGGTTTGGGGGGCAGCGTCGATCATACGGGCGAGCTTGGTGGCATAGGTGCCGAAGCCGCTGTAGCCGCCGTTGCACTCCAGATCCTCGCCGTGCGCAAGAGAGCCGGCCAGTGCTTCGAGGTCGGTCATGGTCTGGCCGGTGTAGGGGTTGGTGTAGGCCAGACGGTTCTGCGTGGCAACGGAGTCGCAGTCAGAGGTGATATGGCCCTTGAAGCCATAGGTCTGACGCAGCAGGGTGTCCATCAGATAGGAGCTGTAGGAGCTGGGCTCGCCGTTGAAGGTGGAGTAGGCGGTCATGACGGAGTGCACGGCAGCCTTGCGGATCACCGCGGCGTAAGGCGCAGCGTAGTACTCACGCAGCGCGCGCAGATCGGACTCGGCGCCGCCGCTCAGACGGTTGACCTCGGAGTTGTTGGCCACATAGTGCTTGACGGTGGTCATGGTCTTGAGGTAGCCGTCGGGATCGAGCAGATTGCCGTCGCGGTCCTTGCCTTCCATGCCAAGGACGAACTCAGAGGCCATCTTGCCGGTGAGGTAGACGTCCTCAGAGAAGGACTCCTCGTTGCGGCCCCAGCGGGGGTCACGGTGCATGTTGACGGTGGGAGAATAGAAGTTCAGGCTCTTGGCGTTGCCGGTCTGTCCGTTCTTGGGGGCCTTCTCACGGATCTCGTCGGAGATCTGGGTGGCCTGACGGTAATACAGCTCGGGGTTCCAGGTGGAGGCGATGGTCAGGTTCTGGGGATAAATCACCGCGCCGTTGGTGGAGCCGCGGGAATAGCCGTGCAGCGCCTCAGACCACCACTCGTAGGAGTCGATGCCCTTGGTGGCAGGCACGTTCAGAGCGCCGCCGCCCAGGCTGGCAGCGGGAATCGCGGAGGCGGTGGAGACGAGCTGAGAGCCCTTCTGCGCAACAGACATACGGGCGATCAGGTCGGCAGCACGCTCTGCGAAGGTGTAGTCATACTGGTTTTCCCAGATGGGCAGCTCGGGATGCTCGATGGGAGTCTCCTCGTCGCCGCCCTCGTCAGAGGCCAGGGTGTAGAACTGGATGTGAGAGCAGTTTGCGTTGCTCATGAAGGCGAAGGGATCGTCCGGATTGCGGCTTTCGCCGGGAGCGTCAAAGCCATTCTCGCGTCCATAGAGGTGGAA
>ONCN01000105.1 GCA_900316335.1 uncultured Eubacteriales bacterium | reverse complement strand
GGCTTCCTCGAGCGCCTTCTTGGCAGCCTCGATGGCTTCAGCCAGAGCCTTGGCGGACTCTTCGGTGTACTTGTCGGCGTCGAGCTTCTCGGCCTCTTCGATGGCCTTTTCAAGCTCGTCCTTCTTCAGGCCGGGATCCTCGGGCTTCTTCTCAAGGGCCTTGATGGCGTCGTTCAGAGCCTTGGCAGCGGCGTCAAGCTCGTCTTGCGTCTTGGCGTCGGTCAGAACCTTCTTGGCGGCGGCCAGAGCTTCGTCCAGAGCCTTCACCGACTCTTCGGTGTAGTCGTCCTTCTTGACGGCCTCGGCGTCCTTGATGGCCTTCTCAAGCTCGGTCTTGTCGAGAGCAGGCTTCTTCTCAAGGGCGGCGATGGCGTCGTTCAGGGCCTTGGCGGCGTCGTCAAGCTGCTTCTGGGTCTTAGCGTCGGTCAGAGCCTTCTTCGCAGCGGCAAGGGCGTCTTCCAGAGCCTTCACAGACTCTTCGGTGTAGTCGTCCTTCTTCACGGCCTCGGCGTCCTTGATGGCTTTCTCAAGCGCAGTCTTGTCAAGCACGGGCTGTTCGCCGGAGAGGACCAGTCCGTCAATGGCGGCCTGGAGATCGGCGATCGCCTTCTTGACGGCCTCAACACCGTCGCCGGTGTAGATGCGCACGTCCTGCAGCTCCTCGGCGACCTTCTTGGCCTCGGCGTAGACCTTCCAGCTCTCGGCAGTGTAGAGGGCCTCTTCGCTGTCGGCGGGGGCGGAGGCAACGAGGTTTGCCATGGTGTGGCGGTTGGCCGCACCGATCAGGGCGAAGAACGCAGGCTTTTCGTTGCTGCTGCTGTCCCAGATCTGGCAGCCGGTGCCGCTGTTGAAGGTGTTGCTGTCGCTGGTGCCGTCGATGGCGATGGCGCCGACCTTGCCTTCGTCGGCCTTTTCGAGCATGATGTCAACCAGGTCTGCCCAGTAGTCGGCCTGCAGGCGCTGGGCTTCGGGATCGCTGGCGCTGAAGTTGTTCTTACGACGCACAGGACCGTTGGAAACGTCGTAGGTGTTGCCGTTCTGCTGGCTGCGGCGGCTGTAGGAGCCGGAGCCGCCTTCGTCCCATTCTTCCACACCCTGGGTGACACGGACGGTGGGCTTGCTGGGATCGAACTTCGGGTTGACCTCAAAGTCGGTACGCACGTCGGCCTCGGAGAAGCTGACCTCGTCGGCGACCTTCAGGCCTTCTTCGATCTGATAGCGGAGCAGATCAATGGTGGGGTAGGCATAGGCCAGACGGGCCTGCATGCCGTAGCCGTCGATGTTGCCGGCCTCATAGATGGGCTTGAGGACGTTGAGGGTGTTGGTCATCTTGGGCTCGTAGAGCATGCTGGAGTTCATGTAGTCGTTGTAGTACAGCTTCCAGTGGACGCCCAGCTCCTTCTGCCACTTTCTGGCGGAGGCGAAGGCTACGCGGATCCACTCGGCTTCGGCCTGCAGACGCTCCTGCGGCTTGTCGTCGAGCTCCTTGTGACGGTAGATGGTGCCCCAGGCGCTGGACTGGTTGGAGGCGTCGTCCAGGTTGGTCTCGCCCCAGCTCGAGCCATTCCAGCCGTTGCGGACCATGCCGTTGTAGTCGTCGAGCGCTTCGTTGACCACGTCCCAGGACAGGATGATGTCATCCCAAGGCTGGTAGCGCTTGAACATGGCCTCAACGTAGCTGTCGATACGAAGGTTCATAACCTCGGGGGTGACCAGCGGCTTGCTGGTGTCGAAGCCCTCGTGGTAGAAGGCGGGGTTCTGCTCGGAGCCGTGCCAGAACAGCACGTGCTGACGGTAGTACTTCTTGGGTCCCTCGGGATGCTGCTCGTTCCACTGCTGGATGCGGTTGAGATCGTTGGCCAGCGGGTTGTTGCTGCCCAGCAGGACGACGCCGTCGGCTTCCTTGATCTTTTGCGCCTTCTCTTCTGCAGACAGAGAGTCGTCGGCGTTGATGGCAGCCACAGCCTGGTTGTAGGCGTTTCTGGACTCGTTGGCGCCGAAGTTGTAGGTCATCTTGCCGGAGTTGCCGGAGTAGGTGTTGTACTCGCGGGTGACCTGGTCGCCGTTGGGGCTCTGCGTGCCGAAGTTGCCGAAGGCGAAGTAGTCTTCGTATTCCTCAGCCAGGGAGTACATCTGGTTCCAGTCCTTGCTCCAACTGCCCTTCAGGGTGATGTCGGCGGTGATGGGCGTGGAGAAGTTGTAGCGGCTGATCGTGGTGCCGCCCCACCAGCCGCCGGAGCTGGACTCAGTGCCCCAGTAGTTGAAGCGGTAGCCCACGCGGGCGGGGGCCTCGATGGCCTCGACGGTCATGCCCTCTTCGACCTCGACCACAACGGCCTCAGGCGCGCCGGGATAGTTAAAGTCGAAGGTGACTTTGTACTTGGGCAGGTTGGGGGAGCGCACCAGACCGGCAATGGCGTCGTTCAGGGTCTTGGTCGCGTCGTCCAGCTCAGCCTGGGTGGTGGCGGTGTCCAGAGCGAGCTTGGCAGCGGCCAGAGCCTCGTCGAGCACAGCCAGGGATTCCTCGGTGTAGTATCTGCGGGCCACGTTGTTGGCCTCACGGATCGCGGTGCGCAGGGGCTTCTTGTCCAGCTTCACCTCGGAGCCGCCCACCAGCGTATACAGCCGGATGGAGCTGCCGTAGGTCTCGCCGTCCCAGTTGGCTTGGGCCACGCCGGGGGCGTCGAAGCCGGCCTCGCGGCCGCTGAGGGTGAAGTTGTAGTCGGTGGACTGGTGGGAGTTGGTGTACATTGCGTAGCTGCCGTCGGTACGCTCAAAGAAGGAGATCATGGCGTACTGGGGGCTATTGGCGTTCATGGTGCCAACGCTCAGAGGTGCGGTACCGGTGCGGCCGGAACGACGCAGGAGCTGGCTGCCGGCCTGATCAAAGAGGTAGAAGCAATCGGCGCCGTCACGGGCGTCGGGTGCGCCCTCGGCGACTTCGATGTTCCACTTGATGCTGTCGGGAACCTCGCTGGTGATCTTGTCGCCCTCGATGGTGACCTCAGTGGCGCCCAAGGACTGGCCCTGGTCACTGTAGTTGCCGCCGACGTCGGTGGCGACGTTGTTCAAGGCATACTTGCCGTCGGCCACGATGACGTAGGTCTTGCCGGCCTCGATCTCGGAGGCGAGGGTCCAGGCGGCCTCGTCTTCTTCGGCGCCTTCAAATTCCAGACCCTTCAGGGTGAACTTGTAGTTGGCGGTCATGCCGGTGTAGGCGTCGATGATGATCTCGTCGGCCTCGATCTCGCAGTCGGCATAGTCAAACATCTGGGTGAAGTCCTCGCCGTCGTCGCTGCGATAGCAGGTGTAGGTGGTGCCGACCTTCTCGATGCGCAGGAAGTAGGTCTTGTCGTCGGTGTCAAAGCCGGGGTCGCTGGACTTGGTTTCCTCGGTGATGGCGCCATCCTTGCGGATAAAGTCCTGCATGGCGCCGTCGCCGCCGCGGATGCCGACCAGATTCTGGTTGTCGCCGCCCTCAGAGGCGAAGAAGCCGAAGAACTGGTAGTAGCCGTTCTGGGCGCTGTTCTTGTTGAACTCGACCTCCAGGGTCGCGGTCCAGTCGCCGGAGACGGGAACCTTGACGGCGTCAATGTCCGCCTCGGCAATGTCCCGCTTGGCGGGCTCGGGACCGCCCTGGGTGCAGAACAGGGCAAGGCCGACGCCCTCTTCCACTTCACTCTGGTTCTGGCCGACAATCTCATACTTGTCGGCGTCGTCCTCTGTGGTGAAGTCGATGCTCTTCACGCCGGTTTTGGCTGCTGCGGGGGCAGCGAAAACGGAAGCGGGAAGCAGGCTCAGCACCAGCAGCAGGGCCAGCAGGACGCTGATTGTGCGCTTCATGCTTGTCATGAAAACTTCCTCCTTTTGTCCTAATATGGTAGTGTTCCGCAAACGCGGCGAACTGCCCAGAGACCGGCTGAAATGAAAAAAACCGGAGTAGCCGGTCACTGTTCTGCAAACATTTTACGGTAATTTATCAAAATTTTCAATAAATTTTAGTGAATTTACAGAAAATCTACATTTTCCACAAAAATGTTATAATGCCTTTGTGCATTGTGATAGTTGTGATGTTTTCACAAACCGAGAAATCACTTTTCTGGCAAGTTGTATAAAGAACCTAAAACGTTTCCGGTAAATACCCTAAATCCGGATACTCAAATTCAGAGGTGAATTTATCCCGCAAGCAGATGTCGGCCCGGGCAGGCGGACAAAAAAGGCTCCCGCCCACAAGGGCGGGAGCCTGGAGTAATCGAATTTGCTTACAGGGCCTTCTTGGCGGTGTCAACCAGAGCCTTGAACGCAGCGGGATCGGCGATGGCAAGCTCGGACAGAGCCTTGCGGTTCATCTCGATGCCGGCCTTCTTCAGACCGTTCATGAAGCGGCTGTAGTTGATGCCGTAGGGAGCCACGGCGGCGGAGATACGAGTGATCCACAGACGGCGGAAATCTCTCTTCTTCAGCTTGCGGCTGGTGTAAGCGTAAACGCCGGACTTCTTGACAGCCTGCTTGGCCATCTTGAAGTGGGTGGACTTGCTGCCCCAGTAGGACTTGGCAAGCTTCAGGACCTTATTTCTTCTCTTGCGCGTCATCATCGCGCCTTTTACTCGTGCCATTTGTATATCCTCCTATCTGCTTACTTGTAAGGAATCATCTTTTTGATGGCTTCCTGGTTGGTGACATCGGCGTAGGTCGTGCTTCTCAGCCGGCGGCCGCGCTTGGTGTCCTTCTTGGTGAGGATATGGCTCTTGAACGCGTGTGCTCTCTTGACCTTGCCGGTCTTGGTGAGGTTGAATCTCTTCTTCGCACCGCTATGGGTCTTCAGTTTCGGCATAGTTGATTCTCCTTTATCGTTTTACAAAAGTGCGTTACTTTTTGTTTTCAGCCTTGGGGGAGAGGAACATAAACATGAACCGGCCCTCCAGCTTGGGGTTCTTTTCCATGTTGGCTACTTCCGCACAGCCCTCAGCGAACTGCACCAGAAGCTGCTCACCGATATTGGTGTGCGCCATCTCGCGGCCGCGGAAGCGCACGCTGACCTTCACGCGGTTGCCCTCTTTGAGGAACTTGATGGCGTTTTTCATCTTGGTGTTCAGATCGTTGGTGTCAATACCGGGGGACATACGGATCTCCTTGATCTCCACCACGCGCTGGTTTTTGCGGGATTCCTTTTCTTTCTTCATCTGATCGAAGCGGAATTTGCCATAGTCCATGATCTTGCAGACCGGGGGCACGGCGTTGGGAGAGATCTTGACCAGATCGAGATCCTGCTCGGCTGCCAGCTCCAGCGCAGCCTGGCTGGACATGATGCCCAACTGGGCGCCATCAGAACCGATGACACGGAGTTCCTTGTCCTGGATATCTTCGTTGAGCTGATGGGTAAACTTAGCGATGAAAAACACCTCCAATAAAAACAACAAAAGCGGATGCCGACTGCACCCGCACAAAAAGCCGCGAAGAGACCCCTCGCTGACCAATGTTAACCTCTGAGCCGAAGCGGGAGGTGAGGCGGTGCAACCAGCCTTCTTTGTTTTGCGGATGAATTATACCCTACAAATCTCCGGTTGTCAAGGCTTTTTGGGATATTTTTTTCATTTCAGGGTAGAATTTTCTGCCATGATCCGCTATAATAGGCCCATGGATCTGAAAAAGCTGCTGCAACTGGCCC
The DNA here is from genome assembly GCA_900316335.1 of uncultured Eubacteriales bacterium. Lineage (GTDB taxonomy): Bacteria > Bacillota > Clostridia > Oscillospirales > Oscillospiraceae > JAFRPC01. Next base: position 3,104 of record ONCN01000105.1, on the reverse strand, counting down.
TTTTGACGGGCGTGTCGATGATACTGTTTCTGGTGGAGGCCCAGATCCCGCCGCTTGTCCCCGTGCCGGGGGTCAAGCTGGGGCTGGGCAACATCATCGTGGTCTGCGTCCTGTTCTACTACGGCAGGAGGGAGGCCTTGGCTGTGCTGTGCGTCAAGGTGCTGCTCTCGGCGCTGCTTACAGGCCAGATGGGCGCTTTGATCTACTCCGCCGCAGGCGGGCTTTTGAGCCTGGGCGTTATGTGCGCCGTCAAGGGGCTTGTGCGGCAAAACCAGCTCTGGGCGGCCAGCGTCCTGGGCGGGCTGAGCCACAACGTGGGCCAGCTTCTTGCGGCCATGGCCGTATCTGCCACGCCGGGGCTTCTGGCCTATCTGCCGGTGCTTGCCCTGAGCGGTATGCTCACCGGCCTGTTTACGGGCCTTGCCGCCCAGGCGGTGGTCGCAAGACTGCGCCGGTGAACCGTCATTTAAATCTTATGATCAAAGGAGAAACAATATGAACAAAGAATGGGACCTTTCCCCCCTCTATTCCGGGATGGACGACCCCCGGTATGCCGCGGATCTGTCCGCGCTGGAGCTGGCCGTGGCGCAGCTCAACGAATTTGCCGCTGCGCTTTCGCAGGGCGACCGCGGCGCCGTGATCCACCGCGGCCTGGAGATCGAGGAGCAGATCGCCCGCCTGGCTGCGCCGCTGTTTGAGTATGCCTCGCTGCGCACCACGGTGAACACCTCCGACACCCAGGCGCTCGACGCACAGGCACGGCTGCAAAAGCTGCTGTCTGACACCTCCGCCGCCGAGGCTGCCCTGCGCAGCTACGTGGGCAAGACCGATAATCTGGAAGCGCTGATTGCCGATGATCCGTTCTTGCAGGACTATGCCTATCTTCTGCGCACCACCAAGGACGACGCCAGATACATCCTGGATGAAAAGGTGGAGGAGGCCCTGGCCAAGATGAACCTCTCCGGCGGCAGCGCGTGGGAGAATTTGCAGTCCTACCTCACCTCCACCGTCACCGCCGACTACCGGGGGCAGAAGCTGCCGCTCTCGGCTGTGCGCAATCTGGCCTATGACCCCGACCCCGCCGTGCGCAAGGACGCCTACGACGCAGAGGTCGCCTGCTATGACAAGATCAAAGACGGCGTCTGCTTTGCGCTCAACTCCCTCAAGCAGCAGGTCACCACCGAGTGCGAGCTGCGCAAGGGCGGCTCGCCGCTGGATATGACCCTGCGCCAGAGCCGGATGCAGCGCTCCACGCTCGAGGCGATGATCACTGCCATTGAGGAATATCTGCCGGTGTTCTGGAAGTATCTGCGCGCCAAGGCAAAGCTTTTGGGCTATGAAGGCGGCCTGAAATGGTGGGATCTGTTCGCGCCCATGGGCAAAAACACCGCGACCTACACCGTCGAGGACGCCAAGGCGTATCTGATCAGCCATTTCCGCCCCTTCGCGCCGGATATGGCCGACATGATGGAGCGGGCCTTCGATGAGGCGTGGATCGACTTCTATCCCCACGCCGGCAAGGTGGGCGGCGCCTTCTGCGCCAACATCGCCTCGATCCGCCAAAGCCGCGTGCTGACCAACTATGACGGCGCGTTCGGCGACATCGTCACCCTGGCCCATGAGCTGGGCCACGCCTACCACGGCATGATGATCGAGGAGCACAAGCCCCTCAACCTGGACTACTCCATGCCCGTGGCGGAGACGGCCTCCACCTTCAACGAGACCGTGGTGATGAACGCCGCGCTCGATGAGGCCACCGATCCCGCGGTGAAGCTGGGCCTGCTTGAGAGCCAGCTTCAGGACACCACGCAGATCATGTGCGACATTATGTCCCGCTATTGGTTTGAAACCGCGGTCTTTGAAAAGGCCAAGACCGGCTTTGCCTTCCCCGACGAGCTGTGCGAGATGATGCGCCAGGCCCAGCGCAAGGGCTACGGCGACGGCCTGGACGAAGAGACCTTCAACCCCTATATGTGGGTCTGCAAGAGTCACTATTATTCCTCGGGCCTGAGCTTCTACAACTTCCCCTACGCCTTCGGCGGCCTGTTTGCAGCCGGCCTGTACGCCCAGTACCGCAAAGAGGGCGAGGCGTTTTTGCCCAAGTACCGGGCGCTGCTCAAGGCTACCACGGTCTGCTCGGTGGAGGACGTGGCAAAAATGGCCGACATCGACCTTGGCGACGTGAACTTCTGGCGTCAGAGCCTGGAGATCTTCAAGGACCGCGTCGAGCAGTTCCTCGCGCTTGCCGCGGCGCAGTAATACTGTTATAATACTGTTATGAAATGACGGTTTGTCAAGGCGGAAAAAGCGCCAAGATTTACCTGTCATAATTGTGAGAAATGCCCAAGGGCATATGGAAAGAGCCAAAGCAATTACAGAATCCGCGGCATTGGCCAACTCTGTTATACGGGGATTGGATACCCCAGGTCAATGGTCCTCCGCCAGCGCTACTGTCTAAACGCGTGGATCACAAAAGTGCCGTCACAGTATTATCGTAGATCGCTGAAACCTTGAAAAGAACAGCTTTGGCTCCTTCCAAACACCCTTGTTCTCTCAGGAAGAGCGCAGGTGCAGAAGCAGCAGCAGTAGCTGTGGGAACTGTGGGAAACCGCCGGGAAGGTTGGATATGGAGAAAGCTATATGGTTTTCCACAGTTTCCATCAGCTGAGGTGGTCGGTCATCATACCCCAGACGAAGCACGCAAGCTCTCTTGCGACAGCGGTGACTGCAATATTGTGCTTGGTATGCGAGGATAGCCGGTAGAATTTTCTGCGGAGTCGTTCATTTGCTTTATCTGCGTAGGTGATTACCTGTGGAGAATTGCCCTTCTGACGCGCTGCGAGTGCTTTGGATTTGTAACCGATTTTGCCTCGGGTATAGCAGTGTGCCGATTCGACCAGCAGTCTTCGCAAATGGGCATTGCCGGCCTTGGTGATGCCAAGATGCTTTCCGTTCTCTGCGCTGGAATGATCCCTTGGAACCAGCCCGAGATAGGCAGCAAAACGCTCTGCGCTTTCAAAACGATTGAAATCACCGACCTCAGAGAGCAGTGCCATAGCAGTGTGGGTTTTCACCCCAATGAAGCACTGCAGCTTGGCAGCATC
>ONCN01000170.1 GCA_900316335.1 uncultured Eubacteriales bacterium | reverse complement strand
CACTCCCCCGCCGTGCTTGAGCGGCTGCGGGAAGCGCACCTTTCTGAGCGCCACGCAAGGGCCCTCTTGCGCCTGGAGACCGAGGATGAGCGGCTTTTGGCACTGGAGCAGATCATCCAGCGGGATCTGACCGTTGCCAAAACAGAGGACTACATCGACTCGCTGCTGCAAAAAAAGGCGCAAAGCCCTGCCGTAGAGAGTAAAGAGGCGCTCTCCGGGTTTCTCACCGCGCTCGAGCGGCAGCTCAAGCTGGTGCGGCAGGCCGGGCGGGCCGCCTCTTTGGATCGCCGGGAGAGCGAGCGCGAGATTGTTTTGACCATACGGCTGACAAAGTAAAAACAAAGCTCTTGCACTTGAGGAAAAAACGTGATACAATGACGCTGGATAGAAGGGCCCCACAGGGCACAATCATCTTTCGTTATTTGATGAAGGAGCGCGATTATGGAAAAACGGCACATCTTCACCGGCACCGCCACGGCGCTTGTGACTCCTATGAATTCTTCCGGTGTGGACTATGACAGTCTGGGCAGGCTCATCGACTGGCAGATCCAGGAGGGCGTCAAGGCTCTGGTGGTCTGCGCCACCACAGGCGAGGCCCCCACGCTCACCGACAATGAGCACTGCAAGGTGCTGGATTTCGCGATCAAGCGCTCCAAGGGGAGAGTTCCCGTTATCGCCGGCACCGGCTCCAACGACACGGCGCACGCCATCATGATGACCCAGTTTGCCTGCACCATCGGTGCAGATGCGGTCTTGTGCGTGACCCCTTACTACAACCGGCCCACGCAGTCTGGCCTGATCGCCAGCTTCACCGCCATCGCCGACGCGGCGACAGCGCCGGTGATCCTGTATAACGTCCCCTCCCGCACCGGCACCGCCATTGAGCCGGAGACCTATGGCATTCTGGCCGATCACCCCAATATTTGTGCGGTCAAAGAGGCTGGAAGCAACTGGATCAAGATTATGGAGACCTTCCGGGTGGTCGGTGACAGGCTGGATGTTTACTCCGGCAACGACGACACCATCGTCCCCCTGCTGTCTATGGGCGGCAAGGGCGTGAGGCGATCTGCGACCGCTTCTTTGCGGGCAATGTGGCCGGCGCGGCCGAGATGCAGCTTGCCATGCTGCCTTTGATCCGGGCGCTGTTCAGCCAGACCAGTCCCATCCCTGCCAAGGCGGCGCTTGCCGAAATGGGTAAGATTGAGGACGTGCTTCGTCTGCCGCTCACGCCGATGGAAGAGCCGCACCGCGCCAGACTGATGGCACAGCTCAAGGCGCTCGGCATTCTGTAACCAGACACATCACCCCTGCCCCGGCGCTGCCGGGGCGGCGGCATTTACGGAGAGATAGCATATGGCCCCGGCGCTGCCGGGGCGGCGGCATTTACGGAGAGATAGCATATGAAATACATCATTCACGGCGCCATGGGGCGCATGGGCCATGCCCTGCAAAAGCTGATCCACGACACCGCGCCGGACACAGATCTTATTCTGGTAGACCCCCGGGCGGAGGACGAGAGCATGTATCGCAAGCTGGAGGATTACACCGGAAGAGCCGACTGTGTGATCGACTTTTCGCATCACAGTGCAACCAAAGCCCTCGCCGCGTGGGCCGCGGCGCATCACACCCCCCTGCTCATTGCCACCACCGGCCAGACCGAGGAGGAGCTTGCCGCCATCTCAGAGGCAGCTGGGACAATCCCGGTGCTGCTGGCAAGCAACATGTCTATGGGCATTGTGGTGCTCAATCTGCTGGCGCAGAAGGCCGCGAAGGCCTTCCCCACCGCTGATATTGAGATCGTGGAGATCCACCACAACCGCAAGCTGGACGTGCCCAGCGGCACTGCGCTGACCTTGGCCAAGGGCATCCAGGCCGTGCGGCCGGGCAGCCGCCTGGTGATCGGCCGGCATGAAAACGGCAAGCGCGACGTGCGCGACATCGGCATCCACAGCCTGCGCATGGGCAACGTGGTGGGCGTGCACGAGATCCACATCTGCACCGACACACAGACGCTCACCCTCCGCCATGAGGCCCATGACCGGGCCCTGTTTGCAGAGGGCGCCCTCCAGGCAGCCCAGTATCTGGTGACAAAGGCACCGGGGCTGTACCGAGTGGAGGATATTTTACCGTTAGAATAGGAGGAAACCGTGATGAAAACCAGAATTGGCATTATGGGCTACGGCAACTTAGGCCGCGGCGTTGAGGCTGCGATCCACCAGAACGAGGATCTGGAGCTGGTCGCCGTATTCACCCGGCGCGATCCCGGCAGCCTTGCCATCCATACGCCCGGCGTGCCTGTACTCAGCGCAGACAAGGCCTTGTCGATGCGCGATCAGATCGACGTGATGATCCTTTGCGGCGGCAGCGCGACCGATCTGCCCCAGCAGACGCCTGCCTTTGCAAACGTGTTTAACGTGGTGGACAGTTATGACACCCACGCCCGTATTCCCAACCACTTCCAGGCTTGCGACAAGGCCTCCAAGGCCGCCGGGAAGATCAGTCTGATCTCCTGTGGGTGGGACCCCGGCATGTTCAGTCTCGCGCGGACGTATGCCTCCGCCGTTTTGCCGCAGGGCATGCACGAGACCTTCTGGGGCCGCGGCGTGAGCCAGGGCCATTCCGACGCCATCCGGCGGCTTGAGGGCGTGCAGGATGCGCGGCAATACACCGTGCCCATCCAGGCTGCGGTGGATCGTGTTCGCAGGGGCGAGCAGCCTGTGCTGAGCGCAAGAGACAAGCATCTGCGCGAGTGCTACGTGGTGGCAAAGCCCGGTGCAGACAAGGCCAGGATCGAAGAAGAGATCAAAACCATGCCCTATTACTTTGACGAATATGACACCACCGTCACCTTTATCACCCAGGAGGAATTGGACCGGGATCACGCTGGGATGCCCCATGGCGGTACCGTGCTGCGCTCGGGCGTGACGGGTCTGAATGGGGAGCACAAGCACACCATCGAGTACAGCCTGACGCTGGACTCCAACCCGGAGTTCACAGGCTCGGTGCTCGCTGCCTGCGCCAGAGCCGTACATCGGCTCAACCGCAATGGCATGAGCGGGTGCATGACCATACTCGACGTTCCCCCTGCTGCGCTCAGTCCCATGTCGGGTGAGGAGCTGCGCGCCCATCTGCTGTGAGCGCCAAGCAGGTTTTATATGTGATGTGGCAGTGGACCTGGGGGTTTGCGCAGACCCTGGCGGGCGCTGTGATCTTTCTGATCTTCTGGCGCTGCCCTCACTTTCGCTACCAGGGCGCGGTGGTCACCGTGTGGCCGATCAAAAGCGGCAGTATGTCCGTGGGCGGGTTTCTTTTTCTCCACCCCGGCTGGCAGCCCGGCAACCAGAAGCTGCTGGCCCATGAATACGGCCACACCGTCCAGTCCCTGATTTTGGGGCCGCTGTATCTGTTTGTCATCGGCATCCCCTCGTTTTTGTGGGCTCTGCCGCCGGCCACCCGCTGGCGCGCAAGGCACAAGATCCCCTACTCCGCCCTGTACACCGAACGCTGGGCGGATCGCAACGGCGCGCGCTTTGCGAAAAAGCCGAAGCTGCGCCGCACCTCCGACGGCAAAATCCGCCGCGAGCCCGCATAAAAGCGACCCGGGAGCAAGCTTGACGCTTGCTCCCGGGTCGCTTTTATGCTGCAACCAAGAAGGTGCAATTATTCAACAATTGCTTCGCCGGCCTTGTAGATATCGCCTGCGCCGACGGTGAGCAAAATATCGCCGGGCTTTGCGATGGAGCGCAGATACGCCGAAACCTCAGGCAGCGTGTCAAAGCACACTGAGCCGGGGATCTGGGCCTGCAGATCGTGGGAGGAAATGCCGACGGTGTTCCGCTCGCGGGCAGCGTAGATCTCGGCCAGGACCAGGTGGTCCACGGTTTTGAGCTCCCGCACAAACTCGGAGAACAGCGCCTTGGTCCGGGTGTAGGTGTGGGGCTGGAAGGCCACGACCACGCGCTGATAGCCCATGGTCCGCACAGCGGACAAGAGGGCGTGCAGCTCGCCGGGATGGTGGGCATAGTCGTCATAGACGTCCGCGCCCTGGCACTTGCCCTTGAACTCAAGCCGACGGCCCGCGCCGTGGAAGTCGGCAAGACCGTCTGCGGCGTCGCGGCCGTCCACACCCATATGCCAGGCGACCGCGCAGGCGCCCAGGGCGTTGACCAGGTTGAACATCCCGTAGACCGACAGCTCCACGTGGGCATAGGTCTCGCCCTTGCAGATCACGTCAAAGCTGCGCCAGTCGGTGGAGACGTTGGCAGGATGCACGTCGTTTTGCTTGTTCAGGCCAAAGGTCAGAACCGGGAGGCCGGAGAGGGCGTCCATGGTGTTTGCATCGTCGCCGTTTGCGATGATGATGCCGGTTTCGGGCACGAGCTCAGCAAAGCGGCGGAAGGAGGCCTTGATGTCGTCCAGATCCTTGAAGAAGTCAAGGTGGTCCGCCTCAACGTTGTTGATGACCGCCACGGTGGGGCAGAAATTGAGGAACGAGTTGCAGTATTCGCAGCTCTCGGCGATGATGGTGTCGCCGCTGCCTACCCTGTGGCCTGCACCGAGCAGGGGCAAAAAGCCGCCGATCATCACGGTGGGGTCCCGATGGGCCTGCATGAAGATATGCGTGACCATAGAGGTGGTCGTGGTCTTGCCGTGGGTGCCGGCCACGCAGATGGCGTTTTTGTATTCCTGCATCAAAACGCCCCAGGCCTGGGCCCGCTCAAAAACCGGGATGCCGGCTGCTCTGGCCGCAGCGATCTCAGGATTGTCGTTGTGGGCAGCGGCGGTGCGGATGATACAGTCGGCCCCGCGGATATTCTCGGCCCGGTGGCCGATGTGGACGGTGATGCCCTTTTGGATCAGCTCTTCGGTGGAGACCGAGGCGTTCATATCCGAGCCTGTGATCTCCATGCCGCGGTCGCGGAGCACCAGGGCCAGGGGGCGCATGGATACGCCGCCGATGCCCACGAGATGCACGCGCTTGCCGGGCTGGAAGCAGGCTTTAATTCTTTCGGTTTGTGCAGTTTGCTTGCGGTTGGGAGCCATATTCTTCCCTCACTGATTTTCAGAAAATACGCGCACGCAGGCGCAACGTATATTATACCCGTTTTTCCCGTGAACGCAAGTGTTTTTTTGTCCGGGCGGTAAAAACCCGCCTTTCTCGCCTGCGGCAGGTGAGAAAGGCGGGGATTTTGTCAATATCTGGCCAGCGTTTGTTCGATCTCGTCCAAATTCGGCATGGAGCGCAATGCGCCCTTGCGGGTGGTGACGAGGTAGGCCGCCGTGTTGGCAAAGCGGAGCATCTGCCCAAGGTCTTCCTCGCTCAGATCCTCCAGGCCGTGGTCAAGCACATAGTTGAGCGCACAGGCGCAGAAGGTATCGCCGGCGCCGGTGGTCTCCACAGTGCCGCCCAGCGGGCAGCCGGGCCGGAAAACACGCAGGTCTTTATAGTAGCTGATGCTGCCGTCCTTGCCGGCGGTGACGTTCATGAGCTTGATGTTGGGATATTTGGCACGCAAGATGGCCGCAGCCTTGTCAAAGTC
>ONCN01000161.1 GCA_900316335.1 uncultured Eubacteriales bacterium | reverse complement strand
TTACTTTCTGTGCGCACAGAAAGTAAGGCCCCCGGCAGGGTGCGCAGGTTGCAGGGTTAGGAGAATTACCATTGGGTGGCGGAAGGCCTGTGCAACCTCCGACCAATCCAAAAACCCAGGAGCACCTGCGATGGCCCTTCGCGACGGGTCGATGTGGTCATCGACCCCTACGGGATAGGTGCGTTCCGTAGTGGCGCATGACCACATGCGCCAGCACGTATGCGCTTGCATAACCTCCGAGCGTTCCAAAACCCGAAACCGCCCGGAATGGCGCTTCGCGACGGGCTGATGTGGTCATCAGCCCCTACGAGCTCTGAGGATCGTGGCGCTTCGCGACGGGTCGATGTGCGACGCGTAGCTAGTCCCTTGGGAGTCATATTTCGTGACGCTTCGAGTTCGACCCCTACGGGGGCGTATTTCGTTGTAGGGCGTCAGTTCATGGCGTTTTCGGCGGCGACGACGTCGTTTTCGTATTCGGTGGCGAAGTAGGTGTCGAAGATGGTGCGGGCGATGGTGCCGAGGTTGCCGCCCTGGGCGCCTTTTTCGACGTAGATGGCAACGGCGATCTGCGGATCGTCGGAGGGTGCGTAGCAGACGAAGGAGGCGTGGTCAGAGCCGCCTGCGCCGTGCTGGGCGGTGCCGGTTTTGGCGGAGACAGGGATGCTGTAATCGCCGAAGACCTTATAGGCCGTGCCGCTGCGGTCCTGGGCGGCCATGCGCATGCCCTGGGTATAGACGCGGTAGGCCTCGTCGGAAATCTCAAGGGTGTTTTCGATCTCGGGCTCCATCTCGTAGACCAGGCTTTGGTAGTCCGCGGTGATGACGCGGTTTAAGAAGGTGGCCTTGTAGCGCACGCCGCGGTTGGCAAGCGCGGAGGTGTAGACCACCATCTGCAGCGGGGTGAAGCGGTTTTCCGACTGGCCGATGGCCATGGACAGCACGTCGCCGCCGACCCAGGTCTGGAAGGCGGGGTCGCTGTAGACCTCTTTCTTCGTGTCGGGGTTGGCGCGCCAGCCGGTGGCCTCGGGGACCTCCACGCCGGTCTTTTCGCCAAGGCCCAGGGCCTTTGCCACGGCGTCCATCTGGCGCCAGCCGGTCAGACGGCCGACCTCGTAGAAGTAGTAGTTGCACGAAACCGCAAGCGCCTCGACGCAGTCGATCGTGCCGTGGGTCATCTGGCTTGCCGTGTAGAGGTAGCAGGCGGGCTGGTACTCGTCGTAGTAGGTGTAGATGCCCTGGTCCCGGACCTTGTAATACGGGCCGATGGTGCCCGAGTCGATGGCCGCAATGGCGGTGGCCATCTTGTAGATTGAGCCGGGGGGATAGATCTGCAGCAGGGCGCGGTTGAACATCGGGGAAAGCTTGTCCTTGCTCAGCTCTGCATAGTCCTGGTTGAAGGTGGCAAGGTTGAAGGTGGGGTAGCTGGCGCAGGCCAGAATCGCGCCGGTCTTGACGTCCTGGACCACCACGGCGCCGCCCTCGGCGTCCTTGCCCTCGCCCTCTTTGTTCACGCCGTTTTCGCGCAGGGAGAGGATCATATCCTCCAGGGCCTCTTCCGCCACCATCTGCAGGTTGATGTCGATGGTGGTCTCCACGTTGCAGCCGGCCTTGGGCTCTTTGGCGTAGTACTGGGCGATGACGTTGCCCTCCTTGTCCACGGTGGTGCGCAGGATGCCGTCGGTGCCGTGCAGCTCCTCTTCAAAGGCCTTTTCCATGCCGTCGATGCCGACCTTGGCGTCCATGGAGTAGCCCTTGTCCTTATACTCGGGCCAGTCGTCGGCAAAGATATCGCCGGTGCGGCCCAGGATGTGGGCGGCGTAGGTGGTGTTGAGCTCGCGCACGGTGGAGGACTCCACGCGCATGCCGGGGGTGTTGAGCTCCATGATCTCAGCCAGGCGGATGGCGTCCACGTCTGAGAGCAGGGTGTAGGTGGGCAGCGCGGTATAGTTGCGCAGATCCAGCTCGTAGCGCAGGCCCAGCACGCCGCGGACCTCCTGATCGGTCCAGTCGTTGGGGATGCGGAAGCGCTTGCGCATGAGCTTCATAAGCTGGGCCGCCGAGACGTCGGAGTCCCAGTCGTTTTCGCGCAAAAAGCGGCGGAAATAGCCGTTCCAGGTGTCGGAGTACTCCGCGGTGGTGTATTCATAGGGCTTCTGCTCGGTGAGCGGGAAATGGTCGTTGTAGTCGATCGAAAGCTCCCGGCAGAGGTTGACAAGCTGCCGCAGCGACTCGTTGGGGTTTTCCGAGTTGAACAGGGCAAAGTTTGTGATGATGATGTTGTAGCTCGCCCGGTTGTGGATCAGCACGATGCCATTGCGGTCGAGCAGCTCGCCTCTGGCCGCGGTGACACGGGTGTCGTAGGTGTAGGTGCCGGTGGTGTTGTCGGCGGTGCGGGGGTTTGACACCTGGAGCTGGAACATCCGGAAGGCATACAGGCACAGCAAAATGCCGAACACCGACAAAAACACGCCCAGGCGGAAATTGGATCTATACTCCATGGCTGCCTCCTGTGCGGCTGATGGCCTTGCAAAGATAGTAGAACGCAGGGCAAAGCAGCGTTGAGAGCACCGCCGAGCCCAAAACCAGCCAGATCCCGCGCGGGGAAATGGGCGTGAGCAGCAGCTTGAAGGCGAAGATCACCCCGCCGTTGACCAGCAGCGTCACCAGGCAGCACAGGGCGCTGGAGACCAGACTGTCGGTCAGCACGGCCTTGCACAGCACCGCTGAGAGCACCGCCATCACCGTGACCGCAGCCACGGAGAGGTTGCCCATGTCGGTGCCCGAAAAGCACCAGAGGACGGAGCCGATCAGGGCAAACAGGCCGCCCTTTTCCGGACCCTCGCGGATGGCCGCGCAGCACAGCAGCAGCGGGACGATGGTGAGCTTGGCGCCCAGCACGCGCAGCTTGCCGAAGAGCACCGTCTCAAGCACCAGCGTCACGAGCAGGGCAAGGCTGTATAAGCCCCAGCGCAGGACGCCCTGCCACTGAAGCTTGGTCAGATGCAGATGCTTGAACACAGCCGTTCCCTCCCCTCTGCCCGTAGCTATCGCCGGGCTACTGATTTTCATACTCTACGATGATAAAGACCTGCTCCAGGTCGTCCAGATCCGCCGCCGGACGAAGCAGGGCGTATTTGGCAACGCCGGTCTGGTCAAAGTCGGCGTCGGTGATGTAGCCGATGATGAGGCCGCGCGGATAGACCGTGGAGCCCGTGGTGAGCACCTGGTCGTTGTTACGCAGCACGGAGTCTGTGGGCAGATAGTCCATGCGAAGCAGGCCCTGCGAGCCGGTGGCAAGCGCGCCCTCGACAATGCCGTTGTAGCCCGTGGAGGCGACCGAGGCCGAGATCTCCAGCGAGGAGTCCAGCACGGTGGTCACCGTGGCCCAGTTGGGGCCGGCGTCGGTGACAAGGCCCACCACCTGGCCGTATTCGGTGATGGCAACCAGCCCCGGGCCGATGCCGGAATTGGTGCCCTTGCCGATGGTAAAGGCGCTTTTCCAGTTGCTGGCGTCCCACGAGACGATGTAGGCAGACGAGAGCTTGTAGTCCTCGTGCTCCTCCACCAGATCGAGCAGGCGGTGCAGCCGCTCGTTTTCGCGCTGGAGGGAGTCGGCGCTGCGCACGTCCTCCTCCATCTCGACGATCCGGGCCTGGAGGGTCTTGTTTTCGGCAACCAGCGTCTCATATTTGAATACATAGTCATAAAAGCGTTCCACCTGGCGAACCAGGCCCTGCGCGCCGGAGCGGAAGGGGGTGAGAATGGTCTGCACCACAGACTCCCCTGCCCCCGTGCCCGAGCGGACCACGCCGACGATGGTAATGAGCATCGCCGCGAGCAGCGCCAGAACCAGCACCAGCCGGGTGCGGCTGGAAAAATGCTTTTTCAAAAGAGAACACCCCTTGAATCATAGTCAAAACCACGGCCCGCGTCACCTCCGCCGGATCCGTATCTTATATAATACCACGAACCCCCCCGCCTTGTCAAGGCACGCAAACCCGGTTCGGGCAACACGCAAACCCGGTTCGGGCAACGCCGAGGCGCCCGCGGTTGCGTATCCATATGTAGGGGCGAGCATCGCTCGTCCGCAGCAGGGGCCAACGATAACAACGCGCAGATGCAAATCCGCAAACCCACCCGGGTACGGATTTGCATCGGCGTGTTGTGTTTTGAGGTTGTTGCCGCGGACGGCCGATGGCCGCCCCTACAGCGAAACACGCACCCCGTAGCACCCCGTAGGGGTCGAACTCGAAGCGTCACGAAGTATGACTCCCAAGGGACTGGCTACGCGTCGCTCAGCGGCCAGTCGCGAAGCGCCACGATCCTCAGAGTCCGTAGGGGCTGATGACTCCCAAGGGACTAGCTACGCGTCGCACATCAGCCCGTCGCGAAGCGCCATTGCAGGCATTCCCGGGTTTTGGATTGGTCGGAGGTTGCATTGGCCTTCCGCCACCCAATGGTAATGCTCCTAGCCCTGCAACCTGCACACCCTGCCGGGGGCCTTACTTTCTGTGCGCACAGAAAGTAAGCAAAGATGCGCCGGGGAGAAGGAAGATTTCGATTTCTTCCTTCTCCCCGGACCCCTCA
>ONCN01000159.1 GCA_900316335.1 uncultured Eubacteriales bacterium | reverse complement strand
GGCAAACGAGATATGGGCCTTTAGCTCAGCTGGGAGAGCGCCAGGTTCGCAATCTGGAGGTCAGGGGTTCGATCCCCCTAAGGTCCACCAAAGCAAAAATCCTGTCACGAACGTGGCAGGATTTTTGCTTTGTATTCTTCATTTTTCAGTCTTCAGTCTTCATTCTTCATTTCCCCGACCGGGAAATTTGTGCATGGCGCAGGGGCCGTTTGGTATTGTTTTTGCCGGGGGCTTATGGTAAAATAAGAGGTAACGAAAAAACTTTGCCCGTGTCCGGCGGCGTGAGAGCGAGGGGTGATGCTGGTGGAAGCTGATAAGAAGTCCGATAGCCGGTCCGGAGCGACCCAAAAGGTGACGGCGGCGGAGCAGTTGTCTGACGCCATCCGTGTGACCAACCCTGCGGTGTGGATGGTTCTGGCGGCGGTATTGCTGCTGCTGGCGGGGCTTTTGGTCTGGGCGTGCGTGGGCACGCTGGAAACCACCGCCCCGGCCAAAATCCTGGTGGAGGACCATGTGGCGCAGATCTCGCTGCCCGGCGGCCAGACGGCCCGGGCCGGCATGCCCGTGCGCGCGGCAGGCTGCCAGAGCGTGCTGACGGGCGATGAGACCGACGAGCTTGGCCGCACGCTCTATCTTGCCGAGCTGCCGCTGCCCGACGGGGTCTATGACGGCGTGGTGGTGACCGATCAGGTCAGGCCCATCTCGTTTTTGCTCGAAGGCAGGTGAGGCAGCGTGGGCGGTTCGATGAAACAGCCGAAAACCGGCGGCGTTGCCAGGGTGCCCGTCATCATGCAGCTTGAGGCGCTTGAGTGCGGCGCGGCAAGCCTTGCGATGGTGCTGGCCTACTATGGCAAGTGGGTCCCGCTTGAGCAGGTGCGCGCAGACTGCGGCGTGAGCCGGGACGGGTCCAAGGCCAAAAACATTGCCCGCGCGGCGAAAACCTACGGCCTTGGCGTCAAGGCCTTCCGCATGAGCGCGGACGCGCTGAGAAATAGCGGGACCTTCCCTTGCATCGTGCACTGGAATGAAAACCATTTTGTTGTGCTCTGCGGCTTCCGCGACGGACGGGCCTATCTCAACGACCCGGCGCACGGCCAGGTGCGGCTGAGCGCCGCGGCGTTTGAGGCGGGCTTTTCCGGCGTTGTGCTCCAGTTTGCGCCCGAGGCGGGCTTTGTGCCCGGCGGTCAGCGCAAGAGCACGCTTTCCTTTGCCAAAAAGCGGCTGGTCGGAACCGGCGGCGCGGTGGTCTTTGTGGCGCTGACGATGGTGATCGCCTACCTCTTCGGCATCGCAAACGCCGTGACGGCCCGGATCTTCGTCGACCGGCTTTTGAGCGGCGCCAACCCGGACTGGCTGATCCCGTTTTTGAGCGTGCTGCTGGTGCTCGCCGGGGTGCAGCTCGTTGCGGCGTGGATCCGCGCGGTTTATTCCTATAAGATCAACGGCAAGCTGGCCGTGGTGGGCAGCACCAGCTATTTCTGGAAGGCGCTGCATCTGCCGATGGGGTTTTTCTCCCAGCGCCTGGTGGGGGATATCCAGGCAAGACAGGATCTCAACATGGCGATCGCCGGCACGCTGGTCGGCACGCTGGCGCCGCTGGTGCTCAACACGGCGGTGATGGTGCTGTATCTGATTTTGATGCTGCGCCACAGCCTGGCGCTCAGCGCAATCGGCCTGGGCGTTTTGCTGCTCAACATGGTCCTGGCCCGCGTGATCTCCGAGCGGCGGATCCAGATCGCCCGCCTGCAGCTTCGGGAGGAGGGCCACCTTGAGGCCGTCACCGTGACCGGCATTGAGATGATCGAGACCATCCAATCCAGCGGCTCTGAGCAGGGCTATTTCCAAAACTGGGCTGCGCACCAGGCCGCGGTCAACCGCCAGGCGGTGCGCGCGGAGAAGACCAACCAGCTTTTGGGCGGCGTCCCCGTGCTTTTGACCACCCTTGCCAACGACGCGGTGCTTGTGCTGGGCGTGTGGCTTACGATGCAGGGCCGGTTCACGCTGGGCGGCGTGATGATGTTTCAGGGGTTTATGAGCGCCTTTTTGTCCCCGGCGATGCAGCTTGTCAACGCCGGGCAGGCTCTGCAGGAGATGCGCACCCAGATGGAGCGCGTTGAGGACGTGATGGACTACCCCGACGATCCCGGGCTCGCCTCGCAGGCGGAGGACGGCGCGCCGATGGAAAAGATCCGCGGCGCGGTGGAGCTTAAAAACGTCAGCTTCGGCTATTCCCGGCTGGAGCCGCCCTTGATTGCGAATTTTTCGATGGTGGCAGGGCCCGGCCGGCGCATCGCCCTGGTGGGCGCGTCCGGCTGCGGCAAGTCCACGATCACAAAGCTGGTCTCCGGCCTGTATCAGCCCTGGAACGGCGAGATTTTGTTTGACGGCAAGCCGCGCAGCGCCTATCCGCGCGAGGTGATGGTGGGCTCGATCGCAGTGGTGGACCAACAGATCACCCTGTTTGAAGACACCATTGCCAACAATATTAAAATGTGGGACAGCTCCATCCAGGACTTTGAAATGATCCTGGCTGCGCGGGACGCAAAGCTGCACGACGAGATCATGCGCATGCCCGGCGGATATCAGCACAGGCTGACAAGCGGCGGCAAAAACCTCTCCGGCGGGCAGCGCCAGAGACTGGAGATCGCCCGCGTGCTGGCCCAGGACCCCACCATTCTGATCCTGGACGAGGCGACCTCGGCGCTCGACGCCAAAACCGAGTATGAGGTGGTCAACGCCATCCGGGACCGGGGCATCTGCTGCATCATTGTGGCCCACCGCCTGTCCACGATCCGCGACTGCGACGAGATCATCGTGCTTGACCACGGCAAGGTGGTCGAGCGCGGCACCCACGACGAGCTGATGGCCCGCGGCGGCAGCTATGCGGCCCTTGTGGCCGGCGCGTAAGGGGGTGGAAGCGTATGGGATGGTTTGAAACCCAGATCGAAGAGCGGCGCAACGCCGACCGGCAGCTTCTGGAAAACTCCTTTGTCAAGGTCGCCGGGGTCGTGGTGGGCAAAAAGAGCGCCGAGCGGATCCTCGACGAGCGGATCATCACGAAAAACGCCATCGACGAGATCCTGAAGGCCTACCACCTCAAGCCCGTTGAGCCGCCCGAGACCGTCGTGGGGCCGCGCGAGCAGCTTGACCACTGTCTGCGCCGCTATGGGCTGATGCGCCGCTCGGTCGAGCTGACCGAGGGCTGGTATCAAGAGGTCTACGGCCCCATGCTGGGGTATCTGGCCGAAAACGGACTGCCGGTCGCGCTGCTGCAGGACCGGTTTGACGGCTACTATTTTCTCGACCCGCAGACCAAGGCGCGGGTCAGACTGAGCGCCAAGACCGCCGGGCTGCTGCTGCCGGAGGCTGTGTGTTTCTATCGCCCGCTGCCGCAAAAGCCCCTGGGGATCCAGGATCTTTTGCTGTATATCAAGCGCTGCGCCACCGGACGGGATATGCTCTGGATCGTTTGCTCGGGGCTGCTTGTCACGCTCTCGGGGCTTTTCATTCCACAGCTCATCCGCGCGCTGACCGGCCCTGTGCTGCAAAGCGGGTCGCCCACAGCCCTGGCCGGGGCGGGGATCTGCCTTTTGTGCACGGTGCTTGCCGTGCAGCTTTTGCGCGTGGTCTACACCTTTGCCGTCAAGGGGCTTGAGATCAAAACAAGCCTTGGCCTGCAGGCCTCTTTGATGATGCGGCTGCTGTCGCTGCCGGCCAGCTTCTTCCGCGACTTCAGCCCCGGCGAGCTGAAAAGCCGGGTCATGAGCGTGAGCGCCATTTGCTCGCTGCTGCTGGGCGTGGTCATGTCTGCAACCCTGGGCGCGCTGTTTGCGCTCCTGTACCTGCCGCAAATCCTCCGCTTCGCCCCGGCGCTGGTGCTGCCGTCGCTGACGGCCATTGTGCTGACCTTCGCCATCACCGCGGGGGCCACCTATGTGCAATCGCGCATCAACCGCAGGCAGCTTGCGCTTGCGGCCAAGGAATCCGGCCTGCGCTACGCGCTGCTCTCGGGCGTGCAGAAGATCAAGCTCGCCGGCGCTGAAACGCGGGTGTTTGCCAAGTGGCTGGATCTGTATGCCGACGGGGCCGAGCTGATCTATGACCCGCCCACGCTGGTCAAGGTCAGCAGCGTGTTCACGCTGGCCGTCAGTCTCTTGTCCAACATTGCGCTCTATGGGCTTGCCGTGCAAAGCGGGACGACAAGCGCCGCGTGGTTCGCCTTTTCCGCCGCCTACGGCGCTTTGATGGGCGCCTTTACCACCCTGGCCGACACCGCCGCTTCGGCGGCAAAGATCCGGCCGATTTTGGAAAACGCCGAGCCTGTGCTGCAGGCCGTGCCCGAGACCGACAAGGACCAGGAGCTTGTGACCGGGCTTTCGGGCCGCATTGAGCTGGACCACGTGTCCTTCCGTTACAGCAAGCAGACCCCGTATATCCTTGAGGATCTGTCGCTGCGCATCCAGCCGGGCGACTATGTGGCCATCGTGGGCAAAACCGGCTGCGGCAAGTCCACCCTGATCCGCCTGCTTCTGGGCTTTGAAACGCCCGAGCAGGGTGCCGTCTACTACGACGGCAAGGATCTGTGCGGCCTGGACCACGCCTCTGTGCGCCGGCACATCGGCACGGTGATGCAGGACGCCGACCTGTTTGAGGGGGATATCTACTCCAACATCGTCCTCTCCGCGCCCGAGCTTGACCGCGAGGCCGCCTGGCAGGCCATGGGGATGCACACCCATGTGGGCCCCGCGCAGGGCGGCCTGTCCGGCGGGCAGAAGCAGCGCATCCTGATCGCGCGGGCCATTGCGCCGAAGCCGAAGATTTTGATCTTTGACGAGGCCACCTCCGCGCTGGACAACCACACCCAGCGCTCCATTGCACAGGCGCTTGACCGGATGGACTGCACCCGCATCGTGATTGCGCACCGGCTGAGCACCGTCCGCCAATGCCGACGGATCCTGGTGCTTGACGGCGGGCGGATCATCGAGAGCGGCACCTATGACGAGCTGATGGCCCAAAACGGGGTCTTTGCCGATCTGGTTGCCCGCCAGACAATGGACGACCAACCCAGGCGCCCCCGCGGAGCGCCGCAGACAACACAAGAAGAAAGGCGGTAGCATATGACCATTCAAACCACAAAAACCGGGTCCGAAGCGACCATCCTGCTCCAGGGCAGACTTGACACCATGACCGCGCCGCAGCTTGAAGCGGAGCTCAGACAGACGATTCCGGGCCTGCGCGCGCTGACGCTGGATTTTGGCGGGCTGGACTACCTCTCCTCCGCCGGCCTGCGCGTGCTGTTGCTGGCGCAGAAGCATATGAACCAGCAGGGCCAGATGAAGCTGATCCACGTCAACCAGGTGATTATGGAGATCCTGGACGTGACCGGCTTTACCAATATCCTCACCATCGTACCCAACGACCCCGCGTAAGCAGCCGCAACCGGGGAGTAAAATACAGAACAGTCCACCGGACTGTTCTGCATCGCTCGTCCGCGGTACAATCTCCCAATCATAGACCACGCCGATGCAAATTCGCAATACCCAAACGAGTTCGAATTTGCATCGGCGTGTTGTTTATTTTGTTCTCTACCGAGGACGAGCGATGCTCGCCCCTACATACGGATACGCACCCCCGTTATAAACCCGTGTAGGGGCGGCCATCGGCCGTCCGCGGAACAATCCTCCAATTATGGAAGGCGCCGATGCAAATTCGTAAAACCTAACCGGGTACGGATTTGCATCGGCGTTGTGTTATCGTTGGCCCCTACCGCGGACGAGCAATGCTCGCCCCTACACACGGAGGAACTTTTCAGAAACTCCTATACGTTTTTTTCTGAGTCTATCTGCCATCTGACAATCATCAGGCAACCCTTGCAAAACTCCAAACAAAAGAGAAAACCCAAACATTCAGAGCCGCGGGTAATCCAAAAGGGGTAAGACCCTTTTGGTCGTTTTAAATAGATGAGGGGTCCGGGGAGAAGGAAGAAATC
>ONCN01000152.1 GCA_900316335.1 uncultured Eubacteriales bacterium | reverse complement strand
CTTGGCCTTCTCGGCCACCAGCTTGGCGTACTCGGCCTCGGCCTTCAGCAGATCCAGATAGTTCTCCACCATGGCCTTGGCCTCATCGGTCAGGGCGTCATAGGCCTCGCGGGCAGCTTCAATGGCGGGGCCGCTCTCCAGGGTGACAGGATCGGGGATGTCCAGAATCAGGGCCATGACTGCCTCGGCGGCTTCCTCGTTGGGATCAATCTCGCCCCGGACGGTGATGTACAGCAGGGCCTTGGTGTCGGTGCCGGGGACATCGCCCTCAAAGGTGTAGCGGCCGGGCTTCGGCAGATCCTTGGGAGTGATGGTGGGCCAGGTGACGGTGTAGTTGACAGAGTCGTAGGCGCCGTCGTTGAAGCCCACGCGGACGGTCCGCGGCAGATTGGGCACCTCGCCGGGATCGGTGGTGATTTCGGTGGGGTCAATGCTGGTGATGGTGGCAGACTCCAGGTCGGACCGGACGTAGACCGTGCACTTGGTCATCAGACCGGTGGCGGAGTTGATGCCGTTGACCACGAACTGGCCGTCAGTGGCGACCATGTCCTCGGTGATGGTGTCCCAGGTGACGGGGACGCTGACGATGTTGCCATCGGCCTCATAGCCGTTTACAGAGCCGGGCAGAGCGGGAATCTTGCCGGGGGTGGTGGCAATTTCAATCTCTGCCAGGCGCTCCACGTTCACAGAGGCATAGACCTTCCAGCGGTAGATGCCGGAGGCGTTGGAGGCAGTGGTCATGATGAGCCGCAGATCTACACAGGT
Source organism: uncultured Eubacteriales bacterium (assembly GCA_900316335.1). Taxonomy (GTDB): domain Bacteria; phylum Bacillota; class Clostridia; order Oscillospirales; family Oscillospiraceae; genus JAFRPC01. Next base: position 4,463 of record ONCN01000152.1, on the reverse strand, counting down.
GACGGGGTAGAACTGCACCCGGTTGTACTGGTTGATCTTCATGGCGTCGGTGGGCTGGGTGGCCAGGATGGCGTCCTGCCACTCGCCGTCGGCAGTGGCCAGATACTGGAGCTTGAAGTTGGAGGGCACGCGGGTGCCGCCGCCGTCGTCGTACCAGTAGATGTCAAAGCCGCCGACTGTCACCGGGGAATCCCAGCGATAACCCACATAGTGCTCAGAACCGGTGGTCTGGCTCCAGTTGCCCCAGCCCAGACGGGTGCCCATGTTGGAGCTGGTGGGCTCAAAGTCCCGGTTGGCAATGCCGTACAGGTTCTCCCAGGAGGCGGTGTAGTCGGAATAGATGTGTGCGGTGTCGGTGGACAGGGGGGCCACGTCCTCGCCCAGGCCGCCGGATTCCCGCTTGACCAGGGTGACGGTGATGGTGTCAGTGGCCTCCAGCTCGCCGTCAGAGACGGTGAAGCGCAGGGTGTACGCGCCTTCCACGGTGCCGTTGACAGTGGCCACGGTGGTGTCGGCGTTGGCCAGAATGACCTCGGCGCCCTCGGGCTTGTCAATGACCTCCCAGAGGAAGGAGGTGTCCTTGTCGTAAGGCTTGCCGTCGTCCTCCACGGTGGCCTTCACGCCGGTGCGGAGGTTGCCCGCCAGGGAGGTCTCCTCCCGCAGGGAGACGGTGGGGGCCTCGTTGCCGCCGGCGGATTCCCGGTCACCGCCCTCTTCAAAGAGCTGGATCTCGGTGACGGCGGTGTAATGACCCTCGGAATTGGTGAAGGTGAAGCGGAACTGATCGGCGGTGACGGCCTCAAAGTAGATGACGTTCTGGTTGGCCTGAGGCGCACCGGGGATGCGGTCCTGCTTGGTCACGGTCTGCCAGTCGGCGCCGTCAAAGTACTCAATCTGGTACTTGGAGGGCTCAGCGTAGCCGCCGTTCTGCCGGTCGTTGTAGAAGTAGATGGCAGCCATGTCCACCTTCTTGGCCTCGTCCAGCTTCAACACCAGGGTATCCTTGGCGTTGGGGGTCTGGTCGTTGCCCCAGAAGGGCATATCCACGGTCGTGCCGTCCACCACGGCCTGGGGATCGGGCTTTTCTTCGTTGACAGCCTTGGAGGTGCTGTCGGTGCCGTCGGCTCTGTGCTTTTCCGCCCAGGAGGCCGCACGGGCATTGGCGGGGGTGTAGCTGGCGGTGACGGTCGCGCCCTCGGCGACGTTTTCAAGCATCTTGCCGTCCTCGCCCTGGTACATGCCGGACATGCTCATGAGCTGCACGGTGCGCTCGTCGGTGATGACGGTGTCAATGGCGGTGGGGATGGCGTTGCCGCCCTTGGAGAAGAGCACCTCGCCCTCGCCGTCGATGGTGACCTCGCCGGTGGCGGGGTCAAAGACCACATGGGCCAGACGGTCCAGCGTCAGGACCTTTTCGCCGTCGATGAACAGGGTGTAGCCCTCGGGCAGGTCGTTGTAGTAACGGGTCTCGTCACCGATCTTGTCGAAGGACACGGTGATGTCATGGCCATGGTAGCGGGCGTTGTTCACCAGGAAGTGATCCCACTCCATGTCGATGGGGAACAGCTCGATCTTCTCGTCGGCACGGGGGGTGATGCCTGCCATGTCCTCAAAGAAGATGTAGTTGTAGTTGCCCAGGATGTTGTGATAGATCCAGGACCGGTAGAAGGCGTCGATGGTCCGGGAGCCGTCGATGTTGTAGAACTCGGAGTTGTTGGGGTAGCGGATGTCGCCGGAGTTGGGGTAGATCAGCCAGGCCATCCACTCAGTCATCAGGCCCAGCATATTGCCGGTGACGTACTGGTGGGCGGTGTCGTAGGTGCGGTAGGCCGCCTCATAGGCGCGGGCCTGGACGGTGAAGTTGATGTTGGAGAAGTTGTTGGAGCCGGGGTGGGTCTGGTTGTCCACCTGGTTGGCGGTGCACATGGGGAAGATGGGGAATTCATGGCCGTTCTTGAAGGTGCGCAGGGCGGGCGCATACTTGGTGATGGAGGCCTCGTCCGTGGGCACCAGACCGACGGCGTAGTAGTTGTAGTTGTTGGACTCTGTGATCTTCACCAGGTGGGTCTTGGCGGAGTTGTGGCTGTCGCCCTGGGTGGTGCCGTAGGTCTCAAACTTCTGGCACTCGTCGCACCACAGGACGTTCAGCACGGAAGCCCGGATCTCATCGGCCAGGGTCTGGTACTTGGCGGCATTCTCGGTGTCGCCCAGCAGGGTGTACAGCTGCGCGGCCCGGTCTGCGGCGGCCCAGACGTAGGCGTTTTCGCCGTGGGCCTTCCAGCCGCTGGCAACCGCCATGGAGATGGTGTCGGCGTCGTTGCCGGTCATGTAGTTGTTGCGGTAGGTGATCAGCTTTTCGCCGGCAATGTGGTTGCCGTAGTGGTCCAGCTGGCCGGTGGCGTCATGGCCGAAGTAGTAGGCCAGGTTGCGGGCCATGTCCTCGCCGCCGCCGACCACATAGAAGGCCTCGGTGCCGGACTGGGCGATGTACTGGCCGTAGTGGTTGTTCCAGTTGTTCCGGTTGCCGGGGTTATCCAGGAAGGCAGAGGACTGGGAGGAGTTGCCCGCAGACAGCAGCGCGCCGTAGATCAGGTAGGGAGAGCGCAGCCACTTGGTGTCCTGCATGTGCATAGGCTGGGTGAGGATGATGGCGTTGTTGTAGCCCAGCACGCCCTCGATGGTGACGGGGTACTGATAGTCGTAGCCGGGGATGTTGGCGTCCAGAGAGTTGAAGCGCTCGGACCACCAGCGGTAGAGGATGGCCTTCTCCACGGCGGGAGTGGGCACGTTGATGTAGGGGATGTTCTGGGCCCAGTAGAGGTTGTATTCCTTCTTCTGGGTGCGGATGGCAGTGAGGTTGTCCATCTCGGCAAAGCGGATGTAGTCCTCGGTGGACTCGGGGATCTCCTTGGTGGTCATGGACAGGATGACCTTGGCCTCGGCGCTGCCGCCGGCGGGCACGGTGATCTCACGGGTCAGGGCGCTGCCGTCGCTGTTCAGGGCGAAGTCGTTGCCCAGCAGGCGGGGAGTCAGCTGGGTCAGGTTGGAGGGCGACATGCGGGTGCCCACCAGCTCGTCCAGCTCTGCGCCGTTCACCGTCACCTTGGAGGGAGAGGTGGTATAGGGGGAGAAGGCGTTCAGCGTCAGGGTCACGTCGCTGGCACCGGAGTTCACCAGGGTCAGGGCGGTGACGGCCACGTTCTGCTCAGAGATGAACTTGGTGACCTGGGCCACCACGTCGGTGTTGCCCACGGTGTAGGTGGAGTACCAGTTGGAGGGCTGGTTCACCCGGTTGGCAGTCTGCTCTCTGGTGGTCAGGTTGGAGCCGTTCTGGGCAAAGGTGATGACCACCAGGTTGCCGCCGCCCAGGGGCTGATGGTAGGCGGGGTTGCCGCCGAAGCCGATGACGGAGGGGGTGGAGGTGTTCATGTACAGGGCACGGCCGCGGGTGAGGAAGGTGTTGGCGTCGTCTGCGCCGCCGTTGCCGGCAGAGCCGGAGGCGACCCCTGTACGGGAGAGAATCCGGTCTACGTAGAAGGAGTCCCCGCCGGCGGCGAGATCAGCCTCGTAGATCTTCATCATGATGTCCTTGTCAGACAGCTGGGCACCGTTTTTGGTGACATCCAGCAGGTCTACAAGACCCTCGGTGTTCTTAAAGGTGGGGTGGCCGATGTCCTCTGCGTTGTCGTAGGTAGGCGCTGTGGCAAAGGCCGTCAGCGTCAGACCACCCAGGCAGGAGACTGCCATTACCAGGGACAGGAACACCGCAAGGGACTTGCGAAGCAGGGAATTTTTCATATGCGTTCCTTTCCTTTCTGAATGAATCCTTCAGTTTGGCGGATCTGGCTGCCGTCACCGGGCTTGCCGGTGACGGCAGCGTGGGAAATGCTTACTTGACCACTTCGCGGTAGAGGAAGGTCACAACCTGGGCTCTGGTGCAGGTGGCATTCGGGCCGAAGGTGGTGGCGTCCAGGCCGTTGGTAATCTCGTTGGCCACTGCCCAGGCAACGGGCGTGCTGTAGTACGCGCCATCCGCCAGGTCGGTGAAGGGGCTGTCGGCGGTCTCTGCCTCCGGGCTGCCGGCGAACCGGTACAGGAAGGTCACAATCTGGCCGCGGGTGCAGCTGCCGTTGGGATTGAAGGTGGTGGCAGTCATGCCCTTGGTGATGCCCTTCTCCACGGCCCACAGGACGGCGTCATAGTAGTACGCGCCTTCCACCAGGTCGGTGAAGTCGGTCTCGGTCTTCTCAAGCGCGGGCTTACCGGCGGCTCTCCACAGGAAGGTCACCGCCTGGCCGCGGGTGATGGTGCCGTTGGGCACGAAGGTGGTGGCGGTCATGCCGTTGGTGATCTCGTTCACCACAGCCCAGTCGATGGGATCGTGGGCCCAGTTGCCGCGAGCAGGCATGTCGGTAAACTGCTTCAGGCCCGGGCAGGTCTCGTCGTCCACGCAGGGCAGGCCC
>ONCN01000151.1 GCA_900316335.1 uncultured Eubacteriales bacterium | reverse complement strand
CCCTTGGCAGGGGAGGTTTTGTCCCGGGCCATCATTCCGGCCTGCACCGCACCCGCCCAGATGCACCCTCGTAGGGGCGGCCATTGGCCGTCCGCGGTACCAACTTCAAAACACAACACGCCGATGCAAATCCGTAAAAACCAAACCGGGTACGAATTTGCATCGGCGTGTTGCATAGTTTGAGTTTCACCGCGGACGAGCGATGCAGCACAGTCCGGTGGACTGTGCTGTATTTTATCCCCCAGTTGCGGTGGCTCTGCCGCCGGAAATGGGATCCACAGCCATCGCCCCTACAGTGAGAAACGCACCCCGGAAACGTGTGGTTTCCGGGGTGTTTGGGTCATTGCTCGTTCATAACGGGGGTCCAGTATTCCTGGTTGAAGAGGTCGGTGAAGAGGTAGGTGGCGCGGGCGCGGGATTTGTTGATGTAGACGTTGGAGATCTCCAGGCCATCTTTGTAGGTCATGGGCTTGCCGAGCAGGTAGTTGTTCTGGAAGGTACCGTCGTAGCTGTAATAGTCGCAGATAAACTCGATGGTGTCGGCCTGCGCGCCGGCGGTGAGGGGGACGACGGTGTCGTCCGCGCCGTCCTGGGCAGAGCCGTCAGACAGGGCGGTCACGCCCTTGGCCACGGTGTCGGTCTCGCCGTTGACGTAGTCAAAGCGGGCGCCGGCGATGTAGCCGTTGGGATGCTCGGTGTCGAAGACCAAAATCAGATTGGCCCGCTCGCCGTTGAGCAGGACCGGGACGCGGCCTGTGATGGTGAAGCGCTCGCCCTCGTAGTTGGACGACTCATAGTAGTAGGCCACGGGCTGGCCGTCGATGGCAAGCCAGGTGCCGTCATAGTCGCCGAGCAGGGCGCCGTCTTCGGTGAAGTCGAAGACGTTGTCCAGGCCGAGGTCGATGTAGCCCTCGCCGTCGTCGTAGAAGACGTTGAGCTGCAGCTCGTGCACCAAAGACCACTGATCCTCGCTCAGACGCATGATGGTATGCTGGCCGTCCTGGGTCCAGACCAGGGCGGAGGGGTCAAACTGGTTGGCGCTGATGGCCTGGGCCGCGGCGTCCACGTCGAGCCCCTCGTCGAGGAAGGCGCGGTTTTCTTCGGTCAGGCCCTCGACGTTGCCAAGGGATCTGCCGCCGAGCAGCGCGCCGAGCAGGCTTGTGATGTCGCCCTGGGAGGAGGTGCCGCCGGAGTAGGACCCGAGCAGGCTGCTCAGGGGGTCGCTTGCGCCGCCGGAGACGGCCTGGCCGCCGACCTCCATGCTGGCAAACTGCTGGATGCAGCGGGTGTATTCGCTGTCCATGCCGATGGCCTTATAGGTGGCAACGGCGCTGGAGACCTTGGAGGCCCGCTGATAGGGGAAGTAGATGGACACGCCGTAGGCGTTGGTGATCGAAGAGGAGGTCTTGTTGTACTTGACCGCGCCAAGCAGGCTCTTGGCCAGCGCCTCGCTCTCGGAGGTGCCGAGGTTGTAGCACAGGTGGATGAGGTCGATCTGGTCGATGCGCGAGGAGGTGGCAAACTCTCTTGCCCCCGCGCGGGCGTCGGAGACGGTCTTATAGTCGCTCGAGGACAAGATCTCAGAGGTGGACGAGGCAAAGCTTGTCAAAGCCTTGGGCGCGGTGGCGCTGAGCTCCGCCAGGTCGATCACAGACAGGGTGGTCTTCTGGCCGGGGCACTTCTGGTTGCAGACGGAGACAAAGTCGTCGACGATGTTTTTGCCAAGCTCGAGCGTGGAGATGGAGGGGTTTTTCGACAGGTTGGTGACCCAGTTGGTGTAATACCAGCCAACGCCGGGCTCGGTCTCCTCAGAGGCGATCATATAGTCGGCGTAGTTGTCGAGCATCAGGCCGGTCTCGAGCGTTGCCATAAGGCAGGCGTCAAAGCCGATGAAGTCAAACTTGGTGCCCGCTGCCTTGAGCGCCTGGTCGATGCCGGACAGGGTCATGGAGCCGGCGGAGGCGTTTTTCTCATCGTAGCCATAGCCGGACAAAGAGCCGCCGCCGTGGTCCCAGAGGATCAGATCATAGCGGTTTGCGGGATAGTTTTCGGTGCAGAACTGGATGAAGCGGGTCAGCGTGGCGGGCTTGACCATGGAGGCGCTGCCGTCGTCCTGGACCAGGCAGCGCAGGCCGCCGGACTCCACCTTGTAGATCTGGTTGACCGAGCTGGAGACGATGTTGTTGCGCCACTGGCGGCAGCCGCCGGTGTAGACCAGGATGTTGACCTGGTCGGAGATCGTGGCGGCGGCCATCTCCTGCAGATCAAGGGTGGCCATGCTGCTCTTCGACTCCAGGTCGGTGCCGCACATATAGACCATCAGGGTGACCTGGTCGGCCCCGCCGCCTACGATGGAGGTGCGCTTGGCCCTGGCCGCGCTGCTGACCGAGGTGTTGAGCCGGCCGGAGTTGGACTCCCGGTCCCAGCCCGAGGAGACGGAGCTGCCGCCGGAGAAGCCGCCGAGCAGGCTGCTCAGATCATAGCCGCTTTGCTGGCTTTGCTGGCTGTGCGCGTTCTGCGCGCTCTGGCTGGACTGGCTGGATTGCGTGCTCTGGGTGGTCTGCGGGACCTCGGTATAGCCGGACAGGTCCTGCCCGCCGAGAAGCTGCTCCATCAGGCTGTTCATGCCGCCGTAGCCCGCGTCGGCCGAGCCGGAGCTCTGCACGGCGGAGCTCATGCCGCTCATGCAGCTTCTGAGCACGAAAAAGGCTGCGATCAGAAGCACGATGGTACCGAGGCTGATGCCGCCGGCCCTTGCTCTTGTAAAGCCGGTGCCGGTCGTGCCGGTCTTGCGGCCGGCATAGCCGTCCTGACGCCCCACGGGGCCGCCCAGGTTCAGGCCGTCGCCGCGCTTGTAGACGTCCTTCCCCGCGCCGGTTATATGTTTTTGCCGGCCCTTGGGTCTGTTATCCATAGTGTGATTCCTCCAAATCTTTTGAGATTTCTGCAAAGTAAAACTGCGTGACAGGTTCATTCTCTTTCGGTTTTTATTCTTCCGCATCTTATATAATATCAGACAAAATCCACAAATGCAATCCTTTTTTCCAAGTATCCCGGTTTACAACCGCGCAAAAACAAGGTATAATAATGCAAGCACCTTTGAAACCGCCCCTTGGCAGGGGAGGTTTTGGGAGCGCGTTTAAACCTCCCCTGTCAAGGGGAGGTGCCCCAGTGCGCACACTGGGGCGGAGGGGTAGACTACCGAGTTTGCCGCTCTAACGGCGACGCGCGGTTGTTGTCCGGGCTTGCTGCTCTTTCCGTGGCGCTCTGTCGTCCGACCCGACCCCTCCACCGCCTGCGGGCGGTCTCCCTCCCCTTGGCAGGGGAGGTTTTGGGAGCGCGTCTCAACCTCCCCTGCCAAGGGGAGGTGCCCCAGTGCGCACACTGGGGCGGAGGGGTAGACTGCCGAGTTTGCCGCTCTAACGGCGGTGCGCAGTTGTTGTCCGGGCTTGCTGCGCACCCCGCGTAGTGGCCGCTGACTCCCAAGGGACTAGCTTCGCGTCGCACAGCGGCCAGTCGCGAAGCGCTATTGCAGGCACTTCCGATTATCAGAACGGTCGGAGGTTGTACAGACCATCGAAAACCGTGCGAATATCGAAGCGCATACGTGCTGGCGCATGTGGTCATGCGCCACTACGGGCGCTTACGGCAGCGCTCTGTCGTCCGACCCGACCCCTCCACCGCCTGCGGGCGGTCCCCCTCCCCTTGGCAGGGGAGGTTTTGGGAGCGCGTTTAAACCTCCCCTTGGCAGGGGAGGTTTTGGGGCGGCATGGCTGCTGCGTTTTCACTTTTTTACAACGGAGGTCGTTATGTCCAAATCGGTCCGATTGCTGATCCTATTTGCCCTTGCGCTAGTGCTGCTTTGGGGGCTGTTTGCCGTATTGACGGATCCTGCCGGGGTATTCGGGGACCCGCTGATGGATTGGTGGGCGTATGATATGACCGTCGATCCGCAGGGGGCCAAGGTGCGCTACGTGGCAAAGCACCCGGAATATGACAGCTTCATCCTGGGCAGCGGCGGCTCGTATGATACCGCAGCGCTCGGCGGCGCCCTGGACGCAAGCTTTTACGACCTAGGCTTTGAGGCCGCGCCTGAGACGCTTTGCGACACCGCGCGGTGGATTTTGGAGGACCGGGCGGTCAAATATCTGCTTTTGGATCTGCGCTTTTCCGACGCCGCGCCGAAGGCGCAGCAGGGCAGGCCGGACCGCCGCGTTTCGGACGAGTCTGCGTTTGCCTTTTACGGCAGGGCGCTGCTGCACGGCCCGAAGGACGGGCTTTTAAAGCTCAAACGGGCGTTTACCCACAGCGTGCTTGTGCCCTACTGGTGCCAGTACGTGCCGGAAACCGGCAGCATCTACGGCGGCCGGCGCGACGCAAGACCCATCCCGCCGCTGGAGATCTACCTTGCGCGGGAGGAAAACGCCGCCTTTACGCAGGACGCTGAGCCGGTTTCGCTGACCGAAATCGACGCGCTTGCCCGGGCGGTGGGCGAGATCCGCGCCCTGTGCGACCGGCACGGGACGACGCTGATCACGGTCGTGGGCCCGGTACACGAGTCGGAGCTTGCAAAATACAGCGAAGAGGACCGGCTGGCGGTGTTAAACGCGCTGGCGGAGCAGACGGAGCTTTGGGACTTCTCCTCGGGCGCGGTGAGCCGTGAGGCGCGGTATTTCTACGACCCGGCCCACTGCCGCAAGGCGGTGTCTGACCTGGTTTTGGCCCGGATCTTGCAGGGCGAGGACCCTTTCGGCGGGGCGCTGGGCCGGTATCTGCCGCAAGGCGGCCCCGTCACGGCGCTCTTTGCGCCGGACTACGTGATCCGGGACGTGGCGCTGCCGATTTTGGAATATCACCATCTCACCACCGGCGTGCCCGAAAACGATATGACCGTGAGCCAGACCGCCTTCCGCGACCAGCTTGCGGGGCTGCTGGCGCTTGGCTACACGCCCGTGGATATCTGGCAGCTCCGGGACTTTGCCACCAAGGGCGCGCCCCTGCCGGAAAAGCCCATTCTCGTCACCCTCGACGATGGGTACGAGAGCAACTATGAGCTGGCCCTGCCGGTTTTGGAGGCGCTTGGCTGCAAGAGCAGACCGGCCTTGTCACCGTGGCAAACCACGGCTATAACTTCCATGAGGTCCAGGGTCTGGACCCGGATCCCATCCGCCAGGGCATTTTGCCCCGCGCGGGCGAGTCGGACGAGGACTACGCCGCGTTTCTGACCGAGGACACGCAAAAGATGTTCGACCTGCTCGGCCCGGCGGCGGGCTTTGTGTCCTACCCCTACGGCCACGTGATCGAGCTCAGCCGCGTGGTTCTGACCGAAAACGGCGTGTTTGCCACCGTCCGCGAGGAGGGCGATCTGCAGACCCTCCTGCCCTGCCTGCCCCAATGCCTGTTTGAAATGCCCCGCATCTTCGTCACCGAGGACTACACCGCCGATTACATCCAGCGCATCATCTCCGTCGGCGGCATCCTCGAAAACCTCCCGCCGGAATGACCCCGGTAGTGGCACCCGCCCCGTAGTGGTATGCGCCCCGTAGTGGCCGCTGACTCCCAAGGGACTAGTCGCGAAGCGCCACGATCCTCAGAGTCCGTAGGGGTCGATGACCACATCGACCCGTCGCGAAGCGCCATTGTGGGCGTTTCCGGTTTTTGGATATGTCAGAGGTTTTGCATGCTGTCGAAAATGC
>ONCN01000149.1 GCA_900316335.1 uncultured Eubacteriales bacterium | reverse complement strand
ACAGCGCCAGCCACCTGTGCTGTGTGGAAGACAAGAGGCTTAAGCAGCCTCCTGCATGTTATGCCTAAAGCAATTTACACACAAATTCGGACTTGACTATTCATTTTGAAAAATTGCGTTGAAATTGCAGACGAATTTACACAAATGATTTGCAAATTGTCAGAGAATTTCGCGTTCCAATTCCAACAATTTTCCGGAAATTGTGCGTGTAATTGTCTGAAAAATTCGGAGAATTTCGCGTTCCAATTCCTACAAATTTCCGCAAATTGCGCGTGTAATTGTCTGAAAAATTCAGAGAATTTCGCGTTCCATTTCCAACAATTTTCCGGAAATTGTGCGTGTAATTGTCTGAAAATTTCAGAGAATTTCGCGTTCCAATTCCAACAATTTTCCGGAAATTGTGCGTGTAATTGTCTGAAAAATTCGGAGATTTTCGCGTTCCATTTCCGAAAATTCCGCGTAAAATGCGCAAAATATTGCAGACGTTTGCTCCCGATTTCTGCCATGATTCCAAACGATCTTACCCGGTACGTTCTGGCGCATGTGGTCATGCGCCGCTACGACGCGTACACCCCGTAGTGGCCGATGACTCCCAAGGGGACTAGCTTCGCGTCGCACAGCGGCCAGTCGCGCAGCGCTCGTACACTGCATGCTCTGCGTATTTCCGCAGATCGATGGGGCTTCTGAGGTCCCGGGACGGGAAAAGCTTTCGGATCGGGCAAAAACAATCCTTTACTTTTTTCGGCAAATGGCATACAATAGAAGTAACCTAACCTGAAAGGGGAGCTTATATGGATACGGTCCGTATCATAGAGATCAAAGAGTCCGTCTTTGCCGACAACGACCGGGAGGCGGATCGGGTGCGGCAGGAGCTGAAGGGGAAGAAGACCTTTCTCCTCAACCTTATGTCCTCGCCCGGCTCCGGCAAGACCACAACGCTTATGCGCACCATCGAGGCGCTCAAGGACGAGCTTGCCATCGGCGTGATGGAGGCGGACATCGACTCCGCCGTGGACGCCGAGAAGATCGCCACCACCGGCGTGCGCTCGATCCAGCTCCACACCGGCGGCATGTGCCACCTTGACGCCGGCATGACCGAGCAGGGCCTGCGCGAGATCGGCCCCGAGGATCTGGACCTGGTGGTTCTGGAAAACGTGGGCAACCTGGTCTGCCCGGCCGAGTTTGACACCGGCGCGGTGAAAAACGCGATGATCCTCTCCGTCCCCGAGGGGCACGACAAGCCCTTGAAGTACCCCTTGATCTTCACGGTCTGCGACGCCTTGATCATCAACAAGATCGACGTGTTGCCCTACTTCGACTTTGACATGGACAAGGTCGTGGAGTATGCGCATATGCGCAACCCCAAGCTTGAGATTTTCCCCATCTGCGCCAAAACCGGCGAGGGTGTGGACAAATGGACGGACTGGCTCAAAAACCAGGTCCGCGCCTGGCAGGGCTGAGCGTCGGAACAAACTGCACACAGGAGGAACAATGGCACAACTCAGAGAGAAGATCGTCCGTCTGTGCCGGGTCGTAGGCGGACTCACCGGCGTGGTGAACAAGATCGACGAAAACGCCCCGGAGTACTATTCCCTTGCCTCCATCCTCACCGATGAGGAGGCCGAGGTCGCCATCGCCGCGGGTCTGCGCAAGGAGCGCACTGCGGAGTATCTGGCCAAAAAGACCGGCATGCCGCTGGAAAAGGTCCAGAAGCTTGCCGAGCACCTTGCCTGGATCGGCGTGTTCCGCATCACCACCGACCCCACCGACGGCAAGGACCGCTTCTTCATGCAGATCTTTGCCCCCGGCATCATGGAGATGCTGGTCAACAACAAGGAGCTGCTTGAGACCCACCCCGAGGTCGGCAAGGCCTTTGAGGAGTACACCCGCATCCGCATGGCGACCATGGCGCCCCTCATGCCGAACGGCTACGGCCTGATGCGCGTGGTGCCCATTGAGAGCTCCATCAAGGACATCCCGGGCGTGAGCAACTACGACAAGCTGTCGTACTACATCAACAAATACGACACCTTCTCCGTCTCGCCCTGTTCGTGCCGCGCCTCGCGCCGGACCATCGGCGAGGGCTGCGGCCACCTGGAGGAGGATATGTGCATCCAGATGGGCAAGGGCGCCGAGCACTATATCCGCACCGGCCGCGCCCGCCAGGTCAGCAGGGAAGAGGTCTATGAGATCATCGCCCGCGCCGAGAAGAACGGCTTGATGCACGACATGCCCAACATCGAGGAGGCCGGCGAGAGCTCTGCCATCTGCAACTGCTGCGCCTGCGCCTGCTTTGGCCTGCGCGTGGGTCTGATGTTCGGCGCGCGGGACGTGATCCGCTCCAACTTCGTGGCCCAGGTGGACGAGACCAAGTGCGTGGCCTGCGGCCAGTGCGTGGAAAACTGCCCGGCCAACGCCCTGAAGCTCGGCCAGAAGCTCTGCACCAAGACCCCGCTTGAGCCGGAGCCCGCCTATCGCAAGATGTCCGACTCGGTCTGGCACAAGTCCGACTGGAACGTGGACTACCGCGAAAACCGCCAGGATACCGTCGCCACCGGCACGGCTCCCTGCAAGACCGCCTGCCCCGCGCACATCGCCGTGCAGGGCTATCTGCGTCTGGCCGCCGAGGGCCGCTACCAGGAGGCCCTGGCGCTGATCCGCAAGGAAAACCCGTTCCCCGCGGTCTGCGGCCGCATCTGCAACCACCGCTGCGAGGCCGAGTGCACCCGCGGCAACGTGGACGAGGCCGTGGCCATCGACGAGGTCAAGCGCTTTATTGCCGACTTTGATCTCAACGCCGAGACCCGCTATATCCCGCCCATGGTGAACCAGACCGGCAAGCCCTACGACGAGAAGATCGCCGTCATCGGCGCTGGCCCGGCTGGTATGACCTGCGCCTACTACCTGGCCGAGAAGGGCTACAAGCCCACCGTGTTTGAAAAAGAGCGCCGCCCGGGCGGCATGCTGATGAACGGCATCCCCTCCTTCCGTCTGGAAAAGGACGTGGTCGAATCCGAGATCGACGTGCTGCGCCAGATGGGCGTGGAGTTCCGCTGCGGCGTGGAGGTCGGCAAGGACGTCACCATCCAGCAGCTCCGCGAGCAGGGCTACAAGGGCTTCTACGTGGCCGTCGGCCTGCAAAGCGGCGGAAGGCTGAACGTGCCCGGCGAGGATGCCAAGGGCGTCATGGCCGGCATCGACTTCATCAAGACCGTCAACATTGAGGGCCCGCAGAAGCTCGAGGGCAAGGTCGTGGTCATCGGCGGCGGCGCCATCGGCGCGGACGTGGCCCGCACCGCCGTCCGCTGCGGGGCGGAGGAGGTCCACCTCTACTGCCTGGAGTCCTATGACGAGATGCCCATGGGGCCCGAGGATCGCCACGAGTGCGAGCGCGACGGCGTGCACATCCACGCCGGCTGGGGCCAGACCGAGGTGCTGTCTGAAAACGGCAGCGTCAGCGGCATCCGCTTCCGCAAGTGCCTGTCGGTGCGCGGCGCCGACGGCCGCTTTGCCCCCACCTTTGACGACGAGACCACCGAGACCGCCCCGTGCAGCACGGTGCTGTACTGCATCGGCCAGCGCGTAGACTGGGGCGAGCTGCTTGCCGGCACCAAGGTCGAGTTCAACCGCAACGGCACCGTCAAGGCCGATCCTCTGACCTACCAGACCGCCGAGCCCGATATCTTCGTGGGCGGCGACGTTTACACCGGCCAGAAGTTCGTCATCGACGCCATTGCCGCCGGCAAGGAAGGCGCGATCTCGCTGCACCGCTGGGTCCATCCCGGCCAGACCCTCACCCTGGGCCGCGACCGCCGGGTCTACAAGGCCCTGGACAAGGACAACATCCTGCTCGGCGTGGAGAGCCTGCACGTGGATCACCGCCAGGTTCCCGGCTACAACGAGGCCAAGGCGCGCACCTTCGGCGACGAGAGAGTCACCTTCACCGAAGAACAGATCAAGAAGGAGACCGCCCGCTGCCTCGGCTGCGGCGCCACCAAGGTGGACGAATACATGTGCATCGGCTGCGGCCTTTGCACCACCAAGTGCGCCTTTGACGCCATCCACATGAAGAAGGCGCGCGAGTGGCAGGCCGGCAAGTTTGAGACCATGCCCATCAAGGTCGCCGAGGGCCTTGTGAAGAAGACCGGCAAGATCATTGCCAAGCCCTTCAAGAGGTAAGGCCATGCACGAGCTTGGCATTGCCGACGCAATGGTCAAAACCATCGACCGCATTCTGGCCGAGCAGGCCCCGGGCGCGCCGGTCACGTCTGTGACGGTGGAGCTCGGCCAGCTCAGCGGCGTGGTGGAGCGGTTTTTGTATGACGCCTGGCGCGCCGTCACCGACGGCACGGCCTATGCCGAGACCGTGCTGAAGATCCACCCCGTGCCCGCCATGGCCCGCTGCGAGAGCTGCGGCAAGGTCTTTGTGGTCGCCCCCGAGGATCTTCGCTGCCCCGACTGCCGCTCAGACAAGCTCACGCCCCTCTCCGGCCAGGATCTCACCCTGGCCCAGATCGAGGTAGGCGAGATGGAAGACGCATAAAAAAACAAAGCCACCGGCTGTGATCAGCCGGTGGCCTTTTGCTCAGTTGACCTCCTGCGTCAGCTCGCGGACGTATTGCAGGAGGATGGATTTTCGTGTGACGATGCCGATGAAGGTGTTGCGGTCGTCCACCACGGGAACGAAGTTCTGATCCAGGGATTTGAGCAGCAGCTCCTCCATGCCGGTGGTGACGGGCACGGCCTCGTTGTCCTTTTTGTGGGTGATCTCCATGATGTTGTGGCACTCGGCCCGCTTGAGATCCATCTGGCAGAGGTTTTTCAGCGCCCACAGCAGGTCGCCCTCGGTGAGCGTGCCGGCGTAGGAGCCGTCCTTCTTGCGGATGATCGGCAGGGCCTGGTAGCCTGCCAGCTCCATGCGCTCAAGCGCCTCGCGGATGGACTCGTCGTCATACAGGTGCTCACAGCGCACCTTGGGGGTGAGTAAGAACAGGATGTTCAAGAAATTCACTCCTTTTTGTTTCTGCGTCTATTCTAGCAGAAACTTATTACGGTAATATGAATTTCGTTTGAACAAGCAAAAAAATGCACCCAGAAAAATCCGGGTGCATTTTGGTTATTTTGCACAAATCCAAGCGGGGCTCAAGCGTCCTGGTTGGCAGCTTCGATGATCTTGAGGAACTTTTCCGGGACCAGCGAAGCGCCGCCGATCAGACCGCCGTCGATATCCGGCTGGGCGAGCAGCTCTTCGGCGTTTTTGTCGTTCATCGAGCCGCCGTAGAGGATCGTGGTGGCCCGGGAGATCTTGGAGCCGTACTCGGCCTGCTCGGGGGTGGCGGTGCGGCCGGTGCCGATGGCCCAGATGGGCTCATAGGCGATGACGCTCTTGCGGACCTGGTCGGCCTCGATGCCCTCGAGGGCGTATTTGATCTGCATGGTGATCCATTCTTCCGTAACCAGGGACTCGCGCTGCTCCAGGCTCTCGCCGCAGCAGACGATGGGAACCAGGCCCGCGGCCAGCGCGGCCTTGGTCTTCTGGTTGACGTCCTGGTCGGTCTCGCCCATGGCGCGGCGCTCGGAGTGGCCGATGATCACATATTTGCAGCCCGCGTCCACCAGCATGTCGGTGGAGATCTCGCCGGTGTAGGCGCCGGAGGGGTTGGCGTTGCAGTTTTCCGCGCCGATGCCGACGCGGGTCTCGCGCATCACGCGCACGGCAGCGGGGATACACACCGCGGGGACACACAAAGCGATGTCGCACCAGCGGCCCTTCGGGATCAACCCCTTGAAGGCAAGCATGAACTCCTTCGTTTCAGAAGGGGTTTTGTTCATCTTCCAGTTGCCCGCAATGAGCGTCTTCCGATATTTTCTGTTCATGGAGTTATTTGTCCTCCAGGCAGGCGATACCGGGCAGCTCCAGACCCTCCAGGAACTCCAGGGAGGCGCCGCCGCCGGTGGAGATGTGGGTGATCTTGTCGGCAAAGCCGAGCTGCTCGCAGGCAGCCGCGGAGTCGCCGCCGCCAACGATGGTCACAGCCTCGCTGTCGGCCAGAGCCTGGGCCACGGCGATGGTGCCGGCAGCCAGGGTGGGGTTCTCAAACACGCCCATGGGGCCGTTCCACACGACGGTCTTGGCAGTCTTGACAGCCTCGGCAAAGAGCTCGCGGGTCTTCTCGCCGATGTCCAGGCCTTGCATGTCGGCGGGGATCTCGTCGGCGTTCACGGTCTTGACCTCGATGGGGCCGTCAATGGGGTTGGGGAAGTCGGCAGCCACGACGGTGTCGACCGGCAGCAGCAGCTTGACGCCCTTGGCCTCGGCCTTGGCCATCATTTCCTTGCAGTAGTCGATCTTCTCGGTGTCGAGCAGGGACTTGCCGACGTTGTAGCCCTTGGCAGCCAGGAAGGTGTAGGCCATGCCGCCGCCGATGATCAGGGTGTCGACCTTTTCCAGGAGGTTGTTGATGACGTTGAGCTTGTCAGAGACCTTGGCGCCGCCCAGGATGGCGACGAAGGGACGCTCAGGATCGGCCAGGGCCTTGCCCATGATGCCGACTTCCTTGGCAATCAGAAAGCCGCACACGGCGGGCAGATAGTCGGCCACACCGGCAGTGGAGGAGTGCGCTCTGTGGGCCGTGCCAAAGGCGTCGTTGACAAAGATGTCGGCCAGAGAAGCCAGAGCCTTGCTCAGCTCGGGGTCGTTCTTGGTCTCGCCCTTGATGAAGCGGGTGTTCTCAAGCAGCATGACCTCGCCTTCCTTGAGCTCGGCAGCCAGACGCTTGGCGTCCTCGCCGGCCACGTCCTTGGCCATCTTGACCTCGGTGCCCAGCAGCTCGCTCAGGCGGTCGGCCACGATCTTGAGGCTCAGCTCAGGCTTCCACTCGCCCTTGGGCTTGCCCATGTGGGAGCAGAGGATGACCTTTGCGCCGTGCTCACGCAGATAGTTGATGGTGGGCAGGGCAGCCACGATGCGCTTGTCGCTGGTGATTTTGCCTTCCTTGGTGGGGACGTTGAAGTCGCAGCGGCACAGAACGCGCTTGCCGCGAACGTCGATATCCTCAACGGATTTCTTGTTGTAATTCATAGTAACCTCCGTATAATGTAATATAATATATGATCCGCTACGCAGCGGAAACCTATGAGAGCATCCGGCGCCGTGCGCAGGTCTATGCGTCGCCCATCTTGCCCCATTGCTTCAGATGGGGGAAGTCCAACTGCCGCAGGGCCTCAAAGCAGGCCACCGCCGCGGAATTGGACAGGTTGAGCGACCGGGCCTGCTCGATCATCGGGATCTTCACACACCGGTCGGGGTGGGCATAGAGCAGCGTCTCGGGCAGCCCGCGGGTCTCCTTGCCGAAGATCAGCCAACTGTCGGGCCGGTATTGCACCTGGGTGTAGGTCCTGGGCGCCTTGGTGGAAAACAGCCAGAAGTCCTCCGGCTGTGCACGGCTGAAGAAGTCTGCAAGCGAGTCGTAGACCAGCACCTCGACCAGATGCCAGTAGTCCAGACCGGCCCGCTTGACCGCCCTGTCGGAGATATCGAAGCCCAAGGGCCGGACCAGATGCAGACGGCTGCCGGTGGCGGCGCAGGTGCGGGCGATATTGCCGGTGTTTTGCGGGATCTCCGGCTCGACGAGGACGATGTTCAGCATGGCGCGCTCCTTTCCTCCGACCGAACTGCCGGAGTCTGCCTCGCATATAGTATAACATTTTGGCGGGAAAATCAACCATTTTTTCGTGAAATGTCGCATAGTGATGAATATTTTTTTGGATCGCGGCCATTTCTAAGCTTCGCTTAAGGTTCGC
>ONCN01000160.1 GCA_900316335.1 uncultured Eubacteriales bacterium | reverse complement strand
GTCGCAGCGCTCGAGGCCCCAGCAGATTGCCTCCCGCGCAGCCTCCAGATCGGGCCACAGCGGCTCGCGCAGGTTGGGGTCGAAGGAGATGAGCGCGCCGGCGGCCTTGGCCGTTTCATAGGCCTTGATGGTGGCCGAACGGCAGGGCTCGTCGGTCAGAGACAGGGTGCCGAAGTGGAAGATCCGACAGTTTTCAAGCAGCTCGGGCTTGAGCTCGTCTGCACGCAGATCAATATCTGCGCCGGGCTTGCGATAGAAGCTGAACTCCCGGTCGCCGCCGGGCAGGGTGTGAACCACAGCCAGGGTGGTGGGGATTTCATCGTCCCAGCAAAGGCCGCTGGTGTCGATGCCGGCGGCTTCCACCGCCAGACGGAGCTGACGGCCAAAGCCGTCTTTGCCCACCTTGCCCACAAAGGCTGTGGACTTGCCGAGCTTTTGAAGCATAGCCAGAACGTTGCAGGGTGCGCCGCCGGGGTTGGCCTCCAAAAGCGGGTTGCCCTGCTCAGAAGTACCATGGGCGGTAAAGTCGATCAAAAGCTCACCCAGCGCGGTGACGTCGATGGTTTTTTTCATACATTCCTCCTTCGCGGGGCCGCCGGGTTCTTCCGGCGGCCCCGCTGATTCACAATAGGGTCAGATGGTGATCTGATCGGACATCAGATCACCCAAAAGGCGCTCTTTGCAGGCGCTGACGGTGGTCTCGCGCACCTTTTTGCGCAGCGGCAGGACCGATCTGGGAGAGACGGACAGCTCATCGATGCCGATGGACAAGAAGGTTTCGGTCAGCTCCAGATCCGCGCCCAGCTCGCCGCAGATGCCGACCCACACGCCGTTTTTGTGAGCGTTATCGGTGACCATCTTCAAAAGACGCAGCACTGCGGGATGATGCGGGTTGAAGAAGCGGCCCAGGTCGTTGTTCTGACGATCGCAGGCCAGGGTGTACTGGGTCAGATCGTTGGTGCCGCAGGAGAAGAAGTCCACCTCCTTGGCAAGACGGTCGGACATCACCGCTGCAGCGGGGGTCTCGATCATGATGCCAAGCTGGACGTTCTCATCGAAGGGAATGCCCTCCTTGGTCAGCTCGTCCATGACCTGGCGGCACATCTTCTTGGCCTCCTTGACTTCCCAGACGGAAGTGACCATGGGGAACATGATGCCCAGGTGGCCGAAGGCAGAGGCCCGGTAGAGCGCTCTGAGCTGGGTACGGAAGATCTCGGGCCGGTTCAGGCAAATGCGCAGCGCGCGGTTGCCGAGGGCGGGGTTTTCTTCCTTGGGCAGATTGAAGTAGCCGATCTGCTTGTCTGCGCCGATGTCCAGGGTGCGGATGATAACCTCCTTGGGCGCCATGTCAGACAGGACCTTCTTATAGGCCTCATACTGATAGTCCTCGGTGGGATAGTCGTCGCAGTTGAGATACAAGAACTCAGACCGGAACAGGCCGATGCCGCCGGCGTCGTTGGCCTGGACGGTTGCCACGTCCTCGGGCGAGCCGATGTTGCAGTAGATGCGCACGCTCTGGCCGTCGAGCGTCTCATTGGGCTGTCCCTTGAGCTGCTCGAGCATCTGGCGAAGCTTGATCTGCTCGGCGCGCTTCTGCATCAGACGCTCGCGGGTCGCCTCGTCGGGATCGAGCACAACGTTGCCGGTGCCGCCGTCCACGATCACCTCGCGGCCCTCATACTCGGCCTTGAGCTGGTCGCCCACGCCGATGATGGCGGGAATGCCCATCGTGCGGGCCAGGATGGCGGTGTGGCTCGAGCCGGAGCCGCCCTCGGTGATGAAGCCCAGGATCTTGCTCTTGTCAAGCTGGACGGTCTCGGACGGAGCCAGATCGTCGGCAGCCAGGATCACAGGCACGTCAGAGTCGATGCCGCCCTGCACCACGCCGGAGAGGATCCCCAGAATTCTGGTGGAAACGTCCTTCACGTCGGCTGCGCGGGCCTGGAAATAGGCGTCGTCCATGGCCGCAAACATCTCGGCAAACTGGGCGGCGGTGTCGGTCACAGCGGCCTCGGCGTTGTTCAGCTCCTCGCAGATGGAGGCCTGGATGGTCTCTTCATAGTCCAGATCCTCGGCCATCATCTGATGGGTCTCAAAGAGCATGGCGGCCTCGTCGCCGGCCTCGGCTCTGGCCTTTTCGGCCAACTCGCCAAGCTGCTCAATGGCTTTTTCCTGAGCGGCTTTGAACCGGGCCCACTCGGCCTCGGCGTTCTCAACCTTGTAGCGGCGCAGCGTGGTCTTTGCGCGCTGATAGAAATACAGGGGGCCGGCGGCCACACCGGTGGACACGCCCTTGCCTTGGATGGAAATCATATGTTCTCCTTTCAAATAAGGCAAACGGCTGCCAAAAGACAGCCGTTTGCGGGGGTGTGTACTTACAGATTGCCCTTGAAGAAGGCCTCGATGGCAGCGCAGACGCTCTCCTCTTCGGGTCCTTCGACGGACACGGTGACAGTGTCACCCTTCTTGATGCCCATCTGCATCAGAGCCATGAGCTTGAGGGCGTTGACAGACTTGTCAGCCTTGGTGACAGTAACGGTGTGACCGGCAAACTTCTTGATTTCCTTGACCAGAAGGCCGGCGGGACGGGCATGGATACCCACGGGGTCTGTGATGGTGTAGTTGAAAGACTTCATGCGATGATCCTCCTGTTAATTCTTTATCAACGGAACAGGCTTACTTGGCGCCACATTCCAGGTTTTCCAGTTCGTCGGCGTTGGTGAGCATAACGACCACCACGTCGCTGTAGCCGGCCTTCTTGATCTTGTCGCGGTTGAAGGAAAGAAGCTTCTGACCGGCCTTGACCTCCTGGTTGTCTTCAACAAAGCTGTTGAAGCCGTCGCCGTTCATTTTCACGGTGTCAACGCCGACGTGGATCAGCAGCTCCATGCCGCCGCACTCAAGCGTGATGGCGTGCTTGGTGTCAAACACAGAGGTGACGACGCCGTCGAAGGGCGCAACCACAACTTCCTCGGTCGGGACAATGCCTACGCCGTCGCCCAGGATACCGGCAGCAAAGGTCTCATCAGGGATCTCTTCCCGGCTGATGACCTTGCCGGCAACAGGCTGCAGCACCTCGCCCGCGGAGCAGCGGATGACGGAGGTGGTGGGCGCAACGATCTTTTCTTCCTTCTTGACGGGCTCGTCTTCCTTCCAGATGACCCAGGTGATCACAAAGGCGATGCCGGCGGAAACGAGCATCAGAACCAGGTACATGCCGAGGTTGTTGATGGCGGGAATGCCGGGGATGCCGGTGACGCCGTAGACTGTGGCGCCGAAGGGATGCAGGCCGTCAGCGGACTTCATCCAGGAGGCGAACAGGGCGCCGATCGCGCCGCCGATCATGCCGCCGATGAAGGGCTTCATAAAGCGGAAGTTGATACCGAAGATGGCGGGCTCGGTGATGCCCAAAGAGGCGGACAGAGAGGAGGGCAGAGCCACAGACTTGGTCTTCTGGTTCTTGCACTTCAGAGCCACGGCCAAGCAGGCGCCGAACTGGGCGATGTTGGCAGCGGTGGCAATGGGCATCCAGGTGTTGACGCCGCCCTCAACAGAGAGCATGCCGGCCTCGATGACGTTGTACATATGGTGCAGACCCATGACCACGGTGAAGGGATAGATCGCGCCCATAATGGCGGCGCCAACGCCGTAGCCCACGGTGATGAGCCACTTTGCACCGGCCAGGACCCAGTTTTCAAAGACGGAGAAGATGGGGCCGATGACAGTGAAGGTGATAAAGGCGGTGACCAGAACGGTGACCAGCGGGGTCACGAAGAGGTCGATCATTTCGGGAACATGCTTATGCAGCCACTTCTCAACAGTGCACATGAGAAGGACTGCCAATATGACTGGGATCACGTGGCCTTGATAGCCCACCTGTTGGACGTTGAAGAAGAACAGGTGCCAGGTTTTTATGACGCCGTCTGAGACGCGGAAGAAGCTGTTGATGGCGTCGGCGCTGCCCACGTTCCAGGCGTTGAGCAGAGCAGGATGGATCATCAGAAAGCCGATGACGCCGCCCAGGAAGATATTGCCGCCGAAGACCCTGGCCGAAGAGATGGCCACCAGAACGGGCAGCATGACGAACGCGGTGTTGGCAACCAGGTCAAGGAAGCTAAACCAGTCGCTCTGGCCGAAGGCGGGCCAGAATTTGGGGATGGCTTCGACAATACCCATCATCAGGCCGGAGGCCACGATGGCGGGCAGGATGGGCACGAACACGTCGCCGGGGGTCTTGAGAATCTTCTTCCAAAGCGGCATGCGGGAGGCGGCAGCAGCCTTGACGTCGGCCTTGCTGGCAGCGGTCAGCCCCGTCACAGCCAAGAATTCGTCGTAGACCTTATTTACTGTGCCGGTGCCGATGATGAGCTGAAGCTGTCCGTTGGAGTCGAACAGGCCCTTCACGCCCTCTACGTCCTCGAGAGCTTTCGTGTCAACCTTGCTGTTGTCAGCAATAACCAAACGAAGACGTGTGGCGCAGTGTGCCGCGCTGATGATGTTCTCTTTTCCGCCTAAGTGGGAAAAGATCTCTTCTGCGCATTTGCGGTAATCCAATGCCATAAGAAATACTCTCCTTTTCTTTTTTGT
>ONCN01000191.1 GCA_900316335.1 uncultured Eubacteriales bacterium | reverse complement strand
AGCTCCTTTTGTTAGCTTTGTTGTGTGGTAACTTCATTCTAACAAACTCAACCGCTTTTTTCTATCCCCCAGTCTCACATCAATTGTAACGCTACAAAAAAATATCGAGATTTGAAAAAAAGTACTTGCATTTTCGCGCCGTTTGTGCTATATTATTGAAGCGCGCTAAGCGTGGTATGCGCCGGTAGCTCAGTTGGATAGAGTGACTGGCTACGAACCAGTAGGTCGGGGGTTCGAGTCCCTTCCGGCGTACCAGAAAACAGCCCATTTCTTAGGAAATTGGGCTGTTTTTTCTGCATTTTTTGGGGTTTTTCCTCCACTTGGGCTCCAATAATGAGCGCAGGCAAAATCCTTGGCGCAAATTTGGCGCAAACCATCAAAAAAAGCTGGCGCTTTTGGTGTATGGTGAAGCGTAGACAAAGAAGAAACCAGGCAGCGGATTGAGGTCCGTTGCCTGGTGTTTTTTCTTTCCGGGAGGAGCGGGTGCTCAGGCCCGCTTGCGAAGGATCGCATTTGCAAGGGTCTCTGTTGCCTGTTCATCGGCCTTCTGGATGACGTGGGCGTAGAGGTCTGTGGTGGTGGAGGTCCGGGCATGGCCCAAGCGCTTGGAGACGGAGACAATATCGGTCCCGCTATTGATCAGCAGGGAGGCCACGGTGTGCCGGAAGGCATGAGGATTGATGTGGGGCAGCTCATGGCGCTTCGAGAAACCATCAAGCCAGGCTCCAATGCTATCCGGGTTCATGGGCTGCCCATCGTCCCGGACGAAGACGTACCCGGTATCGTTCCAGCGGTCTCCATTTGCCAGCTTCAGCTCCAGATACCAGCGCCGATACTCCCGGAGCAGGGCGACGGTCTCTGCGGGAAGGGCGATCTGCCGGACGTCCCTGGTCTTGGTGGCATTCTCAAAGACGCCACGATCCGGGGTGTAGAGCAGGGTGCTGTCGATGCGGACCTTCCTTTTGTCCAGGTCCAGCTTCTCCCACTTGAGGCCCATGATCTCACCCCGTCGGCAGCCGGTGACAATGAGCAGATGGGTGATGGCCTTCCATTTGATGGGCTCCTCCTCCAGACCGTCAAGGATTGCCATAATCTCCTCCGGCTGATAATAGTTTGGGTCCCGGGCTGGGAGCTTCGGCGGCGTGGCCTTGCTTGCGGCATTGTATGGAACGATCATTTCCTTCTCTGCTTGATCCAGGACGGTATGGAGGAAGCGGTGATACTCCAGGATGGTCTTCGGTGCCAGAGCTGAGGTCTCCGTCTCCACGATAAAGAGCTCCTTCACCTTCATGCCTAAGGCGGCGGCAAGCTGCTCTGCCTTTGCAAGACGGATCGCCTGGCCCCTGCAAGCTGTGGTGACGGTGGTAGGAGAAACGCCAGACTTCTTTGCAAGGGCATCTCTGGTGAGCTTCCTGGCCTTCAGGAGCGCTCCCAGGTCCTCCTTTGTCACAGCATTCTGACTCACGCAGCGGACGCCAGGCTTGCCCAACTCCGTGTAGAAGGCATTCAGGTGAGCGGGCCGGAGGTCTGCCAGCTTGATATGCCCAATGGCCTGGTCAATCCTTGGGAGAAATCCCTTATAGGAAACGATAGTCCGATGCTTGGCACCAGTGCGCTCCTTGGTGTCGATGACATAGCGGCAATACTCCGAGACCGTGTGCTTGGTGTCCAGGGTAAAGCCCTGCTCAATCTCCCGCTCAAAGTCTGCTGCGGCCTTCTGCACGGCCTTTTGCATCTGGCGCTCCGTCATGCCGGGCTCCGGCTTCCAGGTCCGATAGTGACGGACCGGCTTGCCGGTGATGTCGATCCCGTTGGAGACGGTGATCTTGTAGGAGACGCCGGATTTGTTTTCAATCTTGCGGATGTTTGCCATTTTGGTGTCCCTCCATCAATCGTCCAATCCTTCAGCATCGCAAAACTCATCGAGCATCTTTTCAAACTGCTTTAAGCACAGATATTTTTGGACTGCATAGCTGTTCCTGTCTGCATAAGAGAAAACCTCTTTGGGCAGACGGTTCTTATCTGTTTCCTCAAACGGTTTGTTTGCAGCTTTTGTCTGCTCAGCCGCCTTTTCTGCAAGCATAAAAAAGGCTAGAAAGCGCGAGAATCGTCTACTGCTCAAGAATCTGTCAAGCACCGACAGATTTTTGTGAAAGTCTCCATCGGGATCTGATTCACTGTCGGCATACTGCTTGATATCCAGGATATGCTTGACTGCTGCCGGGGACAGGCCCAGCTCGTCCACAGCGCTGGGTGTGCGGTGCGGATCGTCGGACAACCCCAGGAGAAAATCTGCGGAGACGCCGTAATGTTTGGCGAGGCTTACGACGTTCTCATAGTTTACACGTCTTTCACTATCGTCATTTTCCAAATCCGATATTGTGGATTGAGATACTGTAGTCGCTGTTGATACTTGAGCCATAGTCTGTTTCCCGTTCTGATTATGGACTACTCTGGCATCCTTGAATCGTTCGCTTCTTGTTAGATATGCCATAAGGACCTCCTTATCTGGATATAGATATTAATCAAAATAAATTCCAGAAATATATATTTGCAGAGTATGTGGCGCTGCTGCTTGTTCTGTGGTAATATCTGAATATGGAACAACACCAGCAAAACATCTGGTAACAGAATATCACAAAAGGGCGCTGTTGTCAACAACAAAAGGAGGTATACTCATGTTGAATTCTGAGATTCGTAACCGAGCCAAGGAAGCCAAGGTCAAACTGTGGGAAATCGCAGATCGGTACGGTTTGAACGACGGCAACTTTTCCCGGAAGCTCCGGCGGGAGCTGCCGGAGGAGGAGCGGGACCGCATTCTGGCGATCATCGATCAGATCGCAGCCGAGCGGAAGGAGGTGAGATGATGCCCGATGTGGTGACGATCCGGGAAGCGGTGGCACGGGCCCGCTCAGAAGGGCTCCCGGTGTCGGAGTACACCCTGCGGCGCTGGGTGCGGACCGGCGTGGTCCCGATCCGCAAGGCCGGAGCAAAGCAGCTCCTGTTCTATCCCAACCTGGTACAGTATCTGCGCTGCGAGGGCGGCGGCGACGTCCAGCCGATCCAGGCCGAGACCGGCGTCCGGCCCCTGCACAGGTGGGGGTGATCGGGATGGCAGAACGTCCAGGATTCATGATCTATCTTGACCTTTTCCCGCAACTGGAAGAGTATTCCAAAACTGAGGT
>ONCN01000148.1 GCA_900316335.1 uncultured Eubacteriales bacterium | reverse complement strand
GCGGCGGATCACGCGCAGGCCGATGCCGTGGTTTTCCGCCTCGACCTTGGTTGACGTCAGGTTCGGGTTGTCCTTGAGCACGTCCCGGGTCACGGAGTTCTCCACCTGGAAGATGAGATAGGTCTTGACCGGGCTGATGCGAAGGTCGATCACCGGCGCTTCCTGGCCGCGGCAGGCCTCGATGGCGTTGTTCAAAAGGTTCCCCAGAAGCGAGCAGAGCGTCAGATCTTCCAGCGGGAGCGTGTCGGGCAGGATCACCTTTGCCTGCGTGGAGATGCCGAGCGAGCGGGCGTAGGACAGCTTTTGGTTTACGATCGAGTTTACCACAGGGTTTGCCGTGGTGATGGTCTGCGCGGCCTCCCGGCTTTGGTCCTCCGCCCGGCGGAGATAGGCGTGCAGCTCGTCATACCGCTGCTCCTCCACAAGGGTGTCAAGATAGGTGAAATGGTTGCCCAGCTCGTGACGCAGCTCCTTCATCTGGGCGGCGGTCTCCTGCATCTGATCCAGCGCGCTTTGGGACATGCGCATATCCTGCAGGGCGATCTGCTGGTCCACAGCCCTTTGGTGCTCGTTGGTAAAACGGAAGAGCAGGAAGGTGATCGCCACCGTAGCAAACACGCAGGTGAGGTTGAACAAAAGCTGAGCGGTCATCCCGTCGAGGTATCGCAGCACAACGCAGCCCAGCATAAAATTCAAAAAGCTGATGACAATGAGCAGAAGATGGTCTCGCAGGGTGAGGTAGAACGAGGTCACATTGGAATAGCGGCCCAAAACCAGATAGTACATGGCAAAGGTGCCGTAGCCTAACACGTCACGTACCATAATCATGCCGGGGGTAAATTCCGGCTTCCACCACAGGAGCATCAGGTTGCCATAGACAAAGCCGATCTGCCCGGCCAGAGACAGCGCCAAAATCACCGTCAGTGTTTTTGAAAAGAAGCTGCCCCGGTAGAGCACGGCGCAGACCGCCACCATGGCAACCAGATGCGTGAGCATGGACTGATAGTAGCTGCCTCTGACGTCAAACAGATCCGCGAGCACTGTCCGAAGCTGTACAAGCCCATAGCGCAGAACACAGGCGCAGGCAATTCCCAGCACAATCCACAAAACCTTTTGCCACCAGGCATTGGAACGCGGGCGCAGGGGGAACATGCTCATGCAAGGGATGGCCACAATCTCAAACAGATAGACCGAGATGGGATACCAGATCGCCCGATAAAACGGTTCAAGCATACAAAGAAGGCTCCTTCCAGACAACTGCTTTTATGCACTTTAACTATACTCCAAACCCCATGCCCGTGTCAAGGTTCGGCGCGACCTGTTGTTCCCAAAAACGCACCTGTTATTCTGTCCGGGCTGGACAGCGGTTTGCTTTTCCGATACACTCAACTTATCCAAGCGGCACGCCTCCCGGGTGCGGGCCGCTGCCGTGAACAGGCCCGGTTGGCCCCCGGGCTGCATCGCGGCATCCAGGTAATACACGAATGAAAAAGCGAAGAATTAGAAGGAGGTTTCATTCCATGTCTCACAAGCTTGCCAAGCTTCTGGTTGTGCTGCTGACGCTGGCTTTGGTCCTGACGCTGATCCCCACGGTTCTTGCCGCAGGTCCGCAGACCGGCACCGACCATGTGCACAACTACCGTCTGGCCCCGGACAGCTACGAGGCCACCGCCACCCAGGGCGGCTATCGACATTACCGCTGCACCGTGTGCAGAGCAGATTACAGCTACGAGACCGATCCTTTGGTCTACACCAAGAACCCCAAGACCGGCGAGGCCCTGACCCAGGACTACGCCATCAACCCCTATCTGCCCAACTATGAGTTCATGCCCGACAACGAGCTGCACGTCATGTGGTCCAAGGCCGACAGCGAGTGGCGCGTTTACGCCGTGGGCTCGCACGACACCAAGCTCTCCGGCTGGTGCGGCCCGGACATCACCTGCTGGTCCGCGCCCGTGTATGATCTGAGCGACTGGCGCTTTGAGGCCATTTTGAGAGACACCGGCACGTTCTTTGCCTGTGACTTCTGCTACGATCTGCAAACCGACCACTGCGTTCTGTATGCCTTCCCGTTCTTCGGCAACCCGGAGATGAACGGCACGCACCTTTGGACCAACGGCCACAGCGTGCCCGACACCTACTTTGATATCCCCCTGGTGGAAGCAGGCATCGAAGGCATTGACAACAAGAACAACTTTGACCCCGCCATCTATATTGCCGAGGACGGCACAATCCTCACCACCTTCGACTCACCCACGGCATTCGGCGCTCCCGCAACCCCGGAGAACACCAAGCACGCCGTGCTCACCAAAATCAACGCCGAGCGCACCGCCATTGAATGGCAGGTCGACGTCAAGATGGCGGAGGGCGAGCGCAACACCTATGGCTTCAATCCCAAGCACTATGAGGGCAGCACCATCGACCACCTCACCGTGAACGGACACAGCTATTGGGTGATCCAGTACAGCTATCAAAGCAACATGAGCGGCACCGAGCCAGAGAAGAACGTAAACGGCGACGAGCGCTGGTGGCCGCTGGCTTACGTCTACTCCGACCCCGATATGACGGTGGACGAGCTCAAGGACTTCACCGGCTGGCACTGGGGCGGCATCATCGGCGACAACGGCGGCTTCTTCCGCAAGGATGCGGGCTCCGACGAAGTCACCGAACACGACGATCCCATCACCTGCTGGGGCAACAACCACGGCGGCCTTGTGGAGATCAACGGCCAGTGGTATCTGTCCAACCACCGTCACACCTCCACCGGCGCGGGCCGTCAGGGCTTCTTGGAGAAGGTCTCCATTTCCGCCAACCGCAGAGGCGGCGATCTGGTGATCAAGCCGGCGGAATACACCTCCTCCATCGGCAGCAGCATTGACGCCTTCCACACCTGGCCCACCTACATTGCCTGCCACCTGTGGCCCACCGTGTTCTCCGAGACCGGCGAGCAGACCATGTACATCGACACCCCCCTGCGCGGCGCCCCGGAAAACTACTGGGATATGATCCTGGACACCCCTGCGTACGCCGAGCACCGCAGCCCTGTTGTGGGCATTCAGGACAAGGCCGAAATCGGCTTTAAGTATCTGAACTTCGGCGAAGAGGCAATTCGCACCGACCTTGCCATTCTGGTCAGCCAGGCTGAGGGCGCGGTTGACGGCAAAGTCACAGTCTATCTGGATGCCCCGAATGCAGAAGAAGGCAAGAAGCTCGGCGAGATCCCGGTCACCGCCGAGGCCATCGCCAAGGCCGGTGTCAAGGCAACCGGCTCTGACGGTACCGACTGGTCTGAGCTCAAGGCCATGATGGATGAAGAAGTATCCGGTATCCACGCCGTGTATTTCGTCTTCTCTTCCGAGAAAGAGGGCGATATCTGCAAGTTCGACGCGTTTACCTTCTCGGATCACACGCACGTCTATCGCCTGGCCGATGACAGCCATGAGGCCACTGCTACGGAAAAGGGTCTGCGGCACTACGTCTGCGCCTGCGGCGAGGCGTATTCCTACGAGACCGATCCTCTGGTTTACACCGAGAACCCCAAGACCGGCAAGCCTGTCACGTTGGATCTGGCTGCAAACCCCTATCTGCCCAACTGGGAGTTTATGCCCGACAACGAGCTGCACGTTTTGTGGTCCAAGGCGGACAGCGAGTGGCGCGTGTACGCCCTCGGCTCTCACGACACGAAGCTCACCGGCTGGTGCGGCCCCGACATCACCTGCTGGTCCGCTCCCGTCTACGATCTGAGCGACTGGCGCTTTGAGGCCATTCTGCGAGACACCGGCACCTATTTTGCCTGCGACTTCAACTATGACCTGACCACGGACCAGTGCGTTCTGTACGCCTTCCCGTTCTTCGGCAACCCCGAGATGAACGGCACGCACCTGTGGGTCAACGGCCACAGCGTGCCCGACGCCCGCTTTGACATTCCCCTGTCTGAGAGCGGCGTGACCGGCATCGACGGCACCAACAACTTCGACCCCGCCATCTACATTGGCGAGGACGGCACCATCCTCACCACCTTTGACAAAACCGACAACGGCACCAAGCACTGCCAGCTCTCCATGGTCAATGCCGACCGCAACGGTCTGGCGTGGTCCGTGCCCGTAATCATGGCCGAGGGCGAGCGCAACACCGCCGGCTACAACCCCAAGCACTACGAGGGCAGCACCATCGACAAGGTCGAGGTGGACGGCCACAGCTATTGGGTGATCCAGTACAGCTACAAGAGCAACTGGACAAACGACGATTATGAAAAGGACGTGGACGGGCAGAAGAACTGGTGGCCCCTGGCATACGTCTACTCCGACCCTGATATGAGCGTGGACGAGCTCAAGGACTTCACCGGCTGGCACTGGGGCGGCATCATCGGCGACAACGGCGGCTTCTTCCGCAAGGATGCGGGCGCTGACGAGGTCACCGAGCACGACGATCCCACCACCTGCTGGGGCAACAACCACGGCGGTCTGGTCTTCATCAACGGCGAGTGGTACGTTTCCAACCATCGTCACACCTCCTACAACGCCGGCCGTCAGGGCTTCCTGGAGAAGGTTGAGATCTACGCCAAGGACGGCAAGCTGGTGATCAAGCCCACGGAATACACCTCCTCCATCGGCAGCAGCATCGACGCCTACCACACCTGGGGCGCAAATATCGCCTGCCACCTGTGGCCCACTGTGTTCTCTGAAACCCACCAGCAGACCATGTACATTGAAAGCCCCCTCACCAACGCCCCGGCCGATTATTGGGATATGATGTACGCCGGCTCTGACTACGCCGAGCATCGCAGCCCCATCATCGGCATCACAGACGGCGCTGAGATCGGCTTCAAGTACCTCAACTTCGGCGAGGACGAGACGAGCCTCCAGTTGACCGTTCTGGTTTCGCAGGGCGAGAACTATGTCGACGGCATTCTGAACGTCTACCTCGACGCGCCCAACGCGGAAGACGGCACCAAGATCGGAGAAATCGCCATTCAGGCGGATGACATCCAGGCAG
The DNA here is from genome assembly GCA_900316335.1 of uncultured Eubacteriales bacterium. Taxonomy (GTDB): domain Bacteria; phylum Bacillota; class Clostridia; order Oscillospirales; family Oscillospiraceae; genus JAFRPC01. The sequence continues at coordinate 431 of ONCN01000148.1, read as the reverse complement.
CCGGTGTGAAGGTCACGAGCTCCGACAATACCGCCTGGAGCGAGCTGAGCGCCGATATGGACAAGCCTGTCAGCGGTATCCACGCCGTTTACTTTGTCTTCTCCGCCGAGGACGAGGGCACCATCTGCAAGCTTGACGCCTTCACCTTTGCCAAGACCGCTGAGGAGCCCGTAGAGCCGACGCCCACGCCGACTCCGACCCCCACGCCCACTCCTACTCCCACGCCCGTCTTCCGCTTCGACGACGTGCAGAACGAGGACGACTACTTCTTCGCTCCCGTCTACTGGGCGGTGGACAACGGCATCACCAAGGGCACCTCTGAGACCACCTTCGGGCCCACCGAGGGCTGCACCAGAGCCCAGGTCGTGACCTTCCTGTGGCGCGCCGCCGGCGAGCCCAAGGCCGAGAAGGCTGAGAACCCCTTCAAGGAC
>ONCN01000147.1 GCA_900316335.1 uncultured Eubacteriales bacterium | reverse complement strand
GAATACTCATGTCAGTCCTTGGCTGGAAGTCGCCAATCCAGAAACGGCAGGAGCTGGAGGCCGCTCGCGTGCTCTGACTCCGGTCGGGCTACGCCCTCCTTCCGTCAGAGCACGCGGAATCCCGTTCTAACAACTCATCTTTTTTTCGGTCTCACATCATTGACAAACGTACAAATTTTCTGCCGCTGATACGAATATTTGGTGGAAGGGTCCGAGCACGTTTCGAGCGGGAATTGCGCCAGACGAGGCGGAGGACACAGGCGGGCTTCCGCCTGACAAGGAAGACAACGAACTATGGCACAAGTCCCACCGGACCAAATCGAACAATCACGTCCAATCTTCGTATGCAGTATTCTTGCCAAGCCTGACGCAGCGACCGGCGGGGGAGGGCGGCGAGAAAGGCGCCGGCTTACCAGCCCGGAGCAAAGCCCGTCAGCGGCCTCAAAAAGGACGAGGTGGGGCGCACGGCAAAAAGGGCCGAAAAAACCCCTTCCGGGCAGAGCCGGAAGGGAATATTTTCGAACGCTTAGGCCAGCTTGTTCAGCTTCAGGGTCATGCTGCTCTTCTTACGGGCAGCGGTATTCTTGTGCAGAAGACCCTTGCTCACAGCCTGATCAACGGACTTGACGGCTGCCTTATAAGCGCTGTCGGCCACTTCGCGATTGCCTTCCAGAACAGCGGCGTCGAACTTCTTGATGGTGGTCTTAAGAGCGGACTTGCCAGCCTTGTTTCTGGCGTTGGCGACCTTGGTGAGCTCGACTCTCTTCTTTGCAGACTTAATGTTGGGCACGGATTACACCTCCTATCGAGTTTCTATGTCAACAAAAAATTGTCTCATGCAGTAAGATATTATACTCTTGTTTGTCTGTAAAATCAATACTTTTTTTCTCTTTTTCCAAAAAAACTTCTGTCTCAGCGAAAGATGTTTCCGCAAAAAGCTTGTCAACCCCCAATTTTTGCGTGCAAAACAGAGGGGTGAACAAAATGGGGAATTTTGTCGAGCAAGGGAAGAAACTTGATTATGTAAACGTGTCGAACTTTCGCGAAAGAAAAATGCATATCCGGCCGCCTGTGGAAAAACCTGTGGAAAGTGTGAAAAACTCGGCGGGATTCCGGGGGTTTTTCCAGTTTTACCCGGGAGCCGACAGGGGAGTTTTCCACCTTATCCACAGTTTTTTATACAGGGGAAGGCAAGAAAGATGCAAATTATGTTTCCAGCATAAAATGTTGTTATGTAAACACCTAGCAGAACGTTTTTGCGTGGAAAAGTTGCAAATTGCACAGCTTGCACAATTCTTTTTTGATTATGTCACCGAAAAATCGGCATCCTGCTAATTGACAGACGTTACAGCCGGATCATCGCAAAAAACGCCTTGCGGGAGAAGCACACCGACCCATCCATGCGATCAAGCAGGGCCGAGAGGTTTTGCTCGCTGTGCTCGGTTTCCCGGGAGAGCTGATACATGGGCTGCAGAGGATCCGCTCCGGTTTTCTGGATATACTCCATCAAATGCAGCTCCCGCAGAAGAAGCGTCCCGGCCAGCGCGCGCTTGACAACGGCAAGCAGATGGCCCTCGGCGCACGCATCCATCCAGAACTTCCAAAGCTGGCCATAGAAGTAGCGGACGTAGATCTCCTGCGGCCGGATGCGGCAGAATTCGTACCGTTCGGCGCGGTAATGGTCCTCCTCGGGCGCGCGGCGCACAAAGTCCTGCAGGCGCAGCAAACGGGCTCGCCAGGCGTCGGAAAGGATCTCGAGCTCCAGGTATGCCTCGACCCAATCGGCCAGATGGCGGTATCGGGTCATATCCTGAAAGCGCGGCGCACGCAGCCTGACCGCCCGCTGCCCGATGGGCGAGCGCAGGCGGGACAATGCCCGTCGGGGCCGGATGACCTGCTCCGGGTCAAGCCGGGCGGCAAGCTCCAAAACCAGCAGGAACCGGTCCTCTGCGGGAAGATCTTCTCGTCTGAGCAGCGCCAGCGCGGCCGCGCGGCCCTCCTGCAGCAGCATCCAGGTCTCTGCGTCCAGATCGTTTGGCTCAATGGGGGCGTTGTCCTCCCACGAAACCGGGGAGAGGTCCGCCCCGGGGCGCAGCAGCAGCCGCAGCGCCTCCGGGCAGGACAGCGACAGCCCGTGCTCGGTCCTTGCACCATAGAAACGGCGAAACCTGGGGTAATCCCGGCAGACTCTGCACAAGGCCTCCGGTCCGTAGTGGCGCTGCAAATGACACAGGCCGTCCGGATCGAGCAGAGTACATACCCCGTCCCGGTTTTGCCAAATGGGCTCTTCGCCGTCTACCACTGCGCTGCGCACACGCGCGGCATCCGGACCCGGGAGCAGCTTCACGCGATCCATGGTGCGCGGATCGATCACGATCTCCCATCCGGCCCGGCAACAGCTATCGGGGCAGGACCCAGCCATACATTGAAAGCCCTGGAAACAGGCGAGTGTCGTGTGCTTCATGGCGCATACCTCGTTTTTCGCCGCTGCGCGGCGGGATACCCTACTATACCATAGGATACCCCAAAAGTCCAGCCCGGATCTGCGCCGGATACCGCCCTACGTCTGTGCCTGAACGGTCCGGTCCAAAGCCATAATCAGCCGCTCGGCCACGGCGGTGACCCCGGCAAAGTCCACTGTGGGGCGGTAGAGCTCTTCGAGCCGGTCGTGGTGGAACTTTGCCCGCGCAAGCCAGAACAGGGCCTCCTGCACCGCTCGGTCCAACAGCTCCATTGCCGCGGTGAGATGATCGCGCTCCTCGGGCTGCAGCCTCTCGCGCAGCGCCTGCTCCAGATCCACCACCAAAGACGCCTTCCTGCCAAGGCAGAAGACCGGCTCCCGCCTGAGCCAGGCGGTGTCCAGCTCTTCGCACCACAAAGCCAGGCACTCGCCGGGGCAGAGGGGATCGTAATACACGCGCACGTCCTTTCCCGCGCGTATAAGCCGCGCCTTGAGCGCATCCATCAACCCGCCAGCCAGACGGAACGGATCGTGGATGGCCCACACCGTCGCGGCAGGCAGCGTGCAAACGCGGATCCCCTGCGGCGTGAGCGCAGTGAGATAGCCCTCCAGGGCGACTCCCGGAACGCGGGCGGAGCGGGGCAGAGGCGGCAATATGGCGCCCAGCGCCGCGCGCTCGTCTGCACGCTCCAGCATGCCGCCCATCCACGCCCGGACCAGCCGGATCCAGTGCCCGGCAGCGCCAAGCGCCGCGTAAACCCTGGGGTAGCAGGCGGCGTTCTCTTGCCTGGCCTGCTCCAAAGCCGGGCGCAGGGCGAGAACGGCCTCGTCCCGATAGAACCGCCCCAGATCCAGATAGGCAGCCCCGCAGCCACACAGAGGCGGCTCTACAACGTGGGGCGCGGTGCCGTCCACCAGTGCGAGCCCTGCCCCCGGCAGGACCAGCGCGTCGAGCGAATCGGGGTCTGAAGAGCAGGGGACCAGCTCCCGCTGCAGCCCAAGCGACTGGGCATGGGCGTCCAGGGCCTTCATCAGCGTGGATTTGCCGCAGCCCGGCCCGCCCTTTAAGATCACCACCTGGCGCACTCTGGGATCGTGAAACAGCCCGTCGTACGTCGAGCGGAAGCCCTCGGGCGTGTTTGCGCCCAGGTAATACGTAAGCTCTGCCATAACGCACCTCCATGCAGGTTTTTCACAGCAGTATATGCGCATGGCAGCGCAAACGTGCGCTTTTTACTTGCGCATCCGCGTCCGGCGTGATACAATAACAAAAAAACAAGGAGGCGTCCTATGAAAATTGAGAAAAAAGAGTGGATCCGCTCTTTGAAATTTCTGTTCTTCTCCATCTCTGCGGGTCTGATCCAGATTGCCAGCTTCACGCTGCTTCTGGAGATCTGCCATCTGCCGTATTGGGCGAGCTATCTGATCTCGTTGGTCCTGTCGGTGGTGTATAACTTCACCATCAACCGCAAGTTTACCTTCCACTCCGCCGCCAACGTACCCAAGGCGATGCTGAAGGTCTTTTTGTACTATTGTGTGTTCACGCCTGTGTCCACCTTAGGCGGCAAATACCTGGTCAATCAGTTGGGCTGGAATGAATATCTGGTTGAAGCCATCAGCATGGTGACCAATTTTGTCACAGAGTTCTTGTTTACCCGCTTTGTGGTCTATGGCAAGCAGGTGGACAACGACGGCACGGTATAAGGAGGCCCGGATGGACCAGACACGCGAACTGCGCTTTGAAGGCATCCCCAACTGCCGAGACTTGGGCGGCATCCGCACCAAAGACGGGCGAGTGGTCCGAGAGGGGCTTCTTCTGCGCTCGGCGCACCTGGCGCGGGCCACGTCCGCCGATGTTGTCCGCCTGTGCCGGGACTATCGGCTGTGCCGGGTGATCGACCTTCGCAACCCCAGAGAGCGCACAGGCCGCGAGGACGTTCCTGTCCCGCAGGCCGAGCGGCTTGAGCAGGAGGTTTTCTCCGACACCAAGCTTGGCATCACCCATGATATCCCAATCGATGATGAGCGCGCTATGGAGCTTATGCCCGGCATGGAGCAGCTCTATGCTATGATGACGGCGGACGAGGAATGTCAGGCAGCGCTTGGCCGGATCCTGCGCGGCATCCTGTCGCACGATCCTGCGCAGGGCGCGCAGCTCTGGCACTGCTCAGAGGGAAAGGATCGCTGCGGTGTGGTCTCAGCACTGGTGCTCGGCGCCCTTGGCGCTTCGTGGGAGGATATTTTGCAGGACTATCTGCTCACCAACCGGGTCAACGGTCCCAAGGCGCAGGGATTTTACGACTATATGCTGAACCATGGCAAATCCGAGACCTTTGCCGCCTTCGTGCGCGACGTGTTTCTGGCCAAAGCGTCGTATCTGCGCGCGGCCTTCCGGGCCGTCGACGAGGCGGGCGGGATGCGTGCCTATCTCACCGGACCGCTCGGTCTGCAAAGCGCGCTGCTCGACCGGTTTTGCGCAGCCTATACCAGGGCATGAGCTACGAATTTTCTTTGGCGGAACCGATGATCCTGCCCGTGCATACGGCGCAAAGCGGGAAACTTTTTGTATATAATCACGTTTTTTGCGAAAAAAACCTTAAAATTTGCCGTCAGCTCTTGCACTTTTCCCACGGTATGGTATATTAGTGATAGATGTGGGAGTATTCCCACGTACTTAATTCTGATTAGGGAGGATATGAAATGAAGAAACTGCTTGCGCTCATCCTGTGTCTGGCAATGGTGGCCGCGATCTTTGCCGGCTGCGCGTCTGAGCCCGCTGCCAACGGCGGCGATCAGAGTGCCGACGGCGCCAAGAAGGTCAAGGTTGGCCTCATCTGCATCGGCGACGAAAACGACCAGGGCTACACCTACAACTTTATCCGCGGCAAGGATGCCGCCACCGAAGCGCTCAAGGCGAAGGGCATTGAGGTCGAGTGGTTGGTCAAGTGGAACATCGGCGAAAACGATGCTTGCGAGGACGCCAACCTCGAGCTGGCCGAGGCTGGCTGCCCCCGAGTATCCTGACATCCAGTTCATCGCCTGCACCAACCAGGTCTCCTGGAACGACGATCTGCCCAACACGCACAACGCCTTTGCCGCCATCTACGAGGGCCGTTATCTGGCTGGCGTGGTTGCCGGTCTGAAGCTGCAGTCCATGATCGACGCCGGCGAGATCACCCCCGAGCAGGCTGTCATCGGCTACGTCGGCGCCTACTCCTTTGCTGAGGTCATCTCCGGCTTCACCTCTTACTACCTAGGCGCCAAGTCCGTGTGCCCCTCCGTCACCATGAAGGTGCAGTTCGTGGGCTCCTGGTCCGACGCCACTGAGGAAGGCAACGCTGCCTCCGCTCTGTGCGACGCCGGCTGCGTGCTGATCTCCCAGCATGCCGACAACTCCACCCCCGCCACCACCGCACAGTCCAAGGGCGCCTTCTTCACCTCTTACAACAACGATATGATCTCTGTTGCGCCCGAGGCCTGCCTGACCGGTACTCGCATCGACTGGAGCATCTACTTCGAAGAGGCCATCGAGGCTGTTGCCAACGGCCAGGAGATCCCGCAGGACTGGTGCAAGGGCCTGAAGGACGGCGCTGTGGTCCTCACCGATCTGAACGAGGACATCTGCGCACCCGGCACTGCTGACACCGTCAAGGAAATCGCCGGTAAGATCGAAAGCGGCGAGATCCAGGTCTTCGACACCAAGACCTTCACCGTGGGCGGCCAGGAGCTGACCACCGCCTTTGCGCTGGACACCGACGGCGACTTTGCTCCCGACTCTGAAGAGGCTGTCTTCGACGGCGCTTACCACGAGTCCTACTTCCAGTCCGCTCCTTACTTTGCCATCCAGATCGACGGCATCGAGTGGCTGAACGCTGCTTACTAAGCATAGCTGAAACAAACACGGCGCGACCCAACCGGGTCGCGCCGTTGTTGTATCCGATTATCTTTGGAGGGGATTACCGAAGCAGCTCCTGACGGAAGAAGTCTGCCAGCGTCTGCATGCGTCCGGGGGAGAAGGGGTTTTCCAGCCCGGCGTTTTTCATGACCTCCTTCACGCCGTAGGCATAGCCGCGGTCAAGCAGTGCCTCAAACGCCTTTACGCCGGCGCCGGGCTCGGCGGCCTCCAACTGGTAAACCTGCAGGGATGTATCAGCCGAAACACAATAGCTGATCACATAGAAGGGGTTGCTGAAGAAATGGGTCACCTCGATCCAGCCCAGGGTATAATAGTTGTCATACTCCGGATCGTAATATCCGTAATCCCGGTTCACCTCGCGTGAGATCTCGTTGACTCGATCCACAGTGAGCTCGTTTTCCGGCAAGGCGTACACGCGTTCTTCAAACCGGGCGTAGGAGGCCTGCGACAGGAAGGTTTCCAGCGCATCGAGCAGCTTGAGCCGGAGCATCTGCTCCCGCTCCCGATCTGACAGGCTGGTGGTGTAGCACAGGGCCAAAAACTCCGTGGCCTGGGAATATGTCTCAGCCGTCTCCAGATCCTCCGAGGCGGCATAAGTGTAGTAGGCCTCAGTGAAGTGACCGAACTCATGGGCAAACGCAGTAAAATCGCTGCTGTCACCCACAGAATTCACAATCAGCATCGGCGCTTCATAGCTGTATAAATAGGTCTGGTAGGATATATCCTCCTTTTCCGGTGCCTGAGAGATGTCATACAGACCATAGCGATCCATAAAGCGGAACGCATCCGCCCAGGCGCCGCCGAGGGCTTCTGCCGCGGTCTGCACCACCTGATAGGTCTCCGCCTCGTCTGCGGCGCGGTGGTTGAGCGTGTAGTACCAATCGGTCTGAACAATGGCGTCATACACCGGCAAAAGCTGGTCACGGATGTCCTTTGCAAGTGTTTTGCCCTGGATGGGGGTGTAGTCCCGGTCATAGATCATCTCGTAGGCGTACTGGGCATAGTTCTCATACCCCAGAGTCTGAGCCAGCCTGTTTCGCACCTTCACAAGCTCGATGTAGATCGGCACGATCCTGGGGTTGTAGGTCTCATAGAAGACGTTCATCAGCGCATGGTAGGTGTCATAGTCCGCATCTGCCTGCAAATCCCACAGGGATTGCTCCTTGCCCTCCCAAACGATCTGCGGGTCCTCCATCAGCTCGCGGTACTGGTTCAGAAGCTCAGCCTCCTGCTCAGACAGGCGCAGGAAATATTCGTTGGTTCATCACAGACTCAAAGCCCTCCTCCACAGTGGGAGCCATGCTCTCGCACCACGCATAGGCATCGGCGTAATAGGCGTCAGAGATATTCTGCGAATAGCGAACCTCGGCCAGCGCGTCCATGGTGTAGAAGTCGGTGTATCGATCATACAGATCGTAGTAGTCTGCAAGCAGTTGCTTGGCCTTGGCTCCGCTCTGCGCCTTCTGCACCAGAGCGTCGCAGGCGGCGGTGTAGCCGTCCACATCCGGCTGGGTGTAGACCATCTCAGAGAAGGCTACCATGTCCACGGGAGCCTTTTTGAGATAATCTCTTGCGCCATAGTTGACATAACGCACAAGGGCCGGGTCAGACTCCGTCGTCTCGGAAGAGTCCGTTGGCAGATCAGATGCGACCGGGGCGGTGGGTTCCGGCTTCTTCTGCCAGGGCAGGGCGGGGAAGGCGCAGCTCTGCAGCAGCAGGCACAATGACAAGAGCATCACGCCCAGACGAAGCCTCTGTTTCATGTCTTGCTCCTTTCTGCCAGGGCCCGGTCTGTCAGGGCCTTCATGGCGGCGTAGGCGGCGGGGGTTCCGGCCAGGACTGAGTCCTTAGCCCAAAGATCCAGCTCGCCGCCCTTCAGATTGGTGACGTTCACGCCCGCCTCCCGGGCGATCAGGCTGCCTGCGGCGTAGTCCCAGGGGCAGAGCCTGCATTCGTAAAACACCCCAGCCCGGCCTGCGGCCAGATAGCAAAGATCCAGCGCTGCCGAGCCGAAGCGCCGCACGTCCTGTACCTGGGGGAAGGCAGCCGAGAAGATGGCAAGGCTTGGCGCAACCAGCTCGCGGTAGTAGGAACCGCTTCCAAACAGCAGCAGGCTGTGGGCAAGATCCCGGTCCGGGGCGGAAAGCCTCCTGCCGCCCAGATATGCGCCCTCGCCCTGCTTGGCGTAATACAGCTCCTGCGAGAAGGGGGCATACACCACGCCGTAGCGCACAGCGCCGCGCTGCGCAAGCGCCACAGACACGCAGCAGTCCTGGAAGCCCTGGATGAAGTTTGTGGTGCCGTCGATCGGGTCAACGATAAAGACCCATTCCTTCTCCCGGTCCGGACGGTCAAAGCCGGCCTCTTCTGCAAGGAACCCGGCCTCGGGCAGCAGCTCCATCAAGGCGCTGCGCAGATACTCTTGGATCTGGGTGTCATATTGCGTCACAAGATCCCGGGGCCCGGTCTTCTCGGTCACGTCCAGCTTTTCGCCTCTGGCGGTCAGAAGCAGAGCGCCGGCCTGCTGCACGATGTGGATGAGTTCTTTCAGCATGGGGTCCTCCTGTGGTTTTTCTCTTATACTAGAATGCAATAAAACCATTTAGGAAATGGTTTTATTCGCCGAATGCTTCCGGCATTCGGCGCACCGCATGAAATGCGGTGGC
>ONCN01000146.1 GCA_900316335.1 uncultured Eubacteriales bacterium | reverse complement strand
GCAAAGCCGGGGCAGGGAAGCGCGCTTACCCCTGCAGAGCAGTATCTTTCGCCCGCTCTGCGGCAAAGCGGAGATCCGCTTTTTGCGCAGTACGAGGCGAGGATGATCCTGGCGCTCGAGCGCACCGTGGCCGGCATCGAGCAGAGCAAGGACCCTGCCGATCTTGAAAAACTGGACTATTATCGCGCCGCTTTGCAGGAGCTTAGCGCGCAGCGTGAAAGGAGCGATCTGCGTTGATTACCGTTCAGACCGTATTGGACTATCTTTGGACACTTGCTCCCATGGAATACAAAGAATCCTGGGACAACGTGGGGTTTCTGCTGGGGCGCAGGCATACGCCAGTCTCCGGCATCCTGGTGTCGCTTGACGCCACCGCGTCCGTCGCAAGCCAGGCAAAGGCGCTTGGCTGCCAGCTTGTCGTGACCCATCACCCCGTGATCTTCCGGGGCGAGAAGCACATCACCGACGCAGACCCCCTCACCGAGACCCACCTGGCCTTCCTCGAAAACGGGATCTCGGTCATCTGCATGCATACCAATCTGGACTGCGCCCCCGGCGGCGTCAACGACGTGCTGGCGGGCATCCTGGGTCTCAAAGAGGTCCGCGTGCTGGAAGACGGCGAGACGGCAGGCCTGATCCGCATTGGAACGGTGGAGCAGACCACGCTTGCAGACTTTGCAAAACACGTCAAGACTTCGCTGCAATGCCCCGGCCTCCGCTGCGTTGACGGCGGCAAGCCGGTACGTCGGGTGGCAGTAGGCGGAGGCGGCTGCGCGGACTACGTCGGCCGCGTGCTCGAGGCCGGGTGCGACACCTTTGTCACCGCCGACGTGAAATACCACCAGTTCTGCGACGCTGCGACGCTTGGGCTCAATCTCATCGACGCCGGCCATTTCGAGACCGAAAACCCCGTCTGCACTGTCCTCGCGCAGCGCCTGGCTGAGACCTTCCCGACGGTTCAGGTGCGCCTGGCTGCGCACAACGACTGCATCCGCTTTGTCTAAATCCGGCTTTTTGTCAAGAAAACTATTGCACAATCCATAGGAGTATGTTAAAATAATTTAGATTTAATAACACAGAAGGGATGAAATTCAATGTCCGGACATTCCAAATGGCATAACATTCAAAAGACCAAGGGCGCGCAGGACGCCAAGCGCGCGGCTGCCTTCACCAAGATCGCCAAGGAAATGATCGTTGCGGTGAAGGAGGGCGGCGGCTCTACCGACCCCAATAACAACTCCCGCCTGGCTACCATCATCACGAAGGCCAAGGCCGCCAATATGCCCAACGACAACATCAAGCGCGTGCTCGAGCGGGCCGCCGGCGCCGGCAGCGGCGACAACTATGAGTCCATCACCTACGAAGGCTACGGCCCCAGCGGCGTTGCCGTGATCGTAGAGACCATGACCGACTCCCGCAACCGTACCGCGGGCAACGTCCGCCACCACTTCGACAAATTCGGCGGCAACATGGGCGCCTCCGGCTGCGTGGCCTGGAACTTCAGCAAAAAGGGCGTTCTGGTCATCGACAACGAGGACGAGGACTATGAAGAAGACGATGTCATGATGGACGCGCTGGACGCCGGCGCCGCCGACTTCGAGGCCGAAGACGACGTGTTCACCATCTACACCGACCCCGACGATTTCAACACCGTGGCCGACGCGCTGACCAAAAAGGGCTACGCCTTTGTCTCCGCGCAGATCGAGCAGGTTCCCGCGGAATATAAGAAGCTTGACAACGAAGAAGACATCAAGATGATGGAAAAGCTTCTTGACGCCATGGAAGACGACGACGACGTGCAAAACGTCTGGCACAACTGGGAAAGAGACTGATTGTCCCGCCAGAGGCTGCTCCGCCCGACCCGGCGGAGCAGCCTGCACCGGGCGGAGCAGACGCCATGGTGCGAAGTGAAAAAAATAACGCTTGACAAATGACTCCGTGTATGCTATACTGTTCTAGCACTTAAGGAGTGCGTCCAATATCGCGGGATAGAGCAGTTCGGTAGCTCGTCGGGCTCATAACCCGGAGGTCGGGGGTTCAAATCCCTCTCCCGCAACCATAAAAGCACGGTAAATCAAGTTGATTACCGTGCTTTTCTTTTTTTTACATTTTGGAGGTGTTCAGATTGAAACAGACGTTCACGAAACCGCTACTTCGCGCAGTCTCGCTGCTGTTGTGCCTTCTGCTCACGGTGCAATTCTTCCCGCCCGCCTTTGCCGCCGATCCTGAGGAGGACCCCATCCGCGATAAGGGTTTTCTTCAGCCCATCACGCAGAAAACAGAGGTCCCCGAGGGCTGGACCGGCATCTACACGGCCAAAGATCTCACCGGTTTGTTCGTGCCATCCGACAGCTACATTCTGATGAACGACATTGTGCTCGACGATCTGACTCCGCTTCTTTCCGGCAAAGCGTTTACCGGCGAATTTGACGGCAACGGCCATACCATCACCTACACCATGAATGTAGACGTTGCAGGCCAGGATGTCTGCGTCGGTCTGTTTGCCTTGCTTGCTGGCACAGTGCGTAATCTGCACGTCGCAGGCTCCATCCGCATCGCTTATTCCCAAACCAAGGCCGTTCGAGTCGCCTTTGGCGGCGTTGCCGGCGAAATGGCAAAGGGTTCGATTGACAACTGCGTCTCCTCCGTGGTTGTGGTCGAGAATATCACCAAATTCTTCGTCACCGGCGAGGGCGGCGGTATCGTCGGTAAGATCTCCGGCGGCAGCACGGTCTCCCATTGCTGCAACCGGGGCGACTTGTGCGGAAGGCTGGAAATCGGCGGCATCGTCGGCTCAGTCTCATCCAATTCTGCCGTTGAGATCTATGCCTGCCTCAACCAGGGTAAGATTTCGGACTATCCCGATGAAAAGGGCACCGGCGTTGCCTATGGCACCGACTATATGGGCGGCATCCTGGGCTCTTCCGGCTATGGAACCCCGCTGACGCTGCACGAGTGTGCCAATCTCGCCACCATTGTCGACGGCGATTTCCTGGGCGGCATCATTGGCCAGGGGCAGAAGGGGGCCGTAGTGACCAACTGTCTTAACGTTGGTGCGGTCACTGCGCCTGCTGTCATGGGCGGCGGCATCGTAGGCTCCGCCTATGCCTGCTCCGTGAACAAATGCATCAACGTCGGTCCTGTCACTGGTACACGCTGCGGCGCAATTGCCGGTCAGCGCTCTAGCTCTCCAAAGCTTGAGCAATACTACTGGAGCAGCGAAAGCTGCGCCTGCTCCATGGCCAACACCGCCGAGCTGGTCGGTGCGGTCGAGCCGGAGAATTTGCTGAAGGAAGACTCCTATCCGCCGCTCGATTTCAAGCAGATCTGGGAGATGAACGAGGATCTCGGCTGCCCGTATCCGCGCGCCCTTTGCTGGCAGGCATATCAAAACGCCTATAAGCTCAAAACCGAGCAGCATGAAAACAACCGCGTGGAGCAGTATTACGCTCTGCTGTCTTTGATCGACAGCGCCGGCGGCCCCAACGGCGGTGCGGCTTCTGTGCTGCACAAGACCTACCGCGAGAGCGCAGCTTACTACGCGAACCGCGAGTGGTCCTTCCTGGGCAAGGTCACAAACGCCCTGAGCCTCAACTTCAACGTGGAAAACCCCTTTGACGTTTTGCTTGCGGATATGTTCAACCAAACCTACGGACAGGATTGCTACGAGGAAGCGATGTATGAAAACGTGCTTTCGCAGACCTCCGATCTGTTCAGCTCCTTCGATCTTTTGGACGTCTGCCGCGAGGATGAGATCCAGGACATCTTGACCGAGCTATCCAAATTCGACGGCCACTGGTATGGAAATACCGCCAAACAGATGAAAAAGCTGTTTGGCCTCATCAACGACACCAAGGCCGGCGCGATTGCGAAGTCTGGCATCGAGATCGCCGGGCCGATTGTCAGCTTTGGCAGCAATACCGCGTCCTCTGCCGAGTCCTTGAAGCGCCATGCGACACAGTTCATCCTCTATAATTCCCAGTCCGAGGCGGCGCATTCGCTTTCCACCATCCTGTCTGAGACGGCAACCTTTTTGCCGATGACCGCGACCGGCACCGAAAAAGAGCGCGCCTGGTGCGCCAAATCGCTGCAAAATGCCGGCGCCGAACTGGAAAAAGCGGCCAAGGGAGACTGCACGGGTCTGTATGAAACGGTTGGCGGCGACGTGCTGCAGCTTTTTACCACCAACGGCGCAACCGCGGTTCAAACCGTTTACAAGGGCGGCCTGTTCTCTGCAACCTCCATGCTGGGCGCAATTATGCTCGGCCTGCAGGTCGGCAAGCCGGTTGCCGACGCCGTAACCAATATGGATGACATCAGCTACTACAGCGGCATGATGGACTGTGCCGGCTTGATGTCTGCGGGCCTGTATATCACCGTGCAGCAGCGGCTGACCGACTATCACAAGGATGACTCCTATCACAATCTCACCCGTCTCAAGGATGCCTTGGGCATGTATTTCTCCCTGCAAATGATGGCCTGCGACTATGCAATCGACTGGTACGGCGCCATCAATAAGCGTGCCTGGTTCGAGAACGACGACTTCTATGGCAGAATCGCGGATACGGCCTGCTTGCAGGCATACAAGGCGCAACTTGAAACGCTGCTGAAAAAGTCGCGGCAGATCCTGCTTGAGCCGGATACCATGAACGGCTACCTCATCAATTGCCCTGTAACCGTCCATGTGGAAGCCGCTGACGGAACCAGCCTTGCCGTGCAGTCCACCGGCAAGCAGTCGATCTTCCCGGGCTTGGAGGGGTATTATACCCTGCTTGGCGAGCAGCGCGAGAGCAAGCTTGGCGCATACTCAGGTGCCCAGACGATGTACGTTGAAGGCGATGGCACCGGCCAGATGGACGTCATCATCTGGCATGAAAACGGCGCGCATTTCATCGGTTACGAACGCTACGAGGCGCTGCCTGTGACCCCTGGCTGCCGCTATGACTTCACCGACGATCACGCCGTTTTGGATAACAAGACGAACTTTGAACCCACCGAGCGGGTGTATAATCCCTTTGTGGACGTGCAGTCCGGCGCGTTCTACTATGATCCTGTCTTGTGGGCCGTGAATCACATACCGCAAATCACCAACGGCACCGACGCCACCCACTTCAGCCCGAGCGACACCTGCACCCGCGGCCAGGTCGTCACCTTCCTCTGGCGCGCTGCCAATTGCCCGGAGCCCACGGGCAAACGCAATCCCTTCCGCGACGTGAAGACCTCTGATTACTTCTACAAGGCCGTCTTGTGGGCCGTAGAGCAGGGCATTACCATGGGCACCGGTGATGATACGTTCTCACCCGGCCAGGGCTGCACAAGAGGACAGGTCGTGACCTTCCTCCATCGCTTTGCCAAAACGCCCGCGCCCAATACCACCGCGTCGGCTTTTACCGACGTCAAGCCGGACGCCTTCTATGCCGCAGCCGTCCTCTGGGCCGTAGAAGCCGGGATCACCCTCGGCACGAGCGACACCACCTTCAGCCCGAACGACACCTGCACCCGCGCCCAGATCGTGACCTTCCTCTACCGCGCCATGGCGAAGTAACGATCCGGCGCACCATCCATAAGGCCGCCTCCGCGCGTCCCTTTTATACTAGAATGCAATAAAACCATTTAGGAAATGGTTTTATTCGCCGAATGCTTCCGGCATTCGGCGCACCGCATGAAATGCGGTGGCATTCGTTCGTAC
>ONCN01000145.1 GCA_900316335.1 uncultured Eubacteriales bacterium | reverse complement strand
TCCGTAGTGGCGCATGACTCCCAAGGGACTAGCTGTGCGTCGTACATGCGCCAGCACGTGACCGCCTGCGATACATGCGCGCATTTTCGACAGCCTGCAAAACCTCTGACATAGCCAATAACCGGAAACGCCCACAACGGCGCTTCGCGACTGGCCGCTGAGGTCAGCGGCCACTACGGGGCTCTGGGGATCGTGGCGCTGCGCGACGGGTCGATGTGCGACGCGAAGCTGGTCCATTGGGAGTCATACTTCGTGACGCTTCGAGTTCAGCCCCTACGGACTCTCAGGATCGTGGCGCTTTTGCGTGCTTTGGACTTGCTGCGTCCGATACGCGGTTTGTGCGATTTATATAAAATTAGCTGAATTATCCTGTGAAATTCAGCTAAATTCACCGCAATCCCCTTGCGTTTTTGGCGGGGATGTCTTATACTGGAAGCATAGAGCGGGCCGCTCGGCGGGGCGGCTGCGTGCAAACAAAGGAGGTACTATCATGCGTATTCGTCGTATTCTGTCGCTGGTGCTGGCTCTTTGCCTGGCGCTCAGCCTGCTTGCCGGTCTTTCGTTTGCCGAGCCGGAGGCGGAGCTGGTCGGGCTCAAGGACGCCTTTGCACCGTATTTCAAGATCGGCACCGCCCTGTCGGCCAACGAGGTCCGCAAGGCCCAAGCCCAGGCGCTGACCTTGCAGCAGTTTAACTCCGTCACCTGTGAGAACGAGATGAAGCCGCAAAACACCCTCGATCAGCAGGCCTCGCAGGCCGCCGGGGACAACGTGACCGTTGCCGTCCGGCTCAACAGCGACGCGCGGGCCATTTTGAAGTTCTGCGAGGACAACGAGATCCCCATGCGCGGCCACGTCATCGCCTGGCACAGCCAGACGCCCGGCTGGCTCTTCCGCGAGGGCTTCCAGAACAACGGCGCCATCGTCAGCCCCGAGATCATGGACCAGCGCCTGGACAGCTATGTGAAAAACTTCTTCCAGGTGTTGAAGGACGAGTTCCCCAAGCTCAAGTTCTACGCCTTTGACGTGGTCAATGAGGCCTTCACCGACAACACCCCCGCCACGATGCGCTCGTCCGGCGAATCCGGCTGGATCTCGGTGTATAAGGACGAGACCTTTATCTATAAGGCCTTCGAGGCCGCGCGGAAGTACGCCCCCGAGGACTGCCTGTTGTGCTATAACGATTATAATGAATACAACAGCGCCAAGCTTGACGCCATCTACAAGCTCTGCCAGGATCTGTATGACAAGGGGCTGCTCGACGCGGTTGGTATGCAGTCGCACCTGTCTGTCAACAACAACCCCTCCATTGAGACCTACCGCAAGGCGCTGGAAAAGTATGCCTCCATCGGCTGCAAGATCATGATCACCGAGCTTGACGCCACCCAGAACAACGGCGGCGAGGCAGCCCAGGCGGAGTATTACCAGCAGCTTTTTGAAACCCTGGTGGACTATCACGAAAAGATCGACGCCGTGGTCTTCTGGGGCACGCAGGACGGCATGAGCTGGCGCTCAAGCGGCAGCCCGCTGCCCTTTGATCGGGACTATCAGCCCAAGGCCTGCTATTGGTCCATCCTTGACGCCGTTGCAGACCATGAGCACGACTACGTCCCAACCGTCGTCGCGCCCACCTGCACCGAAAACGGCTACACCGGCTACGTCTGCTCCGTCTGCGGCAGAACCCGGGTCGGCGAGCAGACCCCTGCGCTGGGCCACGACTGGGACGAGGGCGTCGTGACGCTTGCGCCCACCGAGACCGAGCCCGGCATCAAGACCTTCACCTGCAAGCGCTGCGGCGAGACCAAGACCAAGCGTCTGCCGCGCCTTGGTGCGACGGTTCCCGACGATATCGACTTTACCGACCCAGACAGCGCCGAGCAGTTTGAGCTGCGCAATCCCACCTCCGCTGCCATCGTGCCCGGCACAGGCCTGCCTCTGATCACCACTCGCCCCGCCTTTGAGGACTGCAAGGGCCAGAACCAGGGCGACCAGGCCACAACGCCGCAGGACGTGGTGGTCGTGCCCGTCGAGGGCGATTGGACCGCAACCCTGGCTGTGCAGTTTGATACCAACGGCGCCGGCAACGGCTATTACCAGTTCTTCGGCTTCTACGCCATGCAGGGCGATGATTACCAGAACCTCGTCGGCATCCGCGGCGGCGACCAGGCCATGCAGAACTTCATCCGCGAAGACGGCACCATCACCCACCAGGACGAAAGCGGCGTCGTCTCCGCCCCCGGCTTTGACACCACCGGGAAGATCTATTACCTGCGCATCGAGAAGGCGGGCGATACCTATATCTGCTCCCGCTCCGACGACGGCGAGACCTTCACTGAGATGTTCGCTTACGAAACCACCGGCATCGAGGCCGACAACCTGGTCATCGACGCCTACACCGGCATGACCACGGGCTACAAATTCACGCTCAAATCTCTGACCTTCGAGGCCGCCGACCTCCCCGTTGAGCCCGAGCTGGACAAGACCGGCCTGGAAAAGGCCATCCAAAGCGCCGAGGCGCTGGATCTTGAGACCTACACCCCCGAGAGCGCAAAGAACCTGGAGCAGGCCCTGGCCGCCGCGAAAAAGGCTCTGGGCGAAGCCAAGACCCAAGCCGAGCTTGACCAGGCCGCCATCACCCTGCTTGCCGCCATCGCGGATCTGCAAAACAAGCCGGAAGCGCCCGCCCTCGACAAGGGCCCTCTGGAACAAGCCATCGAGGACGCTGAGAAGATCGAAAAAGACAAATATACCGACGAGACCATGAAGACGCTGGAACAGGCGCTTGCCGCCGCCAGGAAGGCTCTGGACGAGGCCAAGACCCAGGACGAGCTGGACGCTGCCAAGAAGGCTCTCGACGACGCCGTGAAGGCCCTGGTTGAAAAGCCCGACGAGTCCACGCCGACCCCGACGCCGACGCCCACCCCGATCCCGACTCCGGCCCCGCACGACTGCCCGGGCAAGAACTTCACCGATATGCCCGCCGAGGATTACTGGTCTCACGCTCCCATTGACTGGGCGATCGTGAACAAGATCACCGTCGGCACCAGCGATACCACCTTCGGGCCCACCGAGGGTTGTACCCGCGCGCAGGTCGTGACCTTCCTGTGGCGTGCTGCGAAGGAGCCCGCTCCCACCTCCAAGGAGAACCCCTTCAAGGACGTGAAGGAAAGCGATTACTTCTACAACGCCGTTCTGTGGGCCGTTGAGAAGGGCATCACCGTCGGCACCGAGCCCGACAAGTTCAGCCCCGGCGAGACCTGCACGAGAGCGCAGATCGTGACCTTCCTGTACCGCTACGAAGGCAAGCCCGAGGTCAAGCCCGATGACAGCTTCACCGACGTCAAGGCTGACGACTACTTCGCCGACTCCGTCGCCTGGGCCGTTGCCAACGGCATCACCAAGGGCACCGATCCCGGCAAGTTCAGCCCCTCCGGGCGACTACTTCGCCGACTCCGTCGCCTGGGCCGTTGCCAACGGCATCACCAAGGGCACCGATCCCGGCAAGTTCAGCCCCTCCGACACCTGCACCCGTGAGCAGGTCGTGACCTTCCTCTACCGCGAAGTGGTCAAGTAAGCACTGAAGCAAACCCCACCGCTGCGGCCCTGTGCCGCAGCGGCGGGGCCCCGAGATTTTCCTGCACAGTCCTTCCGGGCTATCTGAAATTTGGAAAGGAGAACACGGAATGCGGAAACAAACCCTTTTGAACCGGCTGCTTTCTGTAGCGCTGGTGCTGCTTCTGGTGGGCTCTCTGTTCTCTGGTGTCATCCCCGGTCTGACGCCTAAGGCGGAGGCTGCGGCCAACACCATTGAAAACGACAGTCTCAGTGTTCAGATCGGCGATCTGGGTCAGATCGCGGTGATGAACATCAAGAACAATACCAGAGCCATCAACTTTGTCCTGCCTAATACGGAGAGCAACCAGAACAACACCGCTCACCAGTGGATGGGCGAGATGATCTTTGCCACCCGTACCGCTGCCACCAAGGAGGGCCTGACCGGGGCCTTCACCGAGGTGGACACCAACCGCACCCTGGCGGCCGGCGGCTCTACCACCGCCAGCAACATCTCCGCCAGCAACCCCTACATCACCAAGACCGCCAACGGCTCCTCCTCTGTGGAGGTCAACTTCATCGGCCAGGATCTGAGCTCCACCACGGCGCGCACCATGAAGGGCTTTGACGTCAAGTCTGTCTTTGACATGGCCACCGACGACGGCTCCATGCTCTGGTCCATCACCCTGAAAAACAAGTCTGACCAGTACATTGAGTTTGGCGACATCGGCCTGCCCATGGCCTGGAACAACAAGTACAGATCCACCTCTGACACCTACTCCAACCGTCTCACCGCCCACTCCTATGCCGGCGCCGACTCCGGCTACGGCTACGCCATCCGCTGCTCCGGCGAGGGCAACTACATGCTCTTCACCCCGGTGGTGGCCACCGGCGCCCGGGTGGAATACGTGGACCACTGGGTAGGCACCGGCAACGGCACCAGCGAATACCGCTCCGGCAGCCTGTACACCAACTGGCTGGCGGACCAGGGCGGCTGGTATCCGGGCCTGAGCGTGTATTACATCCACTCCAAGAACATCCGTACCCAGACCGGCCGGGGCTACTTCACCGACGACAGCTCCCTGATCCTGGGGCCGGGGGAGGAGAAGACCTACTCTTTCAAGTTCTCCGCCATCCGCGCCGGTGACGGCCAGCCCGGCACCAGCGCCAGCGATCCCCAGAATGCCTCCACCTCCAACGAGGAGCGCGAGAAGAATTTCCGCTCCATCCTGTACAAAGAGGGCATGATCGACGCCGTGGCAGTGCCCAGCTTCCAGACGGTCATCAACATGGAGACCCTGCTGGACCTGCACTACGATGACAACCTGATCGACAACGTGAATGTGGACATCCAGTGTGTCCATGAGAACGACCCCTACGACAGCGCTCACATTCCCAACCAGCGCAACGGCATGGTGAACAACTCGCGTACCGGCCTGGGTGAGCACGGCGCCACAGGCTATGAAGAGTCTGTGCAGCTTGTGGAAACCAAGGTTGTGGACGGCGAGCAGCACCACATCTACCGGCTGAAGTTCGGCTGCATCGGCAACAACTCCGTCCGGGTGGACTACAGACTCAAGTCCACCGGCGACGCCAAGTTCACCGAGTTTGAGTTCAACGTCCTGGCCCCCCTGGACCAGATTGCCGACACCCACGCCAACTTCATGGCCAACACCACCCAGGACAACAATCCCAACTCCGCCACCTACGGCATCTACTCCGACTGGTACTTTGCCTCCGGCAAGGACAGCCGGCAGCAGTCCCACTGGGGCGACGACTGGAGCCATGACAACGTCAACTTCATGGCCATGAAGAACTTCCTGGATCCGGATCCCGACCAGGTCAAGTCCCTGGAGCGGTATCTCATCGACTTCATGTGGACCAACTACATGAAGAACACCCAGGAAAACTTTATTGTGGCCAACTACCTCAGCGCCTCCGGCATCTATGGCACCTCCTCCAGCCCCTACACCAGAACCTTCTCCGAGGTGATGGAGGCCACCGCCTTCTTCAACATGTACCGTCTGGTCAAGGCCTATCCGGATCTCATTGATTACCGGGAGCCCGCAGACTTCTACCTGAAGATCGCCTACGGCATCTACCACAACCGGGCAGGCTCCGGCACCACCGGCTTCTACGGCGAGCAGCAGATCCCCGACATGATTGAGGCCCTGTATGAAGAGGGCCTGACCGCCGAGGGCGACGCCCTGAAGCAGCAGTTCGCTTACACCAAGGGCCGCGCAGTGGCCAACACCACCTATCCCTACGGCTCCGAGTTTGAGTACGACAACACCGGTGAAGAGGGCGCTTACTCCTCCGCCAAGGCCCTGCGGGAATACTATCCCACCAACAACCGGGCGGCGGCCGCCCTGAACGCCATGGCCATGGCCAACCGCAAGACCCGGGCCATGCGCGGCATCCAGCCCACCTGGTACCACTATGCAGATCCCGTCTTCCGCGGCGGCGAGGGCTGGTGGAACTTCCAGTACACCGCGTCTCTGGCCGGCTACATCATGGACGACTACCTGCGCTATCAAGACGACACCGCCGATTCCGCCCCCTGGGCTGAGCGGCTGAGCTACGCGGCCAAGCTGTCCAACTTCAACGCCGTCAACATGGGCCAGATCTCCAGCTCTTACATGGGCAGCGTCTCCTGGCGCTTCACCATGTACAAGGGCGGCGCCGGTGCCCAGAACGTCAACGACGGCGGCACCCGGGTGATGAACAACGGCTGGAACGACTTCTCCGGCGAGTCTGACGAGGGCATCTACGGCTCTCTGCTGTCCATCTCGGCGGATATCACCACCGACCCCGTCTTCGGCCTGTTCGGCTACGGCGCCAACGTGACCAAGACCGACGGCGTCTACGCCATTGAGCCCACCGACGGCTTCGGCAAGCGGATCAACCTGATTGACGAGCGGATCTATGTGGAGTCCATCCAGGACGCCATTGCCAAGGCGGACATCGCCGCCGACGGCTCCTCCATCAAGCTGACCCTCCGGGACGAGGCAGCCAGCACCCATCTCAGCCAGATCGGCCTGACCGGTGCCGGCGTGCAGAACGGCTTCTTCGGCATCTTTGTGGATGGCGAAAAGGTCGGCCAGGTGTACATCTCCGGCAACGAGGGCACCGCCAACGTGCTGGTCAACCAGGGCACCAAGCCTGTCATTGAGATCAAGGCCCTGGCCGACGGCGAGAACGAGGCCCCCAAGGCGGAAATCACTGTTACCAACTCCATTGAATCTCCCTCCCTGGCGGCGTTGGTGCCCTTCACCCTGCGCTCCATCGTCACCGACGACGGCGCCCCCGCTGACAGCACCATCACCTACGCCTGGGCGGTCACCTCTGCCCCCGAGGGCGGCGAGCTGACTCTCACCGCGCCCACCATGTCCTACACCGAGGCCCGCGCCACGGCGCCCGGCAAGTATGTTGTGACGCTTACTGTCTCTGACGGCGAAAAGTCCTCCGATACCTCCATTGAACTGGACATTCTGGATGCTCCCGAGCGCACCGCGCCGGTGATCGTCTCCGCCTCCGGCGAGGCCAACTATCTCAACCCCACCCTGGCAGACTTGACTGTAGAGGCCATTGCCGACCAGTACTATCAGGGCGAGCTCAGCTACGCCTGGACCCTGGTCAGTGCCCCTAATGGCGCGGTTGGCGTCATTGTCAACGGCAACCAGCAGAACGGCACCCTTCTGGCCAACGGCAACGGCACCTATGTGGTCCGCATCACGGTCACCGATGCCGACAAGTCCTCCTACAAGGACGTGGAAGTGGTCATGACCCAGGCCGACGGCGTGCAGCGTGCCAAGTCCATCACCACCAAGGCCAAGGTCGCCCCGGCTCTGCCCGCAACCGTGCCTGTGGTGCTGCCCGACGGCTCCACCGTGGACGCTGCGGTCACTTGGGATCCGGTGGATCCTGCCAGCTACGCCATCATCGGCACCTTTGACGTCAAGGGTACCACCGACGTGGGCGTCAACGTGGCCATCACCGTTTACGTCATCACCGGCACCCGGGTGAATGTGGCCCCCGATGCCACCCCCACTGCCAGCACCAACACCCCCGGCGACCTTGGCGGCGTCCACGCCCTGCATGACGAGGGCCACGGCACCACCAACGGCACCATCAACTTTAACAATGAGCCCTCCGATCCCTCCTCCTCCTCCGACACCTCCAAGGGTGTGTGGCACAACTGGGGCGGCGGTGCGGAGGCCCAGGGCAGCACCGCCTGGGTGCGTTACACCTGGGATGAGCCCATTATCATTGACAGCCAGGACGTCTACTACTTCCGCGACGGCGGCGGCAACTTCCAGCCCAAGAACATGGTGCTGGAGTACCTGGATGCCTCCGGCATCTGGCGCCCGATGCCCGACTGCTCTGCGCTGGAAAACACTCTGAACCGCTACAACAACACCACCTTCGGCCCGGTCCGCACCACCTCTGTGCGGATGACCATGGATCCCGTGACCCTGGGCTGCGGCATCATCGAGTGGAAGGTCTACGGCTACAGCTCCGACCTGAACTTCAAGGCTCTGAACGCTGCCATTGAAAAGGCCAACAGCATCATGGACCTGCTGAAGAACCCCATCAAGCAGGAGCTGCTGGACGAGATTCAGGCTGCCTACGAGCTTATGAGCGACGAGGTGACCACCCAGGACATGATCGACGCCGAGACCGAGAAGCTGCTGGCCCTGATCGACAAGGCCCTGGCCTCCGTCACCGGCGAGCTGGGTGAGGACGCGGCCCCCTACGTAGACTCCACCACAACCACCAACGACCACATTTACACCGACTATGTAGCCTCCTGGGAGAACCTGTACGGCATTGCCAACCGGGACTTCGAGCCCACCCGTTCCAACGGCGGCACCCGCCTGGGTTGGGGCAACTGGAGCCAGGAGACCGGTTCTCTCCACTACGTCGGCTATCGCTGGGACGAGCCCGTCACCCTTGGCGGCTTCGACATCTACTGGTACGACGATGGCAGTGGCACAAGAGTGCCCTCTGACTTCAAGCTGCAGTATCTTGCAGCCGCAGACGGCGAGTGGAAGAACGTCACCCTGATCACCGCGCCCACCGACGCCATGAAGCTCAACCAGTACAACCGTGTCTACTTCGCCCCCATTACCTGCGTGGATCTGCGGCTCATCATGACCACCGCCTCCAACGCCTCCGGCATTTACCGCTGGAAGGTGTATGAGAGCAAGCCCAGCGGCCTGGATCTCTCCGCCCTGGAAAAGGCGATTGCCGACGCCGAGGCCCTGGCGGTCGAAGACTACACCGAAGATTCCTACGCACCCATTCCCGCCCTCCTGGAGGCTGCCAAGGCTGTCCTGGAGAACCCGGACGCCACCCAGGAAGAGGTGGACGCCGCTGCCAAGGCGCTGAATGAGGCCCTGGCCGCCCTGGTCACCAAGGCTGACCTGGTGGAAGAGCTCATTGACGCCATCCCCGACCCCGCAACCCTGAACGACGAGGAGACCATCAAGGCCGCCCGTGAGGCCTACGACGCCCTGACCGATGAGGCCAAGGCCATGGTGGAGAACTATCTGGATCTGCTGAAGGCCGAGGCCGAGTACGCCAAGCTGGTGGCCGAGAAGGCCAAG
>ONCN01000144.1 GCA_900316335.1 uncultured Eubacteriales bacterium | reverse complement strand
CACCGTCCTCCCGACGGGTGCGTATCCGTGTGTAGGGGCGGCCATTGGCCGTCCGCGGTGAAAGCGAAAAAAATACAACACGCCGATGCAAATTCGCAACCCAAACGGGTACGAATTTGCATCGGCGTGCTGCAATTGGGGGGGATTATACCGCGGACGAGCGATGCTCGCCCCTACACGCGCGTATCGGCGTGCTGGTGTGTTGCGTACGTGATCCGTACAGACTGAAACCGCCCCGGTTCCGGGGCGGTTGGTTCAGGGGTGATCGCCGATGAATTTTTCCATCCAGATCATGTCGTACCAGCGGTCGAACTTGCGGCCGCATTTGCGGAAGCGGCCGACCAGGCGGTAGCCCATGGCGGCGTGGAACTCGGCGCTGGCGGTGGTAAGGTATTCGTCGGGCGTCTCTGGATAGCCGATGCAGGCATAGAGATTTAAGATGCCCTGTTCGGCAAGCTCCCGCTCCAGGCGGGTGTAGAGCGCCCGGCCGATCCCCTCGCCCCGGTGGTCGGGGTGCAGATAGATCGTGGTCTCCACCGACAGGGCGTAGGCCGCCCGGCCGACAAAGGGCCCGGCATAGGCATAGCCCAAAATCGCGCCGTCGCGCTCGGCCACCAGGTAGGGGTAGGTCGCCTGGATGGTTTTGAGCTTGCGGGCAAAGTCCTGCGGCTCGGCGGGCTCGAGGTCAAAGGTGACGGCGGTGTTGCGGACGTAATAGTTGTAGATCTCCAAAAGCGCGGGGACATCCGTTTCCCGCGCCGGACGCAGGGTCAGACGATCCATTGCAAGATCCCCCTTTTCGCGGCGCTCAGCCGCTGATGATGGCGGTGGAGATGGAGTTGGGATAGAGCACCACGGTGGCCTCCTGGTATTCCAGACGGAAGGTGACCTGCTCGGGCTTGTCTGAGCGGCACAGCAGAACAACCGCGATGGTCCCGTCGGGGCGCAGGAAGGAGGTGGTCTCCACAAGCGGCGAGAAGGTGCTTTGCGCAATGCGCACCGAGCCGGGCGTTAAAAAGTGGGAGAAGTGCGCAAAGTACAGCCGCAGAAGCTGCGGCTCGAGCACGCCCCGGTCGGTATCGTAGAGGAAGGGGGCCAGGCAGTAGTTGCCCACGTAGTTCGGGCCGCCGTGCTGGTCGAGCAGCAGGTTCCAGTCGCCGAAGAAGGACAGGCCGTGGTTGAGATCGCCGATGATCTCATGGCCGAAGCTGGCAGCCGCCGCAAGCGCGTCGCCGCGGTCGAACTTGTTGAACTCGATGCAGCTTTCGGAGATGATGAGCTTTTTGCCCGGGAAGTGCCGGGCGCACAGATCCAGAGTCTCAAAGTGGTCGCCGGAGTACCAGTGCATGGCAAGGCCGGTGATCATAGGGTCGGAGTCCTCGTCTACGCAGCAGCGCAGGTATTCATAGGCCCGCTCCTTGTTGTGATCCCAGACGTAGAGCTCCACGTCGGTCAGCCCGTGGCGCACCAGGGCGGGATAGAGGAAGTTCTTCAAAAAGTCCTTCATCTCCCGCGCGGTGTACAGGCAGGAGTCCCAGGTCTGCACGGCGTGGGGCTCGTTCTGCACAGACAGGCCCTTGACCCGGAAGCCCCGGTCCTGGTAGGCGCGGATATACCGGCACAGATACTCGGCCCAGTCGCCCTTGCGCTCGGGCAGAAGGCTGCCGCCGTGCGCGCGGTCTGCGTTGGTCTTCCAGGCCGCGGGGGGCGACCAGGGGGCCAGCATCAACGGGATCTTCCGCCCGGCTGCGGCTTCGGCGTCGCGGAGCATGGGCAAAATGCGCTGCTCCACCCGGGAAAAGTCGAGTGACTTCAGATTGCCCGCCTCGTCGAGCACCGCGGCCTCATACTGGTCCAGCGAAAAGTCGCACGAGTCGATGGGCACGCGGATCATCTGGTAGTTCATCTGGTCCGGGGCGAAGTAGGCCTCCATCACGGCCTTTTTCTGCGCGGGGGTCATCTGGTTGTAGACCCAGCCTGCCGCGTCGGTGACGGCGCCGCCGAAGCCCTCGAAGCGCTGATAGCGGTGCTCGGGCCACAGGTCGATGGCGTGATCCTCTGTGCCGAGGTCGGAGGTGAATTGGACCACCTGGCTCATGCGGTCTTTATAGCCGGTGCCGAAGGTGGTGTTGAGAGTAACGATCATTGCGCTCCCGCCTTTCGCTGCGCGATCAGGTCCTGCTCTTGTCGGATGTTCTTCTCCACGGTCATAAACAGCATCAAAACAAACAGGATGCCGTGGGCAAAGATCTCAAAGCCCAGGAAGAAGAAGCTGACAACGCCCTCGTGGGACAGGGCGGCATTGTCATAGAAGAGATTGAACACCGCCACCGCCAGGCCGTTGACCACGGTGATAATGGTATTATACACGGACATGGAGATGCCGTCAACCCGAAATCCGAAGCGGGCCTCCAAATGGTCCAGAACGTCTGCAAACAGGGCCATCATGATATAGGCGCCGGGGATGCTGGAGATGCCCTTGAGGATCTGGCCGATGAGCACAATCGTGAGATTGGAAGGGTCGATGAGGCTGACCACGCTGCCCAAAATCGAGATCACAAAGCCGACGAGGATCATATTCTTCTTGCCGAAGCGGTTGGCAAGGGGGCTGATAAAGAGCATGCCCGCGGCCAGCGGCACGCCGCCGATGAGGGCCAGAAGCGACTGGGTGGTGTCGCCGTTGAGCGGGATGCCGAAGAAGCTGGCGTTTTCAAAATAGGTGTGGGTGAAGATGTTGAACACATAGCCGCCCTTGAACATGACGCCCATCTGGTAGAAGAAGTAGAAGATCATGATGATCCACCAGTAGCGGTCAGAGGCGGCGGACTTGAGCTGCACCAGGGTGGACGGGCCGGTATCCTGCGCGCCGGCGTCATCGTCCAGGTCCTCCTCGGTGATGCGCTCGCGGGTGAACAGGTACTCAATGAGGCAGCCCACAAAGGCGATGGCCGAGAACAGACCCATGACAAGCTGCCAGCGGTTTTGCAGCACGTCGTTTGCAGGCGCGGAATTGATCCAGCTCAAAATCATGGGCATGAGGATGGAGCTGAACAGGCCGTTGCCCGCCACGGCGGGGATGTTGGCCACCACCGACAGAAGGCTGCGCTGCTTGAGATCGCGCGTGGAGAGTGAGACCATGAGGAAGTGCGCGCTGCCGTAGACCGGGTTTGCAAGCGCGGCAAAGAGATTGAAGGTCACGGCCATCCAGACCATGCGGAAGCCCAGAGAGAAATACGGGATGATGAACATCACCATGCCCGACACTGCAAGCATCGGGCCGGCGGCCAGGATGAAGGGCCGGGCCTTGCCCTGGCGGGTCTTGGTCTTGCCCAGCAGGATGCCGACCAGGATGTTGCCCAGGGCCATCGGGATAACCGACAGCAGCGGCAGCAGAACCAGGAACCGGCCCTGGGCCACCACGTCGTCATAGGTGCGGTAGAAGGTGAGGTAATAGGTGCTGACGATGGTGGTCATAGCCAGCACAAACAGCGGGCCCAGGAAGTAGCCCAGGGCCATCTCCCACAGACCGACCTTGGTCTTGGGGGCGCGGGAGTTCAGAAGCGGAGCATTCCAGATGCTGTGTTTCATAGGTGCAATTCCTTATTCCTTGATCATATCCTGGCTCAGCCAGCCGTGATCGAGGCAGCGGCAGAAGTCCCAGCTTTCCTTCCAGCTCTCGTCCATGGGCTCGCTGCGATCGCGCAGGAGCTGGTAGTTCCAGTAGAACCAGCCGTCGGCCTGGTTCCAGTATTTGAGCTGGACGCGGGCCACGTCGTTGTACTTCTCGCGCTGCTCGCGCGCCATGTCGGCGCCGGCCATGACCTTTTTGCCCATGCGGTCGGCATAGCGGTTGCAGATGCACCACTCGCCCACGATGACGGGGATGGCCTTCTGCGCCTGACGCACCCGCCAGGCGTTGATGCGGGTGAACAGATCGTAGACCCAGGGCCGGTGGATGGGGACGAACATCTCCATGGCGAAGATATAGATGTGGGTGTCCAGCGCCACGTTCTCAAAGCCCGAGCGGCGGAAGAAGCGGTTCCATGAGCCGATGCGGAAACCATCGTGGAAGACCACGGTCTTTTCCACGCCCATGTGCCGGCGCAGAACCTTGTAGGCGCGGGTGTAGAACTCGCGAAGGAACGGCAGCGGGACGTAGCCCGAGCCCTTGGCCTCCTGCTTGTCCACAGCCTTGCCGGTGGAGGGGGCGGAGATGTAGACGATCCAGGAGATGGGCTCGTTGAGCACCTCGATGCCGTACAAGCCCTCGCGCTTGCCGTAGCGCTCGGCCAGGCGGTCGAGCACCGAGAGGGCGAACTCGACCTCCTCGGGGTTTTTGCACCACTTGCAAACGCCGGTCAGACCGCCGTTGTCATAGCCGTTTTGCGAGCCGGGCACGGTGTGCAGATCGAGCAGGATCTTGAGCCCGAGCTCCTCGGCCCAGTCAAAGGCCAGGTCGGCGTACTCGATGCAGCCGACCAGCGGCGGGCGGTCACCGAAGACCTGGTAGGGCACGGGCAGACGGATGGTGGACAGCCCCGCCTCCTTCACCCGGCGGAAATCCTCCTTGGTGACGTAGGTGTCGCGGTGCTGCTTGAGATGGGCCTTGAGCGCCTCGGGCGGCATTTTCCGGCTCAGCCAGGTCTCATCCTCGGTGTTGGTAGAGGCAAACACGTCTGGCTTCATCCACTTTTCCAGGACGAGCCAGTTGCCCATGTTGACGCCATGAATGGGTTTCATCGTATTTTCTCCTTTTTTTGGGCGTGTTGGTCGTATTCGGGCAAAGCCCGGGGAAGGAGGCTTCCCCGGGCAGAATGGGCGCATCAGCCGGCAAGCAGGCTTGCGGGGATGGTATAGTCGCCGGCGAGCTGGTCGGACACGGCGGTGACGTAGTGCAGGGCCATCGGGTCGCCCTCGGCGGTGACCGCGTCGCCGTTGGGGTTGGTCACGGTGAGCACGCCGTTTTCATAGCTCCAGGTGCCCTCCTCGTGGACGCCGTAGGCCGCAAAGTCAAAGGCGAAGGTGCCGTCGGGGTTGAAGGTCAAAACCGTTGCGCCGTCGTCAGAGGCGACCTCGGCCCCGGCGGGGGCGGCGGAGCGGGTCTTTTCCAGCTCGGACACAGGGATGGTGTAGTCGCCGGCAAGCTGATCGGACACGGCGGTGACGTAGTGCAGGGCCATGGGGTCGCCCTCGGCGGTGACTGCGTCGCCGTTGGGGTTGGTCACGGTGAGCACGCCGTTTTCGTAGCTCCAGGTTCCGGACTCTTCAACGCCGTAGGCCTCAAAGAAGAAGGTGAAGGTGCCGTCGGGGTTGAAGGTCAGGGTGGTGGCGCCGTCGTCAGACGTGATGGTGACCGGCTCGCCCTGGGCGGCCTCGCCGCCGAGCACGGCAGCAAGATCCGCCGCGGCGATGGTGTAGTCGCCGGTGAGCTGATCGGAGGTGGCGGACACGTAGTGCAGGTGCATCGGATCGCCGTCGGCTGTTGCTGCGTCGCCGTTGCCGTTGGTGACGGTGAGCACGCCGGCCTCATAGGTCCAGGCGCCCTCCTCGTGGATGCCGTAGGCCTCAAAATCGAAGGCATAGGTGCCGTCGGGGTTGAAGGTGAGGGTGGTGCCGCCGTCGTCAGAGGTGACGATCAGGCTCTGGGCCTCGGCGGGCTCGCTGGGCTCGGTGGGCTCTTCTTCCTCGCCCTCGGCCTCGTAGGTCACGATGGCGGAGCCGTCCAGGGTCCAGACGGTCTCGGGCACGAAGTCCAG
>ONCN01000143.1 GCA_900316335.1 uncultured Eubacteriales bacterium | reverse complement strand
GTGCAGAAAGTAACCAAAGACACGCCAAGGAGGGGGAAGATTTCGATTTCTTCCCCCTCCTTGGATCCACCCCTAATTAAAACGACCAAAAGGGTCTTACCCCTTTTGGATTACCCGCGGCTCTGAGAATTTGGGTCGCTACCTTTTGTTTGCAGTTTTGCAAGGGATGTCTGATGATTGTGAGATTGTGGATAGACACAGGATAAAAAACGTATAAGAGTTAAAAAATCCGTACGTGTGTACAACCGTTCGCAGGACACACGAATGCAGGAAAGTCAGCGTGGTAAAAACGGCTCAGGTCATGGGAATGAAGCAATGAAACCACGATATGCTGGTTCCGGCGTTCTTTGACAGTGCGAAGCACCGGAACGATCGGAGGATCGTTCCGGTGCTTTTGCGCAACACGATTGTCTGTTCATATTTCTCAGAATAATCCAGCGATTATTCGTCCCACACGCCGAGGCCTTTGGCGACGTTGACGATGAAGTCCTGGGCGTTGGTGACAATGCCCTTGGCAGACAGCGAGCCGCGGTCGGCGAGCTTGTTTACGGCAAACTCTGCGATATCCACGCAGTAGAAATAGACCTCCCGGATGGTGCCGTCGGGCAGAACGCGGAACGAGGGGGTCATGTTGCCCGTGGCGATGGAGTGCAGGGTGGTGGCCATGGTGATCACCGTGGTGGCCTTGCGGATGCAGTCGCGCATGGCGTTCTGGCCGGCATAGACGTCGGCGTACACCTCGGGCAGGGGGCCGTCGTCGCGGATGGAGCCGCAGAGCACAAAGGGCACGTTCTTCTTCACGCAGTTGTAGATGATGCCGTTGTCGATCCCCTCGGCCTCGATAAAGGCGGGGATGGAGCCGTAGTAGCGCACCCGGTTGATGGTGTCGATGTGGTTGTAGTGGCCGTTGTACATGGTTTCCTGGGTGTAGATATCCTGGCCCAGGGCGGTCTTCTTGTAGGCGCCCTCCAGATCGTGGGTGGCAAGCGCGTTGCCGGCCAGCAGCGCGTGGCAGTAGCCGTTGGCGATCAGATTGCCGAAGGCCTTTCTTGCGTCAGCGTCAAAGGCGAAGGCGGGACCCATGACCCAGACGATGTTGCCGTGGCGCTTTTCATGCTCCAAAAGCTCGTAGAGGTTGTCGTAGTCCACCGAGAAGGCGGTCTCTCTGGACCGGCCCTGGCGGAAGGCGAAGGCCTCGCCCCCCTTGCTGGGGTCATAGAAGCCCGTGGTGTGGACGTAGATGCCCTCGCTTGCGTCCTCTGTGCGGCCCACGCAGATGGCGTCGCCCTTCTTCAGATTGCGGAACTCCTTCACCGACAAGCTCCCGTCGGGCTCGTGGACCACAACGCAGTCCATGCGGCTTTCCGGCGCGAGCTGCCACTTGCCGTCAATTTTGAAGTATTCGGGGTAGATGGCCGTGGCGTGGTAGCCCTCGGGGGCGTAGAAGTCGCGGTCCACCACCACGAACCTGGCGTCCGGGGCGTCGCGGAAGCAGGGCTGGTCAAAATCGGGATGCCGGTAGGGTCTGAGTGCAAAGCTCATAAAAAAGTGCCTCCTGTATCAGTATGGTTTCATTATACATACGAACCCGTTTCCTGTCAATCCGGGGACGAGATTTTCCGCGCCTCGCGCTCATTGACGCTGCGCGGGGCGTGCAGGATCTGCGCTGCCTCTGAGCCGGTCCAGGTGCAAGGCTGTGAAGAGCACCACCCCGTCGCGGAACCGCCGGGGGTCGTAGCCGGTGCGCGCATGGATCCGGGACAGGCGATATTGCAGCGTGTTTTTGTGGATAAAGAGCTGGCTTGCCGTCTGCTCCAGGGCGCGATCGTTGGAAAAATACCGGTCCAGCAGCGCCCGGTCCTCTGCGTCCAGCCCGGCCAGGACTCGGGCAAGATAGGCCTCCACGGCGTTGTTCGGCACCGTGGAGAGCAGGATCTCCAGATCCAGATCCTCAAAATAGCCCAGGCAGGCGTCCGGCGCAAGACTCTGGATGGCGATCAGCGCGGATTGATAGGACAAATGCTGCCGCCGCAGACTCCGCCGGGAGCCCACGCCGATGCGCAGATGCGCGCTCCAGGTCTGGGCGACGCCGCGCAGCACGTAGGCGTATTTCACGGTGTTTTCCGCCCGGGTAATCAGCACAAAGGCGTCGGGATAGCAAAAGGCGCTCAGGCTGTCCGGAAGCTGCGCAAAGGCCTGGTCCAATGCCGCCTCCAGCGAGGCCAGGGCGGGGGTGTGCGTGCCCTCCCGGATCTGAAACACCACCGTGCGCCAGCGCTCGGGCGGCGTGCGGATGCCGTTTTGCGCCAAAACCTCCTGCAAAAACGCGGGATGGAGCTCGTCGCCCCGGATGAGCGCGCGCACAAGATAGTCCGTCTGCGCCCGGATGCCGCGGCGGCTGAGATCAAGCTCCTGCTCGTGCAGCAAAAGCAGGGTCAGCCGCTGGGCCATGACCGCAAAGCGCTGCACCTCCTGCGGCTCGCCGGTGATGCCGATCACCGCCACGATCTGCCCGTTGTGCCGGATGGGCATGTTGATGCCCCGGCGCAGCTCCCGGGCGGGATCGTCCTGCGCAATGGTGATGGTCTGGCCGGTGCGGGCCGCCTCGCGCCCGCCCTCGTGATAACCGCCCACCCGGCTGGGGTCGGTGCTGGCGCAGATGCGGCCTTGGGGGTCGATGTAGTTGATGTCGTGGTCGCAGATGGACTTGAGCGTGTCCACGATCTGCTGCGACAGGCGCAGATGGACAGCCTGCGGCATGCGCCTCACCTCCGGAACATGGTATATAACACAAAAATCAGACGATAAATTGCGCTGTATTTGGCATCTATACTATACCACACAATTTCGGTTTCTGCTACAATAAAATCACAAAAACACAGGAGGTATTCCCCATGAGATTGTTATTCGCTTCGGATTCCTTCAAGGGCACGCTCTCGAGCGAGCAGACTGTGGCGCTGCTGGCCAAGGCGGCGACCGAGGTCTTCGGCCCCATCACCTACAGCGGCGTTCCCGTTGCCGACGGCGGCGAGGGCACCACCGACGCCGTCATTGCCGCCGAGCACGGCAGCCGCGTGCAGACCGAGGTCTACGGTCCTTTGATGGAACGCACCCCGGCGTATTACGGCAGGCTGGACGACCGCCGGGCGGTGCTGGAGATGGCAGCGGCCTCCGGTCTTCCCATGGTCCCCATGGAAAAGCGCAACCCCCTTTACACCACCAGCTACGGCACCGGCGAGCTGATCCGTCACGCGCTGGATCAGGGCTTCACCGATCTGTCCATTGCCATCGGCGGCAGCGCCACCAATGACGGCGGCATGGGCTGCGTCCGGGCGCTCGGCGTGCGCTTTTTGGACGAGGCCGGCCGCGAGCTGGAGGGCCGGGGCGAGGATCTCGAGCGGGTGCGGAGCATTGACGTCTCCGGTCTGGATCCCCGGGTCAAGCAGACCCGGATCACCGTGATGTGCGACGTGACCAACCCCCTGTGCGGCGAGAACGGCGCGACCTATACCTTCGGCGCGCAGAAGGGCGCGACCCCGGAGATCCAGGCGCGGCTCGAGGCCGGCATGTGCAACTACCGGGACGTGATCCGCCGTCAGTTCGGCGTGGATCCCGACGCCATCCCCGGCTCCGGCGCGGCCGGCGGCCTGGGCACGGCGCTGATGGTCTTCCTGGGCGGCGAGATGAAGTCCGGCATTGAGACGGTTTTGGATCTGATCGAGTTTGACAAGCGCCTGGAGGGCGCGGATCTGGTGGTCACCGGCGAGGGCCGCACCGACTGGCAGAGCTGCTTCGGCAAGGTGATGCAGGGCGTTGGCGAGCGCGCCAAGGCCAAGGGCGTGGTCGCCGTGGGGCTGAGCGGCTCTTTGGGGCGGGATGCGGACCACATCTTCAACCACGGCATCGAGAGCCTGATGACCACCGTTGACGCCCCCATGCCTCTGGAGGAGGCCCTGGGCCGGGCGGAGGAGCTGTATTATCTGGGCGCCGTGCGGATGTTCCGCTTCCTCAAGGCGGGCATGGCACTGGCAGGCAAATGAGCGAAGAAAAAGAAAGGAACCTCGCATGACTTACGATTTCAACACCATCGGCGCGCTGGTCGGTCTGGCGCTGGCTATTGTTCTCATCATCAAAAAAGTACATCCCGCATACAGCCTCATTCTCGGCGCGCTGGTGGGCGGCCTGCTCGGCGGCGGAGGCCTTGCGACCACGGTGAACACCATGGTTTCCGGCGCACAGAGCATGATGTCCTCCGTTTTGCGGATCATGACCTCTGGCATTCTGGCGGGCGCGCTGATCAAGACGGGCTCCGCGCAGAAGATCGCCGAGACCATCGTGGAAAAGATGGGCGAAAAGAAGGCTGTGGCCGCCATTGCCATTGCCACCATGATCATCTGCGCCGTGGGCGTGTTTGTGGATATCTCCGTGATCACCGTGGCGCCCATCGCCCTGGCCATCGGCAAAAAGGCGAAGCTGCCCAAGGAAAGCCTGCTGCTTGCCATGATCGGCGGCGGCAAGGCGGGCAACATCATCTCGCCCAACCCCAATACCATCGCAGCCTCTGAGGCCTTCGGCGTGGATCTGACCGCTCTGATGCTGAAAAATGCCATTCCCGCGCTCTTTGCGCTGGTGGCTGCAATCGTGCTGGCCTCTTTGCTTGCGGGCAAGAAGAACGGCCTGGCGGTGGAAAGCTCCGACATTGAGACCTCCGATGCCAAGCTGCCCGGTTTTTTCCAGGCAATTTTGGGGCCGGCTGTTGTGATCATCCTGCTTGCGCTGCGGCCCATTGCAGGCGTGACCATCGATCCGCTCATTGCGCTGCCTATCGGCGGTCTGGTGTGCATCCTGGTGACCGGCAACGTCCGGCAGACGGTCAGCTTCACCGAGTTCGGCCTGTCCAAGGTGGTGGGCGTGTCCATTCTGCTCATCGGCACCGGCACCATTGCGGGCATCATCAAGGCGTCTGCGCTGCAGTATGACGTGATCCGGGTGCTGGAGGCGCTGAATATGCCTGCCTTTGTTCTGGCCCCGCTTGCCGGCATCCTGATGGCCGGCGCCACGGCCTCCACCACTGCCGGCGCCACCATTGCCGCGCAGACCTTTGCGCCGACCCTGGTGAGCCAGGGCGTGGCCGCGCTGGCAGCCGCAGCTATGATCCATGCTGGCGCCACGGTCATCGACTCGCTGCCCCACGGCTCCTTCTTCCACGCCACCGGCGGCAGCGTGAACATGAGCATCCGCGACCGGATGAAGCTCATCCCCTTCGAGGCCTGTGTGGGCTTGACCGCCACGCTGGCCAGCGTTGCGGTGTACCTCATCGCCGGCTGACCGGTACAGAACCAAAACGGCCCCGGGCGCAGAATGAAGCGCCCGGGGCTTGTCAGCGCGGGCGGATTGTGGTACAATACCCATGATCAACCACAGGAGGCGTCTATGGAAGCGTATCTCACCAATCCCATTCTCCCGGGCTTTCACCCGGATCCCTGCGTCTGCCGCCGGGGCGAGGACTATTATATCGCCCTGTCCACCTTTGAGTGGCTGCCCGGCATCCCCATCTATCATTCCCGCGATCTGAAGCACTGGTCGCTTTTGACCCACGGCCTGCAGGGTCCGACTGCGCCGCATCTGGAGGGGCTGCCCTCGGCCAAGGGCGTTTGGGCGCCGTGCCTGACCTGGTGCGAGCAGGACGGGCTGTTTTATCTGACCTACAGCGTCATGCACGCGATGAACGCGCGCTATTTTGACGTGGACAACTACGT
>ONCN01000039.1 GCA_900316335.1 uncultured Eubacteriales bacterium | reverse complement strand
ACACCAATAGTATAAGCCGACAGCCGACACGTTTCAAGTGCCGGCTGCCGTTATTTTTCACGATTTTGGGGCTGCCTCGTTTGTGAGACAGCCCCTTGCATTCTAGTATAAGCCAGATCGATGGGCGATCCAAAACTGGAAGACGCGGTATGCCGCCACTGCGTATGCACCTGTTTGGCCGGAGCTGCTTATACTGGGAAGAGGATGTGGACGCCATGGACCAAACTGTAATGCCCCTCACGGCGCTCAAGTCCGGACAGACCGCAGCCGTGCGCACAATGGACCTGCCTCAGGCCGCCGAAAAGCGGCTGCGGGATCTCGGCCTCATTCCCGGCGCGCGGATCTGCCTGGAGCTGATTTGTCCTTTGGGGGATCCCGGGATCTACACCTTCCAAGACACCTGCGCCGCCATCCGGTCAGGTGATGCGGCGGGGATCCTGGTAGAGCTTGTTTAGAGGGACCGAATGCGAGCGTTGTTTCGCCCGGCTCCGGAAGAAAACTGGGAGGGATCTGATGTATACCGTAGCCTTGGCAGGCAATCCCAATGTGGGGAAAAGTTCGATTTTCAATGCGCTGACCGGCTTAAAGCAGCACACCGGCAACTGGCCGGGAAAAACGGTTGCTGTCGCGCGGGGCAGCTATCGCCTGGCAGGGGAGGCGTATGAGCTGACAGACCTTCCCGGTACTTATGCGCTCAGCGGCAGCTCCCCCGAGGAGGAGATCGCGGCCTCGTTTCTTCGCGCGCAGGATCCGGATTGCGTGGTAGCGGTCTTGGATGCAACGGCCTTGGAGCGCACCCTTGGCTTGACGCTCGAGCTTCTTTGCCGGACAGACCGTGTCGTCGTGTGCGTCAATCTTTATGACGAGGCCCAGGTACGCGGTCTTCGCGTGGATCAGCAGGCATTATCCCGGGCGCTTGGCGTCCCGGTGGTCCTTACGTGCGCTAAAAAGCCCAAGACGCTTCTTGGCCTTCAGACAGCCATCCGCCGGGTGTGCAGCGGCGAGGTTTCCCAAACTGCCGTTACGCCTGCCTCAGATCCCGTCAAGCGGAAAAAACAGGCCGCCGCACTTGCCGCCCTTTGCCTCTCCGGACACCTCAACCGCACCCGGGAGGAACGCCTTGACCGGCTGTTTCTTGGCAAATACACCGGCTATCTGTTTCTCGGACTTCTGCTGTTCGGCCTGTTCTGGCTCACCATCCAGGGGGCAAATTACCCCTCGGCTTTGTTAGAGCGCGCTTTTTTTACCCTTGGGCAAGCGCTTTCTGCTTTGACGGCGTCCTGGCCCGAGACCCTGCGCCAGCTTCTGCTTGACGGGCTCTACGGCACCACTGCCAAGGTGATTTCGGTGATGCTGCCGCCCATGGCCATCTTCTTCCCGCTCTTCACCGCGCTGGAGGATCTGGGATATCTGCCCCGCGCCGCCGCGCTGCTGGACCGTCCCTGCGCCTGGGCCGGCACCTGCGGCAAGCAGGCGCTTACGATGTGCATGGGCTTTGGCTGCAACGCTGTGGGCGTCACAGGTTGCCGCATTCTGGATACAGAGCCGGCTCGGCGCAAAGCCATTTTGACAAACAGCTTCATTCCCTGCAATGGCCGCTTTCCGTCCTTGATCCTCCTGTCCGGCTTTTTGCTGCCTGGGGCAGGCGCCGGCGCTGCCGGGATGAAAGCGCTGATCCTCACAGGCCTGGTTGTCTTTGCGGTCTTTTTGAGCCTTGTCGTGACCAAGCTGCTTGGACGTCTTCTCCCGGATCCGAACGCCTGCTTTGTGATGGAGCTGCCGCCATACCGCCGCCCGCAGCTTGGCAGACTGCTCATCCGGTCTGTGCTCGATCGTTCAGCCCGCGTCCTGGGCAGAGCTGTTATGACGGCAGCGCCGGCCGGCCTTCTGATCTGGATCTTGTCCCGGATCCCGGCAGGGGAGAGCGGGCTGCTGCAAATGGCGGCTGCGGTCTTGGATCCCGCCGGAAGGGTTCTTGGGATGAACGGGGTGCTGCTTTTGGCGTTTATCCTGGGCTTTCCGGCAAACGAGCTGGTTTTGCCGCTTGCCGTGATGATCCTCACCGGCGGGACATTGACCGCCGCGCAGACGCCTGCGGGGATGGCAGAGCTTCTTGCAGCCTCCGGGATCGGCTTTCGGCAAGCAGTCTGCGCGGCAGTTTTCTGTCTGCTTCACTGGCCCTGCGGCACCACAATCCTCACCATCTGGCGCGAAACCCGGCGCCTTTCAGATACCTTGCTTGCCGTGGTGCTGCCAACTGCTTCTGGAGCTGTACTGTGCGCCTTGCTCGCGCTGGCCTTTCGTCTGCTTGGATAATTAAAATCTCATGAATATGGAACATTGTTCTTTTCATTTCGTCTAAGATATGATAAGATAAAACCACAATCATCCAAAACGGAGGGAATGTACCTATGAGAAAGAATGTGAAGTGTCTGCTGGCGCTGGGTCTGGTTTTCGCCCTGCTGCTGTGCGGATGCAGCCAGAACAGCGGTGTGACAGTTTCTGTGCAGTCGGTCGCCATGCTCACCGGGCAGGGTGCCGTGGGACTGATGGATCGCTATGCAGGCCTTGTGGAGGCAGGGCAGACCATCACCATCGAAAAGGACCAGGATATGGAGGTCAAGGAGATCCTGGTCTCCGTGGGCGACAAGGTCAAAACCGGTGATATTCTGTTTACCTATGACAACGAGACGTTGGGCCTGGAGCTCGAAAAAAAGCAGCTCGAGCTCGAGCAGCTCAAGGTCTCCATCGAGACAAAGGGCCAGCAGATCAGCACGCTTGAAAAGGATAAGGCCAAGGCCTCCAAATCCGACCAGTTGGATTATACCCTGCAGATCCAGGAGCTCCAGGTTGATATCTCTGAGGCAAATCTGAACGTCACTGCTAAGGAGAAGGAGATTGAGCGGGTGCAGAACCTTTTGGAGCAGTCCGAGGTCCGTGCAACCGTGGACGGCAGCGTCCAGACCATCAACGAGACCGGCGCGACCGACGACTACGGCAACCCGCAGCCCTTTATGACCCTGGCGCAGTCCGGCGACTACCGGATCAAAGGCACCATCAACGAGCAAAACGCCATGAGCCTGATGCCCGGCATGCCCGTGGTCATTCGCTCCCGCGTGGATGATACCGTAACCTGGACCGGCATGGTGGATCGCATCGACACGGATAACCCCGTGAAGGACAACAGCCAGATGTACTACGGCCCTTCTGATGAGATGACCCAGTCGAGCAAATATCCCTTCTACATCACCCTGGATACCGACGAGGGTCTGATGCTTGGCCAGCATGTGTATATCGAGCCCGGCGTGGAGCAGGAGCAGACCGCCCAGGGCCTGCTGCTCCCGGCCTACTTTGTTGTAGACGCCGAGACCGATCCCTATGTATGGGCCGCTAACAACAAGGACCGTCTGGAAAAGCGTACCGTTCAGCTTGGCGCATATGACGAGATGAACGGCACCTATGAGATCGTCAGCGGCTTGACCGCGGATGATTTCATCGCCTTCCCTGATGAAACCTGTGTTGCCGGTGCCAACGTAACCAAGTATTCCGAGGAGAACTTTGCCGAAATGCCGATGGAGCCCGGTATGGACGAGTTTAACGGCAACATCGAAGAAGGCTTCGAGGAAGACGTGCCGGACGAATTTGTCCCCGAGGACGTGGAAGAACCCAATGCGCCCGAGGACGTGGAGGGCGGAAACGCCGTAGAGGAAGCGGGGCCTGTCGGATGATTTTATCGATGCAGGGCATTTATAAGCATTATTACTGGGGCAAAAATGAAGTCCCGGTTTTAAAAGATGTGACCTTCTCTGTGGAGAAGGGCGAGTATCTTGCCATTATGGGCCCGTCCGGCTCCGGCAAGACGACATTGATGAATTTGATCGGCTGCCTGGACAAGCCCAGCTCAGGCACCTATCTGCTCGAGGGACAGGACGTCGGCTCCAAAAAGGAAGACGAGCTGGCGGATCTGCGCAACAAGTATATCGGCTTTGTGTTCCAGAACTTTTACCTTCTGCCCAAGATGAACGCCGTTGAAAACGTTGCGCTGCCGCTCATGTATGCCGGCGTGCCAAAAAAAGAGCGCCTGCAGCGCGCTGAGGCGGCCCTTGAAAGCGTAGGCCTTTCTGACCGCATGAAGTTTTTGCCCAACCAGCTCTCCGGCGGACAGTGCCAGCGAATTGCCATCGCCAGAGCGATGGCTGGCAACCCCACGCTGCTTTTGGCCGACGAGCCCACCGGCGCCCTGGATACAGCGTCCGGCGAGATGGTGATGGAGCTGTTTGAGACCATCAACCAAAAAGGCACCACCATCATTATGATCACCCATGAGCCGTCCATTGCAGAAATGGCCAAAAAGATCTATCGGATCCGTGACGGCATGCTGGATACCGGAGAGGGGGGCGCAAAATGAGTAACACGAAAAAATGGCTGATCGCCTTGGGATCTGTCCTGGGCGTGGCAGCGGTGCTTGCAGGATTGTTTGTGTTCTTGCGCCTGAACCGGGATCCCGCCAAGGTCTATTCGGTGGCGGAGTTCTCCCAGCAGGGCGGTAACTATGACGGTTCCTCCCTCAGCGGCAGCGTTACCACCGACCGGATGCAGACGGTTTATCTGTCTGAGACCCAGGAGGTCACAAAGATCCTTGTACAAGAGGGGGACGAACTGAAAAAGGGTGATCCCATCCTCGAGTTCAACACCAGCCTCACAGAGCTGCAGCTCAAGCGCAAGGATCTGGAGATCCAGAAGCTTGAGCAGGACATGGAAAAAACCAAAAAAGAATACAAGGAGCTTCTGGGCTACAGCTACAATCCCACCGCGGCTGCGGCCTCGACTGAGGGTGTATTTCTTTCCATGCTCACCTCGCCCGAAACCCAGCGCGGGATCCATCTGAGCCTGCTTGCAAACGGCGAGGGAGAACCTGTCCCGGACGAGCCGACCGAGCCGTCAGAGGAACCCTCCGAGCCGTCCGAAGAACCGACCGAGCCGTCTGAGGAACCCTCCGAACCGACCGAGCCTTCGGAGGAACCCACCGAGCCAACCGAGCCTTCGGAAGAGCCCACCGAACCGACCGAGCCGTCTGAGGAACCCACTGAGCCCACAGAAGAGTCCACAGAGCCGACCGAGGAATCCACCGAGCCCACTGAGCCGGTCGATGAGCATCTGGTTGAGGACTATAAGCTGATCCGAGGCAGCGGCACGCTGGATGATCCGTATCTCGTTGTCGCAGCCGACGGGGTTGGCCTGGACGAAGCGTTTATCCAGCAGCTGCTCAGCGGGCGCGATCAGGTCCATGTGGTTTTTGCCCAGTGCGAGGAAAACCGTACTGACAACCCCATTACCGGCGCCTGGGGCATGACCTTCACCCGCAAGGACGGCGGCTGGACCTTCTCGTTCCTCGACGCCAACGGGTACGTCGGCCAGATCCCCGAGCCCGGTGAAGACAGCGAAGAGCCTGTACAGCCCGATCCAATGCCCTTCTTCCCGGATGATCCCGGCGGTGGCGGCGGATACTCTCCCAGCGAGCTGAAAAAGATGAAGGCCGAGATGGAGCAGAAGCTCAAGGAGCTGGATATCAAGATCCGTATGGCCAAGGTGGAATACACCCGCATGGAGCGGGAGATGGGCGATGGCACCATCTACGCCGATTTTGACGGCGTCGTTCTGAACGTCGGCGATCCCGATACCGCCTATCAGAACCGTGAGCCCGTGGTAAAGATCTCCGGCGGCGGCGGTTATCTTGTGAATACCGCAGTTGACGAACTGAGCCTGGAAAACATTGAAATCGGCCAGACCATGACTGTGGTCTCCTATTGGGGCAACTATGGCGAATATGAGGCCACCGTGTCCTCCATCTCTCCGTATCCTACCACCAACCGGTACGGCTGGTCGGAAAACCAGAATTTGAGCTACTATCCCGTTACGCTTACGATCCCCGCCGATGCAGACCTGCAGGACGGTTCCTGGGTGGACATCAACGTAAGCCAGGTCGGGCAGAATGACGACGCCTTCTATCTGATGAAGGCCTTTATCCTCCAGGAAAACGGCAAGAGCTACGTCTACGTCCGCAATGAAGACGAGCGCCTGGAGAAGCGTGAGATCACCACCGGCCGCGACCTGTGGGGCTGGCAGCTTGAGATCACCTCCGGCCTGAGCCTGGAGGACTACGTGGCCTTCCCCTATGGCAAGACCGTGACTGACGGCGCAAAAACCGAAGAGGGCTCACCTGAAGACCTCTACGGCGGCTATTGAGAAGGGAGGACCGCACATGCTTGAAAACATCCAACAGGCGTTCCAAAGCGTCTGGAACCATAAGATGCGCTCCTTTCTGACGATGCTCGGCATCATCATCGGCATCGCTTCGATCATCACCATTGTGTCCTCCATCAAGGGCACCAGCGAGCAGATCAAGCAAAACCTCATCGGTTCCGGCACCAACGCCGTGGTTGTGAGTCTGTATCAAAACGAATACCCTTACGACTCCAACGAAATGGGCGCGCCCGACGGCGTCGCCGTCATCACGCCGGAGGTACGCGACGAGCTTTTGAAGCTGGACAAGGTCTCTGATGTTTCGCTGTTCTATCAAAGAGACTATAACACCGGTGTGTTCTACCTCAGCACCGGCTACAACGGCAAGATGCTGGGCGTGGATGAGCACTACATGGATCTGTACGGCTATCAGCTCTGCTACGGACGCAGCTTTGTCGAAGAGGATTTCACCCAAAACCGCAAGGTGGTTCTGCTCAACACCCAGGCGGTCTCCACGCTCTTTGCCGGTAAGAACCCCGTCGGAAAGACCGTTGAGGTGCGCGGCGAGCCATTTACCATCATCGGCGTGGTGGAGCAGGGCGGCGGTTTCAAGCCGGTCATCGAGAACCTGCAGGACTATGAGATGTATGCAGACACCTCCAGCGGCTCCATGTTTATCACCAACAAAGGCTGGGAGATTGCCTATCGGTTTGACCAGCCGCAGTCTGTGGCGGTCAAGGCCACCGGTACCG
Source organism: uncultured Eubacteriales bacterium (assembly GCA_900316335.1). GTDB lineage: Bacteria > Bacillota > Clostridia > Oscillospirales > Oscillospiraceae > JAFRPC01. Next base: position 8,755 of record ONCN01000039.1, on the reverse strand, counting down.
ACGATATGACCGCCGCCGGCAAAGCAGTGGCTGACGCCTTGACCTCCAGCCAGATCAAGACGCACGATGGCGAGCTGAGCTACCAGGCCCAGGACCTTCTGCAGCAGGCAGAGCAGCTGCAGGCCATGAGTACCTCCACCAACCGGCAGCTCATCTGGATCGCGAGCATCTCTCTGCTTGTAGGCGGCATCGGCGTGATGAACATCATGCTTGTGTCCGTGGCCGAGCGAACCAGCGAGATCGGTCTGAAAAAGGCCATCGGCGCGAGAAAACGCCGGATTTTGCGCCAGTTCCTCACGGAGGCTGCGGTGCTGACCTCTCTTGGCGGCATCCTCGGCATCCTGGCCGGTATAGGCCTTGCCGAGCTGTTGGGACGGGCCATGCAGACGCCCACGGCCATCAGCGTGCCGGCCATTCTGGTCGCCGCGCTGTTCTCCACCGTGATCGGCATCGTCTTCGGCCTGCTTCCTGCCACCAAGGCTGCCAATATGAACCCCATCGACGCTCTGCGCCGGGAGTGATCCCGCCTGCAAAAAAGCACACGACGAGCTTCGCCGTGTGCTTTTTTGCGCCTTCTGTGCATATGCTCCACCGAGGGAGGAATGAACCGTGGCGATGTCAGTTGTCTTTACAGGGATGCTGGTCCTGTCTTTGCTCTTCGGTGCTGCAACCGGACAAATGCAGCAGGTGAGCCAGGCTGCGCTTTCCGGCGCAAAAAAGGGAGCCGAGCTCTGCCTTGCGATGGCAGGGCCGATCTGCCTTTGGTCCGGCCTGAGCAGGTTGTTGGAGCAAAGCGGGGCGGAGCGGGTGCTCACACGCGTGCTCAGGCCGATTCTGCGCAGATTGTTTCCCGAAGCGTCCCGTGATCCCAAAACACTCGGAAAGCTCAGCGAAAATGTAACTGCAAATCTGCTTGGCCTTGGCAACGCGGCTACGCCGCTTGGTATTGCAGCGGTCAAACGCATGCAGGCTTCCTCACAAAGCGAAAGCGCGTCTGACGAGATGTGCCGCCTTGTGGTTTTAAACACCGCATCCATCCAGCTTATTCCGACCACCGTGGCTGCCCTTCGCGCGACTTGCGGGGCAGGCGCGCCGTTTGATATCCTGCTCCCGGTGTGGCTGACCTCTATCGCATCCGTCACGGTCGGTCTATGGGGGGCAAAGCTGTTTTGCAGAATATGGCCGCGCTGACGGCGTATGTGATCCCCCTGCTGCTTCTGCTGCCTTCAGTGGCCTCCGTGGTGCGCCGGCAGGATGTTTACAGCGCTCTGCTGGAAGGCGGCCGGGAGAGCTTAAAGCTCTATCCGTCGCTGTTTCCGGCGCTGGTGATCCTTTTGTCCGGGGTGGAGATGCTTCGCGCGTCGGGCGCGATGGAGGCGCTTACCGCGCTGCTCACGCCTGCAGCCAAGGTGCTTTGCATCCCGCCCGAGACGCTGCCGCTTGTGCTGGTCCGCCCCGTTTCCGGCAGCGCAGCTCTGGCTGTAGCGGCGGATCTGATGGCATATTACGGGCCGGATTCTCTAATCGGCCGCACGGCTGCGATTATGCTTGGCAGCACCGAGACGACGTTTTATACCATCTCCGTCTATTTTGGTGCAGCCCGGATCTCCAGGACCCGCTATGCTGTCCCGGCTGCGCTGCTTGCCGATCTCGCAGGTTTTGTGACCGCTTCGCTCGCAGCAAGACTTTTTCACGGGATTTGACAATTTATACTGTACTTTTTCCTTGAAATCTGGTAGAATAGCGGGAGAAATTCAGAAAACAGGTGATCATCATGGAAAAAATGCTCGATCTTATCTCTCAAGAGGTCTCCGCCGGGTTTGAACAGGCGGGCTTCGCCCCTGCCTTCGGCAAGGTGACTGCCTCCAACCGGCCGGATTTGTGTGAATACCAGTGCAACGGCGCGTTGAGCGCTGCAAAGACCTACCACAAAGCGCCCATCCAGATTGCCCAGGCAGTTGCCCAGGCGCTGGAGCAAAGCAAACTGTTCTCTATGGTCCAGGCGGTCATGCCCGGGTTTTTAAATCTCCGGCTTGAGCCATCCTTCCTGGCAGCCTATCTTGAGCAGATGCGCACGGCCCCCCGCTTCGGCCTGCAAGAGGATCCCAACGCCGGCACCGTGGTCATCGACTACGGCGGCCCCAACGTGGCAAAGCCCCTGCACATCGGCCATCTTCGTTCTGCCATCATCGGTGAGAGCATCAAGCGCACCCAACGCTACTTTGGCAACACCGTGATCGGCGATATCCACCTGGGCGACTGGGGCTTGCAGATGGGCCTGATCATTGCCGAGCTCAAACAGCGCCAGCCAGACCTCTGCTACTTTGACGACAGCTTCAGCGGGCCTTATCCCGAGCAGGCGCCGTTTACTATCTCTGAGCTGGAAGAGATCTATCCCACTGCCTCTGCCAAATCCAAGGAAGACGAGGACTTTGCCAAGCTGGCGCACGACGCCACCGTACTGCTGCAGCAGGGCAAGCCCGGCTACCGGGCGCTTTGGAACCATATTATGGCCGTTTCCGTTGCGGATCTGAAAAAGAACTATGCCAATCTGGATGTCAGTTTTGAATCCTGGCTCGGAGAAAGCGATGCACAGCCCTATATTACCCCCATGCTGGAGATGCTTGAGCAGAAGGGCCTTTTGGTTCAGAGCGAAGGCGCCAAGGTCATCCCCGTGCAGGAGGAGGGAGACAAAAAGGAAATTCCGCCCTGCATCATCATGAAGTCTGACGGTGCGACACTCTATGCCACCACCGATCTTGCCACCATGGCCCAGCGTGAAAAGGACTTCCACCCCGATAAGATCCTTTATGTGGTGGATAAGCGCCAGAGCCTGCACTTTGAGCAGGTCTTCCGCGCCGCGCGCAAGGCCGGCATCATTCGGCCCGAAACAGAGCTCAAGCACATCGGCTTTGGCACCATGAACGGTAAAGATGGCAAGCCCTTCAAAACCAGAGCCGGCGGCGTGATGCGTCTTGAAACGCTGATCAGCGAAATCACTGAATTTGTGCGCGCCAAGGTCGCGGAGAACAACCTGGTCACGGGCGAGCAGGCCGACCAGACCACCGCCAAGATCGCGATGGCGGCGCTCAAATACGGCGATTTGAGCAACCAGCCCACCAAGGATTACGTCTTCGACCTCGACCGCTTTGCCGCCTTTGAGGGCAACACCGGCCCGTACATTCTCTATACCATCGTACGGATCAAGTCCATCCTTTCCCGCTACGGCGATTGGGAAGCGCTGCCCATCCAGGCGCCGCTGAGTGCAGAGGCCAAGGATCTGATGCTTGCCATCACCCGCTTCGGCGAGAATATGACGCTGGCCTATCGGGACTATGCGCCCAATTTGATCTGCGCCTATATCTATGATCTGGCCGGCTACCTCAATAAGTTCTACCACGAGACCAGGATCCTGGCCGAGCCCGATGCGGAAAAGCAGAAGGGGTATATCGCACTGATTGGCCTGACGAAGTCCATCCTGGAGACCTGCATCGACCTTTTGGGCTTCTCTGCGCCGGAGAAGATGTAAGATGAATAAGCGGTTTGCTATTACCTTATCGGTGCTGCCGCTGGCCATGTGCTGGAATGAGCTGATCTTCCGCCTTTCTACAACAAAAATCATAAGCTGGCCGGGTGCGCTTTTCACCCTGCTGCTTGCATTGTGCTGGGGCTTTGCGGGCTATTATTTCTGCGCTTGGTCTGCCTCGCCCAAGGTCAACCGCTGTCTGCGCGCAATTCTTTTGGCACTGACAGCGGTGCCTTATATGGTGGAGTATTTCGTCTTCGTCAAATTCAAAACGCTGTACGATCTCAATACCGTCTTAAACGGCGCGGGGGACGTAGCGGGGAGCTTTCTTGCGGACGTGCTTCACATGGTCTTCTCTGTGAGCGGACTTCTGCACATTCTGCTGTTTCTGCTCCCGTTTCTGGCCTACGTTCTGCTGGTGCGGCGCTTTGACCCAGCCCGGCAGGTCAATCTAACCCGCGCGCTGATGGCGGCGGTTCTGCTGATCTTCTGCCGGAGCGTTGTGATGTTGTGTCTGCTTGCAAGCCCCACAGAGCACGCCAGATACCGGCAGGAGTACAGCTTTGAGATGGCAGTCCCGTCCTTTGGTCTTATGACAAGCCTGCGCCTTGAAACGCAAAAGGCGCTCTTTGGCAGCGGCAAGACCTTTGTCACCGAGCCGACAGCCCTTCCGGCCATTGAGACGCAGCCTGCGCCTGAGACCACGCAGACGTCAGCCTCGCAGCCCACGCAGCCAACCGACGCCTCAGAGCCTGAAACCACCGAGCCGCAAGAGCCCGAGTCAACCGAGATCGACCGCAGCCCCAACGTGCTGGATATCGACTTTGCAGCCCTTGCCGAGCGCAGCTCCGGCACGGTATCACAGATCGACGCCTATGTGGCCGCGCAGGTTCCTTCTGATAAAAATGAGTTTACCGGCCTGTTTGCCGGGAAAAATCTAATTTTCCTCTCTGCCGAGGCTTTTTGTGCCGAGGTTATTGACCCCGATCGAACGCCAACGCTGTACCGCCTTGCAACGAAAGGCATCCAGTTTACCGATTACTACCAGCCAGAGATTGCCGGTACCACCGGTGGAGAGTACCACAATCTGTTCGGCATGCTGGCAACCTATGGCGGCAGATCGGTCCGCAAGGGTGTGGATAATACAAACCCCATGCTTCTGAGCCGCCAGCTTACAGAGCTCGGCTACTGGAGCATTGCCTATCACAACAACAGCTATACTTATTACGACCGCGATTACACCCACAACCATATGGGCTTTTCGCAGGGCTTCATCGGAATGGGCAATGGCATGGAGGAATACGTTCAACAAACCTGGCCGGAGAGCGACCTTGAGATGATCGAAGGGACCGTTGACCAGTATCTGGACCATCAACCCTTCTATGCCTACTATATGACGGTCTCCGGCCACTCCAACTACTCCACCCATGAAAACATGATGTCCAGTATCAACTGGGAATACGTCCAGGATCTGGAGGCCTCCCACCCGGTCAAGGCCTACCTCGCCGCGAACATGGAGCTGGAGAAGGCCATGACCGCTCTTGTAGACCGGCTTGAGCAGGCCGGGATTGCCGATGATACGGTCATTGTCCTCTCGGCCGACCATTTTCCCTATGGGCTTGACGACGACGGTGCGCTCGGCAGCCTGCCGTATCTGTCCGAGCTCTATGGTTATAACGTGGTAAACTATCTGCAGCGCGACCACAACCGCTTGATCCTCTGGTCCGGCTGCCTGGAGGAACACGATCCGATCGTGATCGACAGCCCTACGAGCTCGCTTGACATCCTGCCCACACTGCTCAATCTGTTTGGCCTGTCCTGGGACTCCAGGCTGCTTCCCGGGCGTGACGTATTCTCACAGGCGGAGCCTCTGGTTTTCAACACGGTCTATGATTTCAAGACTGAGCTTGGAACCTATATCTCCCGTACCGGCGTCTTCACCCCTGTCAGTGAGGACGTGACGATCCCGGAGGGGTACGTGGAGCGGATGAAGACGGTGGTTCGAAACAAGGTCAACTATTGTGAGACCACCCTGGAGACCGACTACTTTGCCCATGTTTTTTCTCAGGAGGAATGACCTATGCCGCTTCGGATCCTGCGTGCCGATATCACGACACTCTCATGTGACGCGGTCGTGAACGCGGCCAATTCCAACCTTTCCGGCGGCGGTGGCGTGGACGGCGCGATCCACCGTGCCGCCGGCCCAAAGCTTCAGAAAGCCTGTGCCAAGCTCGGCGGATGCCTGCCCGGCCATGCCGTTATCACCCGCGGTTATGATCTGCCTGCGCATTATGTGATCCATACCGTGGGTCCGGTCTGGCAGGGCGGGGCAGCAGGGGAGGAGCAGACGCTTGCAGCCTGCTATGACAGCAGCCTTGCGCTTGCCCACGCCAGGCGTCTGCGCTCGGTCGCGTTCCCGTTGATTTCAGCGGGCTCCTTTGGATTTCCGAAGGACCTGGCTTTGCGCATAGCCATGGACCGGCTCAGCGCCTTTTTGCTTGAACATGAAATGGACCTGATCCTGGTCGTCTATGACAGCGCAGTCTTCCAGCTCAGCCGGAAGCTTCGCACAGATATTGAATCCTACATCGACGAGACCTATGTGCGCGAGCATCGGAACGCGAGGGAATCCAACCGTGTGGAGCTGTGCAGCGCCCCGCAAACGGCTGCGCAAGACTTGTTTTGCGCAGATTATGGCTTGGCTCCTGCTGCCGCGCTGCCCCGCCCGGCGGCAAAAGCTGCCAAAAAGCCCGCCTCGCTCGAAGAAGCGCTGCGTGCGATGGACGAGAGCTTTTCCCAGATGCTCCTGCGCAAGATCGACGAAAAAGGCATGACAGACGTAGCCTGCTATAAAAAGGCTAACGTTGACCGCAAGCTGTTTTCCAAGATCCGCTCCAACCCGCAGTACAAGCCGTCCAAGCCCACAGCACTGGCCTTTGCCGTCGCACTGGAGCTGGATCTCGTCGAGACGCGGGAGCTGCTGTACAAGGCCGGCTACGCCCTGTCGCACAGCAGCAAGTTTGACGTGATCATAGAGTTCTTTATCTCCCGCGGCGTGTATGATATCTACCAGATCAACGAAGCGCTGTTTGCCTTCGACCAAAGCCTGCTCGGCGCCTGATCAAAAACTTCTCCGCGCATGAAATGTCGCTTTTCAAGCGACCAAAGCAATACCTCCCTGTGTTAAACTATGGTCACAAACCAAAACACAGGGAGGTATTTCCAATGAAACAGAATTTGACAGAGCTGGTATTCATTCTCGACCGCAGCGGCTCCATGGGCGGGCTGGAAGCAGACACCATCGGCGGTTTCAACGCCATGATCGAAAAGCAGAAGAAAGAACCCGGACAGGCCCTGGTCTCCACGATCCTGTTTGACCATGAGTCCCAGGTCCTCCATGACCGCGTCGACCTGGACAAGGTCGCGCCCATGACCGATCGGGATTATACGGTCCGCGGCTGCACCGCCCTTCTTGACGCCATCGGCGGCGCGATCCACCACATCGGCAACGTCCACAAATATGCGCGCGAAGAGGACGTCCCCGCTCGCACGCTCTTTGTCATCACCACCGACGGGATGGAAAACGCAAGCCGACGCTACGGCGCGCAGCAGGTGAAGGATATGATCCAGCGGCAGAAGGAGCGCTACGGCTGGGAGTTTCTCTTCATCGGCGCGAACATCGACGCCATCTCCACGGCTTCCCGCTTTGGAATTTGCGCAGATCGCGCGGTAAACTACAACGCCGACCAAAAGGGCACAGAGCTAGTCTTCGACTGCGTTTCCGAGGCTGTGGCCAATGTTCGCTCTGCAAGACCCCTGTCTGCCGACTGGGGCGCAAGAATTGCCGAGGATCACAAAAACAGAAAACAGTCCAGATAATTGCTTCAATGCAGCACAGCCCGGAGAGGGGAGACCTCTTCGGGCTGTGCTGCGTTGTCTACGCCTCAGGGAGCGCGGCTTGCGCAGCTAGGCGCACAACAGATCTAACCTGCGCTGAGGGGTCAATGTGGACCGCCTGACTGTATTCCACAACACCGATCTCACAATCCGGCCCGATGGATACCGTTCCGCCCCGTACGACCTCCACCACCGAGCGGGTGAGCGTGATCGTGTCGGCCTCTACCAGCTCTGAGCAAAGGCACGGCGCAGCATTCCGGAATATCGAAAGGCTCGATAGGCCGCCCTTTGGCAGGACCTCCACAACACTGCCGCCGATGGAGCGGATCTTGTTCTGGCTGCTCGCTTCCAGCCGCACAGTTTCTGCGTTCAGCAATCCGCCGATCTTGCTCACCCCGGCGCAGTAGAACTGCTCCGCCTCAACTCCGTTTTCCACGTCCAGGCAGCCGGAGATGTTGAAAGCGGTGCCGCATACCGCACCGTCGACCTTGCACACGCCTGCAAGCTCCAGCTCTGAAACGTTCAGATCACCTTCTGCGCTGAGCTTGCCGGCGACCTGCGCCTTGGTGTGGATCACACAATTGCCCGCCACCTTGAACGCGCCGGACACCATCATTGCGTTTGCTTCAAAATCTCCTTCAATTTTCGTTGATCCGCTGCTCTTTGCCAGCTCCCGGCATACCAGGTCTCCTTCGACCTTGCCCGCGCCGGAACACGAGAAGGTCCCGCACAGCAGGTTGCCGGTGATCTTGCCGCTGCCGCTGATGCGGACAGAGGCGTATTCGCCTCCGGGCATCTTGGATGCGCCGGAGATGTGCAGCTCCAAATTGTCTGTCGTCATCGTGTTGCTCCTTTCCATTGTTCCAATAGATCGGTCTGGGTATCGCCGTCGATGAGCAGGACCGATTCAAGCTCATCCACAAAGAAGCTGTGTGTGCTGTAGCGGTCTCGGACCACCAGGCGAAGCTGCGGCTGCCGCTGTCTGGTTTGATGCAGCTCCTCCGCCAGATCCTCCAAAGACGCGCCTCGGCCCAGGATTTGCTCCATGCGCGGCAGGATCTGGCTGCGGTAGAAAAAGGTCTCCTGACCGGTTGGGGTGGACCTGCGCAGGAACCATTCCTCCGGGATCAGTCCCATTCTCTTATACCGATACAGCGCGCCATAGGAGATGCCAAACTGTTGCAGCAGGTCCTTTTTTGAGATCAATTCACTGTCCATAGGCCCTCCAATCCATATGCTGTAACACTGTTACGGCCAAATAATACCATAACAGTGTTACGATGTCAAGTGCTATTTTGCATATTTCAACATTTCATGAAAATTGTTTAATAA
>ONCN01000183.1 GCA_900316335.1 uncultured Eubacteriales bacterium | reverse complement strand
GGGTCGATGTGGTCATCGACCCCTACGGGATAGGTGCGTTCCGTAGTGGCGCATGACTCCCAGGGGACTAGCTGCGCGTCGCACATGCGCCAGCACGTAGATGCTGCGTGATACGGGCGCTTCGCGACGGGCTGATGTGGTCATCGACCCCTACGGACTCTGAGGATCGTGGCGCTGCGCGACGGGCGCATGGGCGACGCGAAGCTGGTCCCTTGGGAGTCATGCGCCACTACGGGGGCGTATTTCACTGCAGGGGTGCAAAAAACACCGGGACGATCTGTTGATCGTTCCGGTGCTTTTTGTGGTGTTTACTTGGCGTACTCCACGGCTTTGGTCTCGCGGATGACGTTGATCTTGATTTGGCCGGGGTATTCCAGCTCGGACTCGATCTTTTTGGCCAGGTCGCGGGCCAGGAGGATCATATTCTCCTCGGTGACCTCCTCGGGCTTGACCATCACGCGGACCTCGCGGCCGGCCTGGATGGCATAGGCCTTGTCCACGCCGGGGTAGGTGTTGGTGAGCTCCTCCAGCTTTTCCAGACGGCGGATGTAGTTTTCCACATTCTCGCGCCGGGCGCCGGGGCGGGCGGCAGAGATGGCGTCGGCCGCCTGGACCAGGCAGGCGATGACCGTCTGCGGCTCAACGTCGCCGTGGTGGGCCTCGATGGCGTGGATGACCTCGGCGCTCTCTTTATACTTGCGGGCAAGCTCCACGCCAAGCTGGACGTGGCTGCCCTCCATCTCATGGTCTACGCTCTTGCCAAGGTCGTGCAGAAGCCCTGCGCGCTTGGCCAGGGCGATGTCCTCACCCAGCTCGCCGGCAAGCAGGCCCGCGATGTGGGCGACCTCCATCGAGTGGTTGAGCACGTTCTGCCCATAGGAGGTGCGGTACTTCTGCCGGCCCAGCAGCTTGATCAGCTCGGGATGCAGGCCGGTGACGCCGGTTTCGAACACGGCGCGCTCGCCCTCGCGCTTGATGGTCTGGTCCACCTCGCGGCGGGACTTTTCCACCATGTCCTCGATGCGGGTGGGATGGATGCGGCCGTCGGCAATGAGCTTTTCCAAAGCCAGACGGGCGATCTCCCGGCGGACGGGATCGAAGGAGGAGACCGTGATGGCCTCGGGGGTGTCGTCGATGATCAGATCCACACCGGTGATGGTCTCGAGGGTGCGGATGTTGCGGCCCTCGCGGCCGATGATGCGGCCCTTCATCTCGTCATTGGGCAGGGGCACCACAGAAACGGTGGCCTCGGCTGCATGGTCGGCAGCGCAGCGCTGAATGGCGATGGAGATGATCTCCCGGGCGCGCTGGTCGGCCTCGTCCTTGAGCTGCGCCTCGATCTCCTTGAGCTTGACCGCAGCGTCGTGACGGGCCTCGGTTTCCACATTTTTGATGAGGTAGACCTTTGCCTCTTCCTGGGTGAAGCCGGAGATCTTCTCCAGCATTTCAAGCTGAGACTTTTTGACCAGATTGACCTCTTCCTGGGTGGCGGAGACGGCCTGCTGCTTTTTGCGCAGGTCTTCTTCCTTCCGCTCGAAGTTGTCCAGCTTTTTGTCCAGGGATTCTTCCTTTTGCTGGAGCCGACGCTCCTGCTTGTTGAGCTCCGTGCGGCGCTCTTTGATCTCTCTTTCGTTTTCTGTGCGAGTTTTATGGATCTCCTCTTTGGCCTCCAGCAGCATTTCGCGCTTTTTGGACTCTCCGCCCTTGATGGCCTCGTTGATGATGCGGGTCGCTTCCTGCTCCGCGCTGCCGATCTCTTTTTCAGCAACGTTCTTGCGGTAGCGGATGCCAAGGAAGAAGAAGACGATGGCTCCTATCAAAAGGCCTGCGGCCAGGCCAACAAAAAACCATACCATAACTCTGCACACCTCCTTTCGGGAAATTTGGGTATGCCGAGAAAAAGAAATGCCCGGAAGACGCCTCCCCTACAGACGGGTTCGGGCAAACTAATCCAACATCTATTTTAATCGTTCTGCGGGATTATGTCAAGCAAAAAAAGCGATTACCGGGAAAAAAGATCTGCGAATAAATCGCAATTTCCTCTTGACAAACCGGCCTTTGTCTGCTATATTGATTTGCGACTAATTCGCAAATCTGGAGGAACCCATCTTGCAGCGATATATGACACAGCAGCGCAGGCTGCTTTTGGACTATCTCAAGGCACATGCCGACCAAAGCGTCTCGGCCCGGCAGATCGCGGGCGAGCTTGGCAGCCAGGACGTGAGCATCAGCGCCGTCTACCGCAATCTGGCCGCGCTCGAGCAGGACGGCAGCATCCGCAAGGTCAGCGCCCCCGGCACCCGGGAGAGCTATTACCAATATCTGGGCGGCCACTGCTGCGAGCATCTGCACCTGAGCTGCAAAAAATGCGGTAAAACCTTCCACATGGACGAGGCGCAGACCGAAGCGCTGGTCTCAACCATCGCAAAGCTGGATCATTTTGCGCTTGACCGCGCCGACACGGTGCTCTATGGGCTGTGCAAGCAGTGCGTGGAGCGCAAGGACGGCGAGTCCTGATCTGTAATATGAATGTATCCCCCCCTGCGCGCCCGTCTTATTCTGATTTGATCTACCGGAGGTATTTCTTATGCGCCGATCCTTCTGGGCCATGGCCCTTTGTTTGAGTCTGCTGTTCAGCCTTCTGACCGGCTGTGCCGGCGGCGGCAGCCCCGACGCCCCTGCCGATCTCAACGGCACCACAGACAAGCTGAACATCGTCACCACCGTCTTCCCCGCCTATGACTGGACGAAAAACCTGCTGGGCAGCCGCGCAGACCGGGCGGAGCTGACCATGCTGCTCGACAGCGGCGTGGATCTGCACTCCTACCAGCCCACAGCGGACGATATGATCCGCATCTCCACGTGCGACGTCTTTGTATACGTGGGCGGCGAGTCCGACCGCTGGGTCGCCGACGCGCTGAAGGAAAAGGTGAACCCCGACATGACCGTTTTGAGCCTGCTGGAGCTTTTGGGCGAGGACGCCAAGGAGGAAGAGCTGGTTGAGGGCATGGAGGGCGAAGAAGAGGAAGAAGACGGCCCCGCATATGACGAGCACGTGTGGCTGAGTCTGAAAAACGCCCAGGTTCTGTGCCAAAAGATCACCCAGGCCCTGTGCGAAAAGGACCCCGAGGGTAAAGCGGACTACGAGGCGGCTTTGGCCGACTACGAAGCGCGCCTTGCCCAGCTTGACGAGGCCTACGCCGATATGACGGCCAAGGCTGCGCGCAGCACGGTCCTGTTTGGCGACCGCTTCCCCTTCCGCTATCTCACAGACGACTACGGCCTGACCTACTACGGCGCCTTCGCCGGCTGCTCGGCGGAGACCGAGGCGAGCTTTGAGACCGTGGCCTTCCTGGCCGGAAAGGTCGACGAGCTGGCGCTCCCCTACGTGCTGACGCTCGAGGGCACCGACCACCGCCTTGCACAAACCATCATCGACACCAGCACGGCAAAGAGCGCGCAGATCCTCACCCTCGACTCGATGCAGTCCGTCACCGCCGACAAGGTCAAGGCGGGCGCCGACTATATCGGTCTGATGGAGCAGAACCTGGACGTCTTTACCCAGGCGCTGAACTGACAAGGGAGGCTTGAACATGGCACAACTGATTTGCAAGGACCTCTCTTTGGGCTATGAGGGGAAGGAAATCCTGGGCGG
>ONCN01000171.1 GCA_900316335.1 uncultured Eubacteriales bacterium | reverse complement strand
CATTGGCCGTCCGCGGTGAAGGCCGGCATTCACAAAACGCCAATGCAAATCCGTATCAAGTCAAATGTTGCGAGTTTGCATCGGCGTTCTGTATGGTGAGGTTTTTACCGCGGACGAGCGATGCTCGCCCCTACACGGGAATACGCACCCGCCCGTAGTGGCGCATGACCCCCAAGGGTCTGACTGCGCGTCGCACATGCGCCAGAACGATCACGTTGCGTTTTACGGGCGCTTCGCGACTTCGCCCTACACCGACTGCTCACAAAACGCCAATGCAAATCCGTATCAAGTCAAATGTTGCGAGTTTGCATCGGCGTTCTGTATGGTGAAGTTTTTACCGCGGACGAGCGATGCTCACCCCTACACAGGAATACGCGCCCGCACACGGCACGATCACGCTGCGATTTTCGGGCGCTTCGCGACTGGCCGATGTGCGACGCGAAGCTAGTCCCCTTGGGAGTCATCGGCAACTACGGGCTGCTACGGGGTATTGTTGATCCGGTCGAGCTCGTAGGGCGTGCTCTGGTAGACGAAGTAGTTCAGCCAGTTGGCGTAGAGCAGGTTTGCGTGGCTGCGCCAGGTGACGGGGGGCTCTTTGGTGTCGTCGTCGTTGGGGAAATAGTTCCAGGGCACATGGATGGGCAGGCCGGCGTCCTTGTCGCGGAAATATTCCTTTTTGAGCGTGTCGCGGTCGTATTCGCTGTGGCCGGTGATAAAGACCTGCTTGCCGTTTTCGGTGCTCATGGCGTACAGCCCCGCAACGGGCGAGCCCGCCAGGATCTTGAGCCGCGGCTCGGCCTCGACGTCGGCCCAGCGGACCGTGGTGTGGCGCGAGTGCGGCACCAGGAAGGTGTCGTCAAAGCCGCGGAACAAAATGGAGCTTTTGCGGATGACCTTGTGCTGGAAGATGCCGAACAGCTTCTCCTCCAGCGGGTACTTTGGGATGCCGAAGTGGTAATACAGCCCCGCCTGCGCCCCCCAGCAGATGTGGAAGGTGGAGTGCACGTGGGTTTTCGACCACTCCATGATCTGGCACAGCTCGTCCCAGTATTCGACCTCCTCAAACGGCAGATGCTCCACCGGGGCGCCGGTGATGATCATGCCGTCAAAGCGCTGGTCCTCGACCTCGTCAAAGGTCTTGTAAAACGCGAACAGGTGCTCTTGCGGGGTGTTTTTCGACACGTGCGACCGGGTGTGGATGAGCTCGAGCTCCACCTGCAGCGGGGTGTTGCCCAAAAGCCGCGCAAGCTGGGTCTCGGTGTCGATCTTGGTGGGCATAAGGTTCAAAAGCAAAATGCGCAGCGGGCGGATGTCCTGCGTCATGGCCCGCGTCTGGGTCATGACGAAGATGTTTTCATCGGTCAGAACCTTGGTTGCGGGCAGCTCGTTTGGGATCTTGATTGGCATGGCTTATCCCTCGCTTGCCTTGAGCGCCTGGTCGATGTCCGCGATCAGATCCGCCGCGTCCTCCAGCCCGCAGCTCATGCGGACAAGATCCGGCCCGACGCCGGCCGCGACGAGCTCTTCGTCGGTCATCTGGCGGTGGGTGGTGGAGGCCGGGTGCAGACAGCAGGTGCGCGCGTCGGCCACGTGGGTCTCGATGGCGGCAAGCTTCAAGCCGCGCATAAAGGTCTCGGCCGCCTGTCTGCCGCCCTTGACGCCGAAGGACACCACGCCGCAGCTTCCCTTGGGCAGATACTTCTGCGCAAGCGCATAGTCCCGGCTGCCGGGCAGATCGGGATAGGTCACCCAGCTCACGTTGGGGTGGCCCGCTAAGAACTGCGCCACGGCAAGGCCGTTTTCACAGTGCCGCTTCATGCGCACGTGCAGACTTTCCAGCCCCAGGTTGAGGATATAGGCGTTCTGCGGGCTCTGCATGGCGCCGAAATCGCGCATAAGCTGCGCCGTGGCCTTGGTGATAAACGCGCCGCCCAGACCGAAGCGCTCGGTGTAGGTGACGCCGTGGTAGCTTTCGTCCGGCGTGCAAAGGCCGGGGAACTTGTCGGCGTAGCGGGTCCAGTCAAAGCGGCCCGCGTCCACGATCGCGCCGCCCAGCGCCGCGCCGTGGCCGTCCATATACTTGGTGGTCGAGTGGGTCACGATATCGGCCCCAAACTCGAAGGGGCGGCAGTTGACGGGCGTTGCAAAGGTGTTGTCGATCACAAGCGGCACCCCGTGGCGGTGGGCCGCGGCGGCGAACTTTTCAATGTCCAGCACGCGCAGGGCCGGATTTGCAATGGTCTCGCCGAAGACCAGCTTGGTGTTTGGCCGGAAGGCGGCGTCCAGCTCCTCGTCGGTCGCGTCGGGCGAGACGAAGGTGAACTCCACGCCCATGCGCTTCATGGTCACGGCAAAGAGATTGTACGACCCGCCGTAGATCGCCGTGGAGGAGATCACGTGATCCCCCTGCCCCGCGATGTTGAACACGGCAAAGAAGGTCGCAGCCATGCCCGAGCTTGTCAGCATCGCCGCGGTGCCGCCCTCCAGGTCGCGGATCTTGGCGGCCACGAGATCACAGGTCGGGTTTTGCAGCCGGGAGTAGAAATATCCGTCAGACTCCAGGTCAAACAGCTTGGCCATATCCTCGCCGGTGTTGTATTTAAAGGTCGTGCTTTGGATGATGGGGATCTGCCTCGGCTCCCCGTTGCCGGGCGTATAGCCGCCCTGCACGCAGATCGTATCAAAATGACGCATCACATATGCCTCCGTTTGGTCGCAGTATTCGCCCCGCCGCACCGCTGCGGCAGAACGTTAAAATTATACAAGCAAACCGCCGTTTCGTCAACCGGGATTTTCCGTTTGGGCCGGGATCTGACGGAAAACCGCCTTCTTTCCCCCTTGACAAGCATGATATAATGAATTCGAAACGAGGTGACCCTATGGCGGACAAAGGCGTCAAGATCATGGCCAGAAACCAAAAGGCCCATCATGAATATTTCATCGAAGAGCGCTTTGAGGCCGGCATCGAGCTTGTGGGCACCGAGGTCAAGTCCATCCGCGCGGGCACGCTGTCTCTCAAGGACGCCTGGTGCCAGGTCAAGGACGGCCAGCTTCTGATCAAGCAGATGCACGTGGCCCCCTACGACAAGGGCAACATCTTCAACAAAGACCCCCTCAGGCCGCGCAGGCTCTTGATGCACAAGCGCGAGATCCTGCGGCTCTACGGCAAGGTCAAGCAGGACGGCTACGCAATCATCCCCCTGTCGGTCTACTTCAAAAACTCCAGGGTCAAGGTCGAGATCGCCCTGTGCAAGGGCAAAAAGCTTTATGACAAGCGGGACGACGCCGCCAAGCGGGACGCCAAGCGGCAGATCGAGCGCGCCATGAAAGAAAGGAACCACTGATATGTCCAACCCCATTTTCACCATCACCATGGAAAACGGCGGCGTGATGCAGGGTGAGCTCTACCCCGATCTTGCGCCGCAGAGCGTGTACAACTTCATCAGCCTGGCAAATCAGGGCTTCTACGACGGGCTGATCTTCCACCGTGTGATCCGCGACTTTATGATCCAGGGCGGCGATCCCACCGGCACCGGCATGGGCGGCCCCGGCTACTGCATCAAGGGCGAGTTCCTTTTCAACGGCGTGGACAACCCCACCAAGCACAAAAGAGGCGTGCTGTCTATGGCGCGCTCGTCTTCTCCCAACTCCGCGGGCAGCCAGTTCTTTTTGATGCACAAGGACTCCCCGCATCTCGACAAGCAGTATGCGGCCTTCGGCAAGGTCACAAAGGGCCTTGAGGTCGTTGACGCCATTGCCTCGGTCAAGGTCGATCGCAGCGACCGTCCCCTTGAGGACCAGACAATCGCCTCCATCCGCGTCGATACGCAGGGCGTCGAGTATCCCGAGCCCAAAAAGCTCAAGGATCCCTACGGCCGCTTCTGACGCACGAGGCGCCAACCACATCATACCGCGCCATGTCCCCATGGCGCCGAAACGGGGCTGTACCGGTTTCGACGGGGGCAGTGAGGCCGGAACAGCGGGCGGAGGTGCCTGACCTCCTTAAACCGGGCAACCTTTTATAAATTAACTGACAACGATAATCTCGTTCTGGCTGCTGCTTAATCAGCGGCCCATCCGCCCCGGAAGGACCACGAGCCGGGCTCGGGTGTGATTTAGTGGTGACCGTGCGTGCGGTAAGCTTTGCCCGCACCATGCATCATGAAGCTACCAAGGCCGTAAGGGTGTTTGTTCCCGTGCAGCCGAGGGAATGTAAATAACAAACTGCGCCCGGAGAAGTTCCTGTCAAGTTGCTTTCGGACAGGGGTTCGACTCCCCTCAGCTCCACCAACAAAAAAGCGCCTTTTGTCTACCGACAAAAGGTGCTTTTTTGAACGATGTGTTCCGCTGCGCGGAACGTGATGTTTGCTTCGCAAGTGATGTGCACTTCGTGCGTGATGTGCGCCTTCGGCGC
>ONCN01000139.1 GCA_900316335.1 uncultured Eubacteriales bacterium | reverse complement strand
CAGCATGTTGAGGATCAGCCAAGTGATCACAATACGCTTGAGCCAGGCGGTGGCCTCATCCACGGCCCGCTGGTTTCTCGACACCATGCGGACCACCAGGGCGATGGCCGCCACGGTGACCGCCACGATGGTGGAGATCCCCACGATCTGACCGTAGACGTCCCGCATGATGGTGGAGAACCGATCCCAGATCGTGTCCGCAAACACCGGGGAGACGGAAACCACCATGGCCGATACCGCGGCAACCAGCGACCAGTAGGCTGTCTGCACGTGCCTCTTTCTATCGAGCTTTTTTACCATTTTCACTACCTCCTTCCTGAGAAATGGCAAAGCAAAACGCCGCCTCCGAAGAAGCGGCGCATCGCCTGTCCCAATTTGGGACGGTATTATCATAGCACGTTTTCGTTTTCATGTCATTCGCATGGTTCTGCCATAATTATGACATTTGGTTTTCATACAATTGGAGACTGGGATTCTACGCATTCGATGGCTGCTTTGTCCTCGCGCAGGCCCTTGAAGACCGGCTGGCGCAGGCCGCCGTGCTCTGTTTTCATCATATACTGCACAACGCAGACCAACCGCGGTTCAACCCATGCCGCGTCTTCGTTACCGGGAGGAACAGAAAAGGGCGGCGATATTTTGCGCGGAAGGGCGCGGATTCTCCGAAAGCTCTCGCCGCCCACACCAAGGGTGACATGGCCCTTGTAGACCAGCTCGCTGCCCCGGTATTGTCCCAGAACGACGCTCGTCATGCTGTTTTCCTTCCGGAGATAGCCGCAGACCACAAAATCCTCGTCCTGCAGATATTTGATCTTGATCCAGTCTCGGGTTCGTTTGTCAAAATAATACCGGCTATCCCGGCGCTTGGCGACAATCCCCTCCAGCTCCTGCGCCTTGGCCAGCTCGAAAAAGGCAACACCGCCCCGCTCGATAAAGCGGGAGACGGCGAAGCGGGCGTCCTCCCGCAGGACTGTCTGCGCCAGAAGCCGCTTGCGCTCCATGAGCGGCAGATCGTTCACAGGATGATCTCTGAGATACAGAATGTCGAAGGCCACAAAGGTCGCCGGGGTCTTCTGTGCAGCCAGTTGGATTTTCAAGGGATTGGACATCATGCTCCGTCGCTGAATCTCAAAGAAGACAGGCTTTCCGGCCTCCATGATCGCGAGCTCCCCGTCCAGAATACAGCGGCAGTTTACATAACTTTGGAGCTCTGCCAGCTCCGGGACCTTGGGGAGCAGTTTCATGTTTCGCTTGTTGCGCAGCTCCGTGCCATCTGTCGGATCCAGATAGGCAATACAGCGTTCGCCGTCGATCTTCAACTCATAGATGAAGTCCGCATCGTCGAAGGGCTCGCCCTGGACGCCGATCAGCATGGGCTTGATGTTCTTTTCCGCAAACAGGTCGCTCATGCGCCTCTCACATTGGCAAGGCTCTGCTTCAGAGCCTCCATGATGTCAATGATCGTGGTCTGGCTGTTCTCCTGGGGAACCGGGATCTCCTTGCCCTGGATCTTCTGCTGAATGATCTCCCACAGCCGTGTGCGGTACTCGTCCTTGTAAGCAGCGGGCCGGAAGTCTTGTACCATGGCACCGATGAGCGTCTTCGCCATTTGAAGCTCCGCCTCGTTGACCTGGGGCTTTGCAAGCTCCTTGGGTGCGTCCTTGACCTCATCGGCGAAGAACAGAGTCTGCGCCAGAATGCCGTCCTGAGTGGGAACCAGAGCCAGCAGCTTTTCCTTCGTTCCGAGGACGGTTTTTGCCACCGCCACCTTGCCGGATTCCTTCATGGCGCGGCGCAGCAGCTCGTAGGCCTTGTCGCCGCCCTGCTCGGGTACGGCGTGATAGGTTTTGTCATAATACATCGGCTTGATTGCGCTCAGATCGGTGAAGTGCAGAATGTGGATGGTCCTGTCCTTCTCCGTCTTTGCCTTTTCAAAGTCGTCGTCCGTCAGGGTGACGTACTTGCCCGGCTCGTACTCAAAGCCTCTGACAATGTCAGACGCGCCGATTTCCTTGCCGCAGCCCGCGCAGACCTTCTTGTATTTGACCCGGCTGCCGTCCTGTTTGCAGAGCTGATTGAAGTGGATGTCGTTGTCCTGGGTGGCGGTGTAGAGCCCGACCGGGATATGCACCATGCCAAACGAGATCGCGCCTCTGTGTGATACTGCCATAATTCGGCCTCCTTATTCTAACTGCTTTGTGATGTTCGATTGCGCAGGTCCGGAAATCAGGTTTCCCCGATAGTCAAAACGGGAGCCGTGGCAGGGGCAGTCCCAGCTGCGCTCGTCCGGGTTCCAGGCGAGTTGGCAACCGAGATGCGGACAGCGGATGTTGACGGTATAGAGCGTTCCGTCCTCTGCCTTGTATGCGCCGACCTTTTTCCCGTGCAGCCGCACCACGCCGCCGTGTCCGGGACGAAGCTGCTCTGCGGTTGACTTTGGAACCGAGAAATAGGTTCTGGCGAGATTCCTCACGGCGTGCCCGCCCTCCTTTGCAAGCCCTGCCAGCACACCGGCACGGAAGCGCCCGGGATCGAAGACCGCGGCCTCCGGCGGCATATCTCCGGCAATCAGCTTCCGCAAAAGCTGCGCCGCGACCATCGACGAGCTCATCCCCCACTTCCCGAAGCCGGTTGCCACATACCAGTCCGGGTGCCCGGCGCTGTATTGTCCGATGAAGGGAATGTCGTCCGGCGTGATGCAGTCCTGGGCTGACCAATGCGCGACCTCCCGCGCGCCCGGAAACAGCTCCCGCGCCCGCCGCCGCAGCATGGCATACGCTCCGCCCGCGCTGTTTTCGCCGGTGCGGTGTCCGCCGCCGCCAAGCAGCAGCAGGTTTTTGTAGCTTCGTAGGGAGAGCCGTTCCGCACCCGCGCCGATCCACATGCCGTCTGCCGGTTCCGCGGTTTCCAGCGCCAGAACATAGGAGCGCTCCTGATGCAGCCGCGTGAAATACAGACCGGGGAGCCGGAGGAACGGATAGTGGCAGGCAAAGATGACCTTCTCGGCGCGCACCGTTCCGTGCGCGGTTCGCAAAGTTGTACCGTCAACGGCCTGTACCTGCGTCTGCTCATAGACCGTCAGGGGCTGTGAAACAGCGCGCAAAAACTTCAGCGGATGAAACTGCGCCTGCCCGGAAAAGCGCACCGCGCCCGCAGCGGGAAGCGGTGTCTTGGGATTCTCTAAAAACTCCGCGGGCAGACCGAGCGATTTTGCCGCCTCCGCCTCCATCTTGAGTGTGTGGAGGTTCTTGCCGTAGACATAGGCGCAGCTTTCTTCCAAATCGCAGTCGATGTGCTCCTGCTCCACGAGGCGTCGGTATTCCCGGATCGCGGCCTCGTTCACGGCAGCATAGGCGGCAGCGCCCGTGTGACCAAGCTTGGAGCGCAACTTTTTGTAAATCAGCCCGTGCTGCGATGTGATTTTTGCCGTGGTGTTGCGCGTCTGACCGCTTGCGATGCGGTCTGCCTCCAGAACCACCACCTCATGCCCGTCGCGCTGAAGCGCATCGGCGCACAGGAGTCCCGCCATACCCGCGCCGATGACGGCGATTTCACAGCGCAGATCCGCCCGCAGGGGCAGGCGCGGCTCAAGCTCACAGCTTTTTGTCCAAATGGAGTCCATTGTCTCCCTCCTCATTCCGATTCCGGGTGATTAAAATAGGCCTTTATTACCTTAAGCTGACTTGTGGGCGGCATACATCGGTGATTGCTGCAAAGATACCAGCTTGTTTTCCCGTGATGCAGCGGGTATTCCTCCGTCGGCTGCCGCAGCACACGCACGGTCGTTTCCGGCGACAGGACAAAGGGCAGCGCACGGAGCTCGGAATCGCTCGGGGAAACCGCCGTCAGGGTTGTGGGGTCGTCATGGAAAAGATGCGCGAGCAGAGTCATCGCATAGCCCGCCGGGTACGCCGACGCGGCGGAACTCATAAACGAAAGCTGCCGCTCAGCGGCAAGATGCCATTCGTCCGTCTGTGTGATCTGGTACAAGCGAACCAGATTCCAAGCCATCAGGGAGTTGCCGCTGGGCATGGCGCCGTCATAGAGCTCTTTTGACCGAAGCAGCAGCCGCTCGGCATCCGCAGCGGTCAGGTAGAAGCCGCCGGTTTCAGAGTCGGAAAAGCGATCGAGAACCGTTTGGCAGAGTGCTTCTGCCTCTTGTACATAGGACTCCTCCAGCGTCGCGCCGTAGAGCGCAAGCTGCGCCAGGGCAAAGGCGGCGTAATCATCCAAAAAGCCCTTGCTTCCCCGGCGTCCGCCTGCAAAGCTCGCATAGAGCACGCCGCCCTCCAGGAGCGCGCGCTTCAGAAACTCGTCCGCCTTCTTTGCGGCGGCAAGGTAAGCTTCCTCCCGCGTCGTGCGGTATAACACGCACATTGCCGCAATCATCAGGCCGTTCCAGGACGTCAGGATTTTGTGATCTGTGTTCAGAACCGTGCGGCTTTGGCGATAAGCAAGCACCTTTGGCAAAATCGACTCAAAAGATCGGTCATACGGGTCGCTTTTGATCAAGTTCGGAATGCTTTTCCCCGCAAAATTGCCCTCGTGCGTAATATCGTAATGGCGGCAAAACGCCTGTCCTGTCTCCTCTCCCAGCAGTGAAGTCAGCTCCTGCGGTGTGAAGAGATAATACCTGCCCTCCTCGCCCTCGCTGTCGGCGTCCTGCGCGCTGTAAAAGCCGCCCTCGGGCGAACATAACTCGCGCAGCACATAGTCTCCGGTTTTCCGGGACGCGGAAAGCAGCAGTCTTTTCAACTCCTTGTCCTTCGTACCCTGTCCCGCCGCGCAGCAGGCCGGGATCAGCAGTGCGTTGTCATACAACATCTTTTCAAAGTGCGGCGCCAGGAATTTCCGGTCTGTGGAATACCGACAGAAGCCGCCGCCGATGTGATCGAACAACCCGCCCCGGACCATGTGCAGAAGCGTCTGTTCCGCCATTTTCGTTGCGCGCGCCTGCCCTCTTTCGCGTCCGTATGCCAGCAGAAACATCAAATTGTGCGCCGCGGGAAACTTGGGCGCTCGACCAAAGCCGCCGTACACGGGATCATAATCGCGCGCAAACACCCGGAACGCCTCCTCCGGCAGATCGTCCATATCCGCGCCTTCCGGCTGATCTTCGGCTTGCAGCGCACGGATAATCTGCTCCGCCTGATCGAGCAGCGCGGTTCTGTTCTTTCTCCATTGTTCTGCAATGACGATCAAAAGCTCCCGCAGCCCGTACATACCGCCGCGGCTTTCCCTGGGAAAGTACGTCCCGGCAAAGAACGGCTTCTGATCCGCCGTCATAAAGATACTGGTCGGCCAGCCGCCGCTGCCGGTAAAGGCCAGACAGACGCGCATATAGACGCTGTCGATATCCGGGCGCTCCTCTTTGTCCACCTTGACGGAGATAAAATGTCGGTTCAAGATCTCCGCGATTTCCGGATCCTCAAAGCTCTCCCGCGCCATGACGTGGCACCAGTGGCAGGTGCTGTAGCCGATGCTCAAAAACACCGGCTTGTCCTGCTCCCGCGCCTTGGCAAAGGCCGCCTCGCCCCAGGGATACCAGTCCACAGGGTTGTTCGCGTGCTGCAAAAGATAGGGGCTTGTCTCGTGCGTCAAATGATTTGGCATAGGGATTCTCCTTGCAGGCAATTTGTGATTCAAGAATAGTCTGCTTCTTCTGCGGCGTCATATTCGTCTTTTCTCTTGCTTTCTCTCAAATACGCACGTTCCGACTCGCTGTGACATAGGGTGGGGTGAAGGAGGTGTGTATGGATGAACAATTCCATTCGCCCTGATCACATACAATCGTTCTATCCCGTTTTGCGCTGTGCTCCGAACGCGGAGGCCAGTATTACGGGCAGTGACGCCTATCCCGCCATCCGTGGCAAGGCGCTGTTTTAT
>ONCN01000026.1 GCA_900316335.1 uncultured Eubacteriales bacterium | reverse complement strand
CGCCGAAGGCGCACATCACGCACGAAGTGCACATCACTTGCGAAGCAAACATCACGTTCCGCGCAGCGGAACACATCGTTCAAAAAAGCGCCTTTTGTCGGTAGACAAAAAGCGCTTTTTTGTTGGCACGCCGGAAGGGACTCGAACCCCCAACCCTCAGAACCGGAATCTGATGCTCTATCCATTGAGCCACCGGCGCGTGTGCGTTTCAGCCTATGTATTATAGCAGATTGTATTGGAAAAGTAAAGACTTTTTTTCTGATTATCTTACGGATCGGTAGGCATTGACAAATCTTTGGTTTCCACTTATAATGGCTTTATATCACATTGAAATGAGGTGCTTCCGATGCGTTTACAGGAATCCGGCGAAATGTATTTGGAAACCATTCTGATCCTGTCCAGAAAAAACGGCGGCGTGCGGTCGGTGGACGTGGGTGAATATATGGGCTTTTCCAAGCCCAGCGTGAGCCGCGCAGTGCATATTCTCAAGGACAATGGTTATCTGGAGATGGACAACGACGGCTTTTTGACGCTCACTGAGACGGGCCTTGCCGTGGCGGACAAGATCTACACCCGGCACACCATTCTCACGAAGTTCCTGCAGCAGATCGGCGTGCGCGACGAGGTGGCCTCTGAGGACGCCTGCAAGATGGAGCACTATATCTCGGACGAAACCTTTGCAGCCATCCGCAGGAGCATGGGCGAGGCATGACCGACATCCAGGCCCGGCTGCTTGCGTGTGCTGAGCCCGCCTACCGGGACTTCACCGTGAAGCTGACGCCCGGGCTGGATCCGGCGCGTGTGATCGGCGTGCGGGTGCCGGCGCTTCGGGCAATGGCGCGCGAGTACAAGGGCACGGAGGAGGCCGAGGCGTTTTTGGCCGCCCTCCCCCACCGGTACTATGAGGAAGACAACCTCCACGCCTATCTGATCGCGCTGGAGCCGGACTTTGACCGCTGCCTTGCCCGGGTGGAGGCATTTTTGCCCTATGTGGACAACTGGGCGACCTGCGACACGCTCACGCCGAGGGTCTTTGCCAAAAACCGCCCTGCCCTGCGGTCCGCCGCGCTGCGGTGGCTGCACAGCGACCGGACCTATACCATCCGCTTTGGGATCAAGATGCTGATGGATCAGTTTTTGGGCGAAGATTTTTTTCCCGAGGCAATGGAGCAGGTGGCGGCGCTGCGGTCGGAGGAATACTACGTCAACATGATGATCGCCTGGTATTTTGCCACGGCCCTTTGCAAGCAGCCTGAGGCGGCGATGTCCTATCTGCAAGCACGCAGACTCAGCCGGTGGACGCACAACAAGGCAATTCAAAAGGCTGTGGAGAGCTTTCGCAT
Source organism: uncultured Eubacteriales bacterium (assembly GCA_900316335.1). Taxonomy (GTDB): domain Bacteria; phylum Bacillota; class Clostridia; order Oscillospirales; family Oscillospiraceae; genus JAFRPC01. The sequence continues at coordinate 27,519 of ONCN01000026.1, read as the reverse complement.
CACGCCAGAGCAGAAAACGACCCTGCGCGCGCTGCGCTGGTCCTGATACAAACGGCGGCAGACCGAGATCCGGTCTGCCGCCGCTTTTTTATTGATTCTCCAGAAGCTCCACCGCGGTGTCCAGAAGCGTGGCGTCCACTTCCTCTGCCTCGCCGTTGTCCATGAGGCGGGCGATCTCGGCGTCGATGGGAAGCCGGGCCAGGATGGGCAGATTGTACTGCCGGGCCAGCTCTTCGACGTGGCTCTTGCCGAAGACCTCAAGCTTTTTGCCGCAATCGGGGCAGATGAGCCAGGCGTAGTTTTCCACAAGGCCCACAATGGGCAGCTTCATCAAGGAGGCCATCTTCACAGCCTTCTCCACGATCATGGAGACCAGATCCTGCGGGGTGGTGACAAGGATGATGCCGTCGATGGGGATGCTCTGGAAGACGGTCAGGGGCACGTCGCCGGTGCCGGGAGGCATATCCACAAACATATAGTCCACGTCGGTCCAGACAACGTCGGTCCAGAACTGCTTGACCGCGCCTGCAAGGACCGGGCCGCGCCACAAGACGGGATCGGTCTCGTTTTCGAGCAGCAGGTTCACGGACATGACCTGGATGCCGGTGCGGGTGAGGGCGGGATACAGGCCGTCTTCGTCAGCGCCCTCGGTCTGATCCAGGGCGAAGGCCTTGGGAATGGAAGGGCCGGTGATATCCGCATCGAGGATGGCAGTGCGGTGACCGCGCTTTTGCATGGCGCAGGCCAGCATGGCGGTAACGGTGGATTTGCCGACGCCGCCCTTGCCGGAGACCACGGCAAACGTCTTTTTGACCTTGGACTTGGGATTGAGATTTGCAAGCAGGCTCTCCTGCTTGCGGGAGGCGCAATCCTGACCGCAGGTTGCGCAGTTGTTGGTGCAAGCTTCGCTCATTCGTATTACCTCTTTTATCGTAGTATCTTGGTCATTTCAAAACCAGAAAGTAGATCAGCAAAACCAGACCCAGGACGATCCGATACCAGCCGAACGCCTTGAAGTCGTGTTTGCGAATGTAGGACATCAGGAAGCGGATCACAGCCAGGGAAACCAGGAAGGCCACAACCATGCCCAAAAGGAGAATCCCAAGCTCGCCGCCGGTAAAGTGGAAGCCGAATTTCAGAAGCTTCAAAAAGCTCAGTCCGAACATCACCGGAACAGCCATAAAGAAGGTGAACTCCGCGGCAGCCACCCGGGATACGCCCAAAAGCAGGGCGCCGATGATCGTGGAGCCGGAGCGGGAGGTACCGGGCACGATGGACAGCACCTGAAACAGGCCGATGGCAAAGGCGGTTTTCCAGTCGATCTGCTCCATCGTCCGGATGCGGGGCGTCCGTTTTTTGTTCCAGGTCTCTACGATCAGAAAGGCCACGCCGTAGAAAACCAGCGCCAGGGCGATGACGGTGGGGGTCGTAAGGCGAGCTTCAACCAGATCGTCCAGAAGCACAGCGGCGATGGCGCCCGGAACGCAGGCCAGGGCAACCTTGAGCCAGATCTGCAGCAGGTCCGGCTTGATGAGCGGCCTGCCGGGACCCGGTTTTTGAAAGGGCCACATCTTTTTCCAGAACAGCACGACAACCGCGAGGATCGCGCCAAGCTGGATGACGACAAAAAAAGTCTCCTTAAAGCTGTCGCTTCCGTTCAGATGCAAAACCTCATCAACCAGCAGCATATGGCCGGTGCTGCTGATGGGAAGCCACTCGGTGATGCCCTCCACGATGCCGATGATGAGGACCTTGAGGGCCTCAAGCCAATCTAAAACCATGTCACACTCCTGTTATGTGGATTTGAGCCTGCGCTCCATATAGCTGTGGGCGGCAAGCTCGACTCCATCGTCGAGCGGCGCAAGATCCACGCTGCCGTATTTCCGCTCGAGCGCGGTCTTCAGAATATGGTCGGCCAGGACCGGGTTTTTGGGCAGCAGGCAGCCGTGCGAATAGGTGCAGAAGACGTTTTTGTAGCGGGCGCCCTCCATGCCGTCTTCGCCGTTGTTGCCGTAGCCCGACAAAACGCGGCCGATGGGCCGAAGGCCGCTGCCGAGATAGGTCTTGCCGGAGTGGTTTTCAAAGCCGACCACGCTCTGGCCGCCCAGCTCGTCGCAGGTGAACATATAGTTGCCGATCATGCGGTCCTTGTGCCCGATGGTGTAAAGATCGAGCGCGCCGATGAAATCGCACTGCTGGCCGTCCCAGGTCTTGTAGTAGGCGCCCAGCATCTGGTAGCCGCCGCAGATGGCCAGAAAGGTCTTGCCGTCTTCGATGGCGGCCTTGATCTCGGCGGTCTTTTCGCCCTTGAGATCGGAAAGCAGGACCTCCTGCTCAAAATCCTGGCCGCCGCCGATGAAGAACAGGTCGTAGTCTGCCGCCTTGAGCGGCGTGCCGATGGAAACGCCGGTGACGCTCACGTCGATCGAGCGCCAGTTCAGCCGCTTTTGCATGCACACCACGTTGCCCCGGTCGCCGTAGAGGTTGAGAATATCGGGAAACAGATGACAAATTTTCAGCTCCATACCTGCCTCCTTATTCCCAGAAGTTCTTGAAGCCATACTTCTTGCTGATGGTCGCGCGCAGGTCCAGCATGGCGGTATAGGTGGGCATGATGAACACGGGCCGGTCCTGCGCAAGGCAGGCCTCGCAAAGCTGGCCGTAGTCCTTGATCACGCGAAGCTTTTCCGCCGGAACCCCGGCGTATTTGAAGCGGGTGGCCATATCGTCGGCCCGGATGCCGGAGACGATGACGCCCGTGAGCAGATCGCCCATGTCAATGAGCTTTTCAAAGTCTACGTCCCAGATCCAACTGATGTCCTTGCCGTCAAACGAGCGGTCGTTGAGGCAGGCCACGAACAGGAAGGGTTCTGTGGCGTCGGTGAGGAAGTTGAGGACCTGGTTGCAGCCGGCGGGGTTTTTGATGAGGATCATGCGCAGGCTGTGGCCGTTGATGTCAAACTTTTCCATACGGCCAAAGCCGCAGGAGAACTCAGACAGTGACTTGCTCACGAGCTCGGGCGCAAGCTCCAGCGCCTGGCCAGCGGCCATGGCGGAGCAGGCGTTGTAGATGTTATAGCCGCCGGGAAGGTTGACGTTGGTCTCATAGCGCGCGCCGCCGACCGAGATCACGACCTCGGAGTGCTCGGTGTCGGAGCAGAGGACCTCCTCGACTGCGACCTGGGGCACGGGTCTGTGATAGCCGCACTTGGGGCAGCGGTAGCCGCCCAGATGGCCGTAGGTGACGAAGTCATAGACGTACTCGCTCTTGCAGCGGATGCAGTAGGGCGCGTCGGAGACCTCTTCAACACGGGTCTTGTAGATGGGCGTGTTGACGCCGTAGAAGATGACCCGGTTTTCCAGCTCGTCGGCCAAAGAGGCGGACAGGGAGTCGTCGGCGTTGAGACAGACCACGGCCCTGGGGCTGTTTTTCAGGCCGATGCGAATGTTGTTGAGGGTGTGGGTCACCTCGCCGTAGCGGTCGAGCTGATCCCGGAAGACGTTGGTCACAACCACAGCCTTGGGCGAGATCTGGCGTCCGACCTCTTTGAAGGCGGCCTCGTCAGACTCGATGACGGCATAGGGATATTTGCATCTGCCGAGGGCGGTGGAGTGAACGGCGAATTCCGCCGTGATGCCGCTGATCAGGTTTGCGCCGGTCTTGTTGGCAAAATAGGATATTCCGGCATCGATGAACGACTGCTCGATCATGCGGGAAGTCGTCGTCTTGCCGTTGGTACCGGTAACGATCACCACCGTTACGGTCTTTGCCAGCTCACGGAGCAGATCAGGGCAAAGCTTTAAAGCGACTCTGCCGGGCAGGTCGGTGCCGCCGCGGCCGAGCAGGCGGATGAGCCAGCGTGTAAACTTGCAGGCAATCACCGCGAGGAAAATTCTGATCTTTTTCATACCGAGTCATTATAACACAGCTTGACGGATTTTACAACAAAAATCCACGCTGTGGTTGAGATTTCACCGGATTTATGGTATACTGTCGAAAAATGACAGGAGGTCGCGCCGATGAAATTTGTCTCATGGAACGTAAACGGTCTGCGCGCGTGTATGCAAAAGGGCTTTTTGGAGACCTTCCGGGCGCTGGACGCGGATTTTTTCTGCCTGCAGGAAACCAAGCTGCAGCCCGGGCAGATCGAGCTGGAGCTGCCCGGATATCTGCAGTTCTGGAGCTCGGCTGAGAAAAAGGGCTATTCCGGCACCGCCATCTTCACCCGGCACGAGCCGACGTCGGTTACCTACGGCGTGGGCGAGGAGGCGCTCGACCACGAGGGCCGGCTGATCACGCTGGAATACCCGGAGTTTTATCTGCTCACCTGCTACACGCCGAACGCGCAGGACGGGCTCAAGCGCATCGACTTCCGGATGCAGTGGGAAGACGCGATGCGCGCGTATCTTTGCCGCCTCGACGCGCAAAAGCCCGTGATCCTGTGCGGGGATCTGAACGTGGCGCATCAGGAGATCGACCTGAAAAACCCCAAGACCAACCGGGGCAACGCGGGCTTTTCAGACGAAGAGCGCGGCAAGTTCACCGAGCTTTTGCAGGCGGGCTTTACCGACAGCTTCCGCCATCTGTACCCGGATCTTGAAGGCGCATACTCCTGGTGGAGCTACCGCTTCCAGGCCAGGCAGAAGAACGCAGGCTGGCGCATCGACTACTTTGTGGTGTCAAACCGGCTGCAGAGCGCCATCCGCCAGACGCCGATCTACAGCGAGATCTTCGGCTCGGATCACTGCCCGGTGGGGCTGACGCTGGAGCTTTGAGGCAGCACAAGGCAAAGCCGGCCGCCCAGCGACTTCGTTTGGAAGTCCGCGGCCTTGTGGACCATCGGGACCGGCGCGCCGGGGACAAAGGGCAGCGCCGCGCAGCCCTGTCGGATATATCCGTCCTTGATCTCAAGGCCGTCCAGGCTGCCCCGCCAGGGGACGAAACCGTCCTCTTCCCTGCCGGCAATCACAGCCTCGGGCGCGGCCCAGTGCTTGGACGGCACCGAGCGGTGAAAGCCAAGGCCGCCCGGCTCGGGCGCAAGCACGCCGATGCTGCGGCTTTTCAGGCCCGTCACGGCCCAGACCCGCTGAACGCCCGGAGCAAAGGCGCTGCATTGCGCGGTAAGCTCTGTGTAAAGGCCCCGCGGGCACGCGCGAAGGCTGCCCGCCTCGCGGCCCTGATAGGTGATCGAATATTCCATCTTCTCCTCCTTGCACAAACAGGCTGAGACACCACGGTGCCTCAGCCTGATTTTATGCGCGCGGGCGCGCTGGTATGCCGGCTCAGCCCGCCTCGCTGCGCAAGGCGGCAAGATACAAAAGCTCCGCCGCCCTGGCGCGGGTCAGCGCAGCGCCGTCCGGCGCGCCGGCCTGCATGGCGCGCAGCGCACCCACGGCCTGCTCCGCCCAGGCGGGAACGGCGTCTTCACACGCCATGGCGTCCACGGTATCCTCCCCGGCCTGGATGCCGAGCGCCCCTGTGAGCATCACCGCGGCCTCATAGCCGGTGACGGGGCGGTTGGGCTCAAAGCACAGCGATTTGCCCTGTACGACGCCGCGCACGATCCCCCGGCGCAGGGCTGTGGCAAGGTATGGCCGCATCCAGGCAGGGGCCTGGTCCTCATCGGCGAAGCAGGGCTGGGCAAGGGTGATATCCGGCTCCAGGCCGCCAAGGTCCATGGCCATGACCAAAAACTCGCCGCGGCTCACGGTTTTATCCGGGCAGAAGCAGAGCCGGTCGGCGACCGTCTCGCCGCCGAACAGGCCCATGCTTCTGAGCCAGAGCGCGCAAAACTGATCCTCGCGGTCCAGATCTGCAAAGGTCTGGCTGTCGATGGGCTGCAAGATGCGCACGCGGATCTCCGCCTCGTTGGACACGTTGCCCGCCTCGTCCGTCACGGTGAAGGTGAAGCGGTCCTCCCCTGCCTTGTTTTTCTTGGGGGTGTAGACAAAGGCGCCGTCCTCCAGCAGCTCCACCGCGCCGCGGCGGGGATGGTTTACGATCTGAAAGCGCAGGCTGCCGTCGTCATCGTTGGTACAATGCAGCAGACCGGAGTTCGGAATATTTTTGTAGGTCTCCATTTCGCCGTCCAGGGCGGTCGGCGCCTCGTCGCGGTCGGAATAGATATGCATGGTCAACGACGCCTGCTCGCCGAGGCTCCCGTCCCGGATGGGATAATAGGTCAGGGTAAGATCGGTCTGTTCGTCAACGTCGGGCGTAAAGACCAGGCTGTCCAGGCAGGACGCAGGTAGAACGTCGCCGGGCCGGATCTGTCTTGTGTGCAGAAGCAGCGTCCCCTCCTGCGGTACGGTGTGGATGAGAATACCCTGCGCCCCGTCGGGCACCAGGTCCTCGGCGCGAAGCTCGGCGCTCTGCGCGCGTGAGCACGTGACCTGGGCGTGGGCCGTCAGCGGAAACAGGACGGCGCAGCACAGCGCCAGCGCCGTCATACGGATCACACGGTTCATGCGAATACCTCCTGTGTTCTTGATGTCGGAGGTAGTTTCTGCAACAATTGGCAGATTATACAAAGCAAAGCCGCGCGGCCGCAAAAAAAGCGTCGCGCACAAACGCCCCGGAAACACAGAGGTTTCCGGGGCGAAGCGTCTAAGACAGCGGCTATCACCTGGCCGCGCGGTTATTTGGTCTTTTGAAAGATGGCGTTCATATCGGTGGCAGTGAGCATCAGCGCGCCGTAGCTGGGGCTGTCGGGGTTGATGTTATAGGTAAGGATACCGCCGCCGGTGGTGTTGCCGGATTTGTCAAGCAGCGTGAGCATATAGACGGGGTTGCCCACGTTGTTGTCTTTGGAGTACTGGACAACCGCGTTGGCGGACACGGTCATGGTGAGCGTGCCCTTGCCGGCCTTGTCAAGCACGAGCGTCATCTTTTGGCCGAGCAGAGAGTCGTCGTCTCTGGAGTAGGTGATGTAGCCCGTCCAGGTGCCAGCCAGGATCGAAAGCTTGTCCTCCGGCTCCGCCTTGGGCTGGAAGCTGGAGGTGGCATAGCGCATAAGGATGGCGGCCACCTGGGCGCGGGTGGCATTGTCCTTGGGCTTGATGTAGGACACGCCGTTGACCGAGTCGCCGTTGATGAGGCCTGCCTTGTTTGCCCACGCAATGGGCGTAACGGCATAGCCGGAGACCTTGTTGGCATCCGGGAAAACGCTCAGATCCGCCTGCTCAGAGGTGTCGTAGCCCTGGCCGTCGGTATAGCGGTACATGATCGCGGCGATCTGCTCGCGGGTGATCTTGCCGTTGGGATCGAAGCGGTCTGCGCTCACGCCGCTGACCACGCCGTTGGCTGCGGCCCACAGAACAGGCTCATAGTAGTAGGCGTTTGTGGGCACGTCCCGGAAGGGGTTGGTGCCGGAGGCCGTGGGCTTGCCTGCAAACCGCCAGAGGACCGTGACCATCATGGCTCTGGTCATGCTGTCGTCGGGCGAGAAGGTGTTGTCGCTGGTGCCGGCAAACAGGCCGTGGGAGACGGCGTAGTCGATGCCCTTGTGGGCCCAGTTGCTCTCATCGGGCACGTCCATGAACTTGGCGGACGGGCAGTTGCGGTCCTGCAGGACCACGACGCGCAGCTTGGCGGTCTTGCCGCCGACGGTGGCGGAGATGGTGCTGGTGCCGGGCGCCATGCCGTGGATGGCGATGAGGCCGGCAAAATCAACGACCTCGGCCACTGTGGTGTTGGAGGAGAGGACATCGCGCTCGGCACGCTTCACGCTGGCGTTGTCGGGATCGTACTTCAACTGGACGTTCAGCGTATCGCCCACAAACATGGTCCAATTGGTGAGCGGCGTGACGGTCTCGCTTTCGCGGAAGCTCAGTGACTTGAGCGCAATGGCCTTGCTTACGACCTGCAACTCAAAGCTCATCAGCGAGTTTGACACAATTTCCTCGTCACTGTCCAGGAGCATGCTGCAGATGGTGTAGGTGCCGACTGAAGCGCCGGAGGTATCCCACCGGAAGCTTTTTCTGTAGGACCCGGTCGTGAGTTCGAAGGTATTGCCGGTAACAAAGCTGCTCGTGCTGACGTCGCCGCGGTAGATCTCCAGCCGCACGGAATACGAGGGGTCGTCGGTATAAATCAAGAATTCGAAGAATGCCGTGTCGCCCTTTGCCACGGTCAGATTTTCCATGTCAAGGAAGGGCAGAACAAAGCAATCCTCCGGTGCGCGGACGGCTTCGTGCAGCGCACGGGCGGGTTCGGAAGCGCCTGCAGCAAGGGCGGGGCCATTGTCCCAGGCGGCGAAGGTGGGCAGGCCCAGGCCGCACAGAAGCGTCAGCGCGAGCAAGGCTGCAAGGATACGTTTCAGCATGATGACATTCCTCCATTTATAAAAATATTTTATAAATCAATATCTGGGCTGAATATAGGGCGAGGCGGACTCCGGATCCGGGCGCATATGGATGCCGGAGATCAGGCCCATGGCTAAAAACGTTGTGACCACAGAAGAGCCGCCGTAGCTGATAAACGGAAGCGTCAGACCGATGACCGGGAACACGCCGATGCACATGCCGACGTTGATCAAAACCTGGAAAACCATGGTAGAGGCAATGCCGATGCAGATGAGCCGGTTCATATAGTTGGGCGTTTTCACGCCGACGTAGATGCAGCGGGCAATGATGGCCGTGAGCAGCAGCAGCGTGAACAGGCAGCCCAAAATCCCCAGCTCTTCCCCGATGGCGGAGAAGATGAAGTCGGTGTGCTGGGCGGCGATGGAGTGGTTGCCGGTCATGGTGCCGTGAAACAGGCCCTGGCCGGACACGCCGCCGCCGGAGAGCATGGCGATCGAGCGGTTGGTATCCCAGCGGATGCCCTCGCCGGTGGGGTCGATGGTGGGGTCGAAGAACATCATGATGCGGTCCTTCTGGTAGCTGGCGACAAAGTTGTTCCAGAAGACGGGGAACACCGCGGCGATGGCAGCAAAGCCGCCGACAAACCACCAGCCGCGCACGCCGCCGACGTAGGCCATGACCAAAAAGATGAACGCAAAGACCACGGCAGAGCCCGCGTCCTTTGCCATGACCACCACAAGGCCCGCCATGAAGGCGGTGATAAGCGCGATGGAGACCACCGAGCGCACCGAGGAGAGCCTTGCGCGGTGGACGCTCATGGTTTTGGCCAGGATGATGACAAAGGTGATCTTACAGATCTCGGACGGCTGGATGTTGACGGGCATCAGGGGGAGCTTGAGCCAGGCGCGGTTGCCGGTGTTGTCCTCAACGCCCCAGATCAGCAGCATGGCCATAAACAGCGCGTTGAACACCAGAAGAAGCTGGCGATGCTCGGCCAGAAGCTCGACGTCCAGCAGGGAGATCGCAATATACAGAATAACGCCCAGGACGATGGCCGCGGCCTGCACGATCAGATAGCGGTTGGAGCCGGAGTATCGGGTGGCGCTGGCGATGACCACCATGCCGAAGGCCGACGTGACCACGCATAAAAACAGCAGCAGCAGATCGCCGCGGCGGAAAAAGTCTGTCAGGGCGCTCACAAGGCGTCGCATAGGCGCATCCCCCCTTTCTGTTGTTTTATTGTAGCATTGTTTTACCGATTTGTAAATATCAAAGTTCACAGCGTTTTTTCTCTTGCCGTTGCAGGGATTATTTGGTATACTAAGGTGTGGAAGGAGGCTTTGTATGGCTGAACTCAACGTATTATATCGCGACAGTGACATTCTGGTGTGCGAAAAGCCCGCAGGCTGCCTGTCAGAGCCCGGTCCGGGGCGGAACCTTCCGCAGCTTGCCGCGTCTTATCTGTATGAGGCCGGGCAGACAAGCGAGATCTACACCGTGCACCGGCTGGACAAAGAGGTCGGCGGGCTAATGGTGCTTGCAAGGACCTCGGAAGCTGCGGGGGCCTTGATCGGCATGATCGCAAACCGAACCATCCAAAAGGAATACTACGCTGTTTTGCGCGGCGTTCCGCAGGCAGCTTCCGGCACGTGGGAGGATCTGCTGTTTCACGAGAGCGGAAAAAACAAGACCTACGTGGTGGACAGGCCCCGAAAGGGCGTGCGGGACGCGAAGCTTTCTTATCGGCTGATCGCGCGTGAGGGCGAGACGAGCCTTGTGCGCATCCGGCTCTATACCGGCAGGACCCATCAGATCCGGGCGCAGTTTTCCCACAGGGCGCTGCCGCTTTTGGGCGACGTGCGCTACGGCTGCAAGGACCCCGGCTGCAAGACCGCGCTGTGGTCTGCGTATCTGCGCTTCCCCCATCCGAAAACCGGCAGAGTGATGACGTTTTATCAAAGGCCCCCCGAGCAATATCCCTGGGCTATGTTTGACCGCGGATGCTACACCGCGGTATCCCCGTTTGGAAACACAACCGACAACACAGAGAAAGAGGTATGAAGATGATCGACCAAGCCATCTATGATTTGATTGCCTACGCCGTGCGGACCGGTCTGATCGAGACCGAAGACGAAACCTGGTGCGCAAACGCCCTGCTTGAGCGCTTGAAGCTTGACAGCTACGCGCCCCCCGCAAAGGCAAACGAGCGGCCTGTGCACGAGATTTTACAGGAGCTGACCGACGACGCCGTGGCAAGAGGCGTTTTGGAGGACGACCAGACGCTGCGCGACCTGTTCGACACGGGGTTGATGGGCTGCCTCACGCCCAGAGCCTCCGAGGTACGGCGCACCTTCCGCGAGAAGTATGCCGAGGATCCGAAGCTTGCCACCGCGTATTATTATCAGCTCAGCGGCAACACCAACTATATCCGCTGGGACCGCATCCGGCGCAACCTGTGCTGGAAGGCCGAAACAGAATACGGCGATCTGGACATCACGATCAACCTCACCAAGCCCGAAAAGGCGACCACGTCCCTTGCCGCCATGAAGGCCGCGCCCAAGACCGGGTATCCGCTTTGCCTTTTGTGCCATGAAAACGAGGGCTATGCGGGCCGCTACAACCACCCTGCACGGCAAAACCACAGGCTGATCCCCATTGAGCTTGACGGCGAGGGCTGGTATCTGCAGTACTCCCCCTACGTGTATTACAACGAGCACTGCATCGCCTTCAGCGGAAAGCACACCCCCATGGTCATTGACGACCACGCGATCCGCCAGCTTCTGGACTTTGTGACCATCTTCCCCCACTACTTTATGGGCAGCAACGCCGATCTGCCGATCGTGGGCGGCAGCATCTTCACGCACGCGCACTTCCAGGGCGGCAACTACACCTTTGCCATGGCAAAGGCGCCGGTGGAGCGCGGGATCGTGTTTACCGGCTACGAAGAGATCCGCGCCGGCATCGTCCGCTGGCCGATGAGCGTGATCCGGCTGCGCAGCAGCGAGAAGACGCGCCTGGCAGAGCTTGCCGCCAAGATCCTCAAGACCTGGCGGGGCTACTCCGATCCCGACGCCTTTATCTTTGCCGAGACAGACGGCATCCCGCACAACACCATCACCCCCATCGCCCGCCGCCGCGGCGAGGACTATGAGCTGGATCTGGTGCTGCGCAACAACATTACCACCGAGGCGCTGCCTCTGGGCGTGTATCATCCGCATCCCGAGCTGCACCACATCAAAAAGGAAAACATCGGCCTGATCGAGGTGATGGGGCTTGCGGTTTTGCCGCCCAGACTGAAAAGCGAGCTGGGCCGCGTCAAGGAGTTGATCCTTGCAGGCGGCGATCTGCGCGCAGACCCGCTCACCGAAAAGCACGCCGACTGGATCGACGAGCTCAGAAAGACCTACACCTTTACAGCCGAAAACATTGACGAGATCATTCGCCGGGAGGTCGGCGTGATCTTCTCCCACGTGCTCGAGCACGCGGGCGTGTACAAGCGCACCGAGCAGGGACAGGCCGCCTTTGCCGCCTTCCTGGACACGGTAAACCGCGCTTGAGCCAACCCTCTCCAGGGCAGAAAGGAGGCATCCATGGCAAACAACGACGATTTCTACCGGGACATCGAGAACCTGTTTGATCAGCGGGACAAGCCCAAGGAAAAGCCCATCAACTGGGACGACTACAATTTCAATTTTGACGACGAGATCCCCTCCGCCGGCGCGCAGGCGCCGCAGCAGTCCGGCGTCGCCTACAGCCACAACCAGGGCGACGCCACCGTGGAATCGATGCGGCGGGTCCACAACGGAGAGGAGCCCTATCCGCGCCAGGCAAGGACGCAATCACAGGCCCCTGCTGAGGGGCGCTACGTCCGCCGGCCGGAGCGCCAGGCCGCCCCTGCGCCAAGTGCGCCCCCCGAGCAGACGCGGGGCGGGCGAAGGAAAAAGCGCATCGGCTGCTTTGGCGCGCTGCTGCGGTTTGTTGCGGTGATTTTGGGGCTTTTGATCCTCTTTGCGGCTGGGCTGTTCCTCTTTGCCAAAATGCCGCAGACCGACCAGCCCATCGGCGCGAGAAAAAAGGGCGTTTGCACCGTTTTGCTGTGCGGCACCGACCTGGAGGGCACCCGCACCGACACGATGATGCTGCTCTATATCGACCGGCCGGGGCGGCAGTTGAAGCTGCTGAGCCTGCCGAGAGACACCATGGTCAACCGCACAAGCTCTGTGCCCAAGCTCAACGGCGCCTACGGCGCAAACGGCGCGGGCGAGGAAGGCATGGACGTTTTGATGGGCTACGTGCAGGATCTGGTCGGCTATCGACCGGATGGGTATATGCTCATCGATCTCAACTGCTTTGAAGATCTGGTCAACACCATGGGCGGGGTGCGCTTTGACGTGCCGATGGATATGCACTATGAAGACCCCGAGCAGGATCTGTTTATCGACCTCAAGCAGGGGATGCAGTCTTTAAGCGGCGAGGAGGCCATGTGGCTCGTGCGCTTCCGCTCGGGCTACACGATGGCGGACCTGGACCGCATCAACGTGCAAAGAAGCTTCCTCTCGGCTGCCATGAAGCAGTGGACCAACCCTGTCAAGCTCATCCGCGCGCCGTTGGCGCTGCGTCTGGTCAGCAAGCACACGCTGACGGATCTGGATCTTCGCAACCTGTGCTGGATCGTCACCTCCATCGCCCTGTGCGGCACGGACGATCTGCGCTCTGACACCCTGCCCGGCGAGCCGGAGATGGTAAACGGCGGCTCCTACTATGTGGAAGACCGCGAAGCCGCGGCCGCGCTGATCAACGCCGGGTATGATCCTTATGAAAGTGAGATCTCCGCTTATGACCTGCACCCCTATGGTTATTGAGCATGGCGCGCCGCGCGAGACTGCCGGACGCAGTGTACAGGAGCTGGCATGCTATCAGACACTCGACCGGCTTGGCATCGACTATCTTCGCGCAGACCACGAAAGCGCTGCCACGATGGAGCTGTGCCGCAGCATCGAAACCGGACTTGGCTGCCCAATCTGCAAAAATCTGCTTTTGACCAACCGGCAGCAGACGGACTTCTATCTTTTGATGATGGACGGGCAGAAGGTGTTCAAAACCAAGCACCTGTCCAAGGCGCTGGGCTGCGCAAGGCTTTCGTTTGCCTCGCCCGAGCAGATGCAGGCGCTTTTGGACGTGACGCCCGGCTCGTTGACGCCGCTGGGCCTTCTGCACGACGAAGCGCACCGCGTGCGGCTTGTGATCGACCAGCCGCTTTTAAGCTGGCCCCGGATCGGGGTGCATCCGTGCCGGAACACCAGCACGGTGGCGCTTGAGACGCGCGATCTGCTTGAGCGGCTGCTGCCGGCGCTGGGCGTCACGCCCACGGTGGTCTGCCTGCCGGAGGAGGACGCGTGATCGTCGGCCGGTTTGCCCCCAGCCCCAGCGGGCGGATGCATCTCGGCAACCTCTTCTCGGCGCTTCTGGCCTGGTGCGCAGTGCGAAGCGCGGACGGAAAGATGATCCTGCGGCTGGAGGATCTCGACCCCGACCGGTGCAGACCGGCGTTCTGCGAGCAGGTCAAGGCGGATCTTCTGTGGCTGGGGCTCGACTGGGACGAGGAAATGCCGCGCCAGTCGCAGCGCACGCAAGCCTACGCCCAGGTGTTTGACCGCCTGCAGCAGCAGGGGCTTGTCTATCCCTGCTACTGCTCAAGAGGCGAGCTGCACGCGGCCTCGGCCCCGCATCTGGCAGACGGTACGTGGATCTATCCCGGCACCTGCCGGGCCTTGACCCCGGCGCAGCGCGAGGCGAAAACGCGCAGGCCTGCCTGGCGGCTTATGGTGCCGGACCGGGTCTATGGCGTGCAGGACGGCCTGCAGGGCCGGTATGAAGAAAACCTGGCTGCCCGGTGCGGAGATTTTATCATCCGCCGCTCCGACGGAGTCTACGCCTATCAGCTTGCTGTGGTCACAGACGATATCGAGGCCGGCGTGACCCAGGTGGTGCGCGGGCGGGATCTTTTGTCCTCGACGCCGCGGCAGCTCTATCTCTACGAGCTTATGGGGCAAACGCCCCCGGCTTACTGCCACGTGCCGCTGCTTCTGGCCCGCGACGGGCGGCGGCTGAGCAAGCGCGAGCGCGATATGGACCTGGGCGAGCTCAGAAAAACTCTCACGGCCCCGCAGCTTGTGGGCCGCCTGGCCTGGCTTGCAGGCCTGCTTGACAAGGAGCAGGCCATCTCCGCGCGCGAGCTTGCGGCAGCCTTCTCGTGGGACAAGGTACGAAAAGAAGATATTATACTGTAAGGTACAAACTATGAAAGTCATTCATCTGATCTCCGGCGGCGATGTGGGCGGCGCAAAGACCCACGTGCACACCCTGCTCAAGGGCCTGTGCGACACAGACCAGGCCCTGCTCGTCTGCTTCACCGAGGGACCCTTTGCCGAAGAGGCAAAGGCGCTCGGCATCCCCACGCGGGTGCTGGCGGGCAAGCTGCCGCAGACCATCCGTATTCTCAAAAAGCTGATCCCCCAGGAGGGCTTTGAGATCATCCACTGCCACGGCTCGAAGGCCAATATGGTCGGCGCGATCTTGAAGCGCAGCCTGGATCTGCCCACGGTGACCACCGTGCACAGCGACTACCGCCTGGACTATATGGGCCGTCCGCTTGCCAACCTCACCTACGGCACCATCAACAAGCTGGCCCTGCGGCGGCTGGACCACTGGATCGGCGTGTCAGACGTGACGGTGGATATGCTGCTCAGCCGAGGCTTTGACCCGAACCGGACCTATCTCATCGTCAACGGCGTGCCCTTCGACGACGAGACCCCCGCCATGGACCGCGAGACCTATCTCAAAAGCCTTGGCATTGAGCCGACCGAGCAGACAACGGTGTTTGGCATCGCAGCGCGGATCAACCCGGTCAAGGATATGGAGACCCTGATTAGGGCGTTTGCAAAAACCGTGGCAGTCTGCCCGGAGGCAAGGCTTATCATTGCGGGCGACGGCGAGCAGCGCGCGCAGATGGAGGCCCTGGCCCGGGAGCTCTGCCCCGCGGGGAGCGTCACGTTCGCCGGCTGGATCCAGGATACGCACAGCTTCTACAACGCGCTGGACGTGAATATGCTCACCTCCGTGTCGGAGGGCTTCCCCTATGCCCTGCCGGAGGGCGCGAGATGGCACTGCGCCACCATCGCCTCGCGCGTGGGCGGCATCCCGGCTTTGATCGACCACGACTACAACGGGTATCTGTTTACCCCGAAGGATATTGAAACGCTGAGCGGATACATGATCCGTCTGGCGCAGGATGGGCCATTCTCGAAAAGTGGCGCCGGGAAAAGAGCGGCCGGCGCGACGGCATTATGATCTGCGGCGCATACGGCAAGGGCAACGCAGGCGACGACGCCATCTTGAGCGCCATGGTCACAAGCCTGCGCCGGGAGGACCCCTACACGCCGATCTACGTGATCTCCCGCTCGCCCAAGCAGACCCGGCGCGACGTGAAGGTTGGCGCTTTGTACACGTTTGCGGCGCTGTCGATCCGGCGGAAGCTGCGCAAGACGGCGCTCTATCTCTCCGGCGGCGGCAGCCTGATCCAGAATGCCACGAGCAATCGCTCGCTTTGGTACTATCTCAGCTCCATCCGCAGCGCCAAGCGGCGGGGCAACCGGGTGATGATGTTCTCTTGCGGCATCGGCCCTGTGACCGGGGAGCTCAACCGGACGCTCTCGGGCCGGATCATCAACCGCTACGTTGACCGCATCACGCTGCGCGACGCGGGCTCCTTGAAGGAGCTTGCAGACCTGGGCGTGACCGACGTGCCGGCCAAGGTCACGGCGGACATGGCCTTCTTGCTCGATCCGCCGCCAAAGCCCCTGGAGGACGCCTATCTTAAGCAGCTTGGCATCCGCGAGGACGGGCGGTATCTGCTGCTTGCGCCGCGGCCCTGGCCGGAGGCGCGCAAGCATCTGGAGGATTTTGCCGCGGCAGCCGAATACGGCTATCGCACCTACGCGCTGACCCCGGTTTTGATGGCCATGGAGCCGAGCCGGGACGCACCGGTTTGCCAGGAGCTGAGCGGGCTTTTGGGCGAGCAGATCCCGCATCTGCTTGTAAACGCGACAGATGACGCGCGCTATACCGTGGGGCTGTTTGCGCGGATGCAGGGCGTGATCGGCATGCGGCTGCACGCGCTGATCTTTGCCGCTTCGCGGGGCGTGCCGTTTGCAGGCGTGGCGTATGACCCCAAGATCAGCAGCTTTTTGGACCACTGGGGGCAGGGCGAATACTGTCTGCTCTCGGAGTGCTCCAAACAGCGGCTTTGCCAAATGCTGGACGACATGCTGCGCGGGGGCGACGACTTTGACGCGGCAGCGCGGCGGCTCAAGGAGCTTGCCCGCACCAACTGCAGGGATGCCATTGAACTGATGAGGGAGGATTGACCATGAAAGCCCAAGTCGGACTGCGCGCCGCCGCGGGGGCCGGTGTGGCCCTTGCCACAGGCAGCGCGGCTTATGCCGCGACCCAGGCGTTTTTTGCTGACGTGTGCATGGCAAAGAAAAAGCCCCTTGCCATGCGCCTGTTTGAAGCGCCTGAGAGCGCCGCGATAACTGCGCTGGAGCGGCAGATCCGGGCCGGGCAGCAGGCTTTGGAGCAGGCTGGCGCAGAGGCGGTCGAGATCGTCGCCTTTGACGGCACGCCCCTGCGCGGCCACGTGCTGCACGCAGACAAGCCAAAGCGGCTTGTGATCGCCATGCACGGCTGGCGCTCGTGCTGGAGCCGGGATTTCAGCCTGAGCTGGCCGTTCTGGCAGGCGGAGGGCTGCACGGTCCTCTACCCCGATCAGCGCGCGCTGGGCAACAGCGGCGGACGGTATATGTGCTTCGGCGCGCTCGAGCGCTACGACTGCCTGTACTGGCTGCGCTACGTGGAAGGACGATTCGGCACCGAGCTGCCGATTTATCTTTGCGGCATCTCGATGGGGGCGGCCACGGTGATGATGGCGGCCTCGCTGGATCTGGGCAAGTCGGTCCACGGGATTCTGGCCGACTGCGGGTTTACCTCCCCCTATGAGATCTGGAAGCACGTGTATGAAGACAACTTCCACATTCCGTTCGGGGCCGCCCGTGTGTGCGAGGCGATCTTCCGGCGCAGGACCGGGCTCGGACTTGCCGAGGTGGACACAAGAACCATCCTCGCGCAAAAGGACCTCCCCGTTTTGCTGATCCACGGTGCGGAGGACAAGTTTGTGCCCACGGATATGAGCCGGCAGAACTATGCCGCGGCCAAGGGGCCGAAGGAGCTTTTGATCGTGCCCGGCGCGTCACATGGGCTGAGCTATGCCGTCGATCCGGCGGCCTATGAAGACGCGGTGCGCGGGTTCTTCGCAGCGCACGACGGCGCGCCGCATAGCTGACCTTCTGCGCTCGGAACAACACCGTATATTCCGGCGGTGTGGGCGGTTTTGCCGCAAATCCGGCGAAATCTTGACATTTTCGGCGCTTTCCGGTATAATATGGGGTAACGCCGCAGCGCGGCGCGGACGCGGGACCTACCGCGACCCATTCCATCGTATTTACGAAGGAGTTTACGCATGAAAAAAGCAATCAAGATCATCCTGCCCCTGTTTTTGGTGCTGGTGCTGCTGGTTGTGGGCTACTGGTTCTTCTTCCAGGCCCGCACCGATCTGACCGCCCAGGGGCTGATCCGGCTGGGCGACTGGCTTGAGGCCGGGCAGCACTACCGCCTGGCCATCAACAGCTTCTCGATGGCAAACAAGCTGCAGCCCCAGGATGCGGACCTGGCCCTGAAGCTGGCGCAGGCCTATCGCAACAGTTCAAACTTTACCCAGACCGAGCGGACGCTGGTCAACGCCATCTATGCCTCGCCCGACGACACCCGGCTGTATGTGGCTTTGAGCAAGGTCTACGTTGAGCAGGACAAGCTCATGGACGCCCAGCAGATGCTGGACAACATTGCGAACCCCACCGTGCTTGCAGAGCTGTCCTCCAGGCGGCCGCTTGCCCCCAAGATCAGCCCTGAGGGCGGGTATTATTCCGAGTATATCACCGTTTCGCTGGAGCCCGGTGACGACGCGGCCTGCTACTTCACCACCGACGGGCAATATCCGTCGCAGGCGCGCGACCTTTACAGCGCGCCGGTGGAGCTCCCCGGCGGTGAGACCAAGGTCTGCGCCGTGGCTGTGGACGACGAGGGGCTTGTGAGCCCGGCGATCTACGTGGGCTACACCGTGGCCGGCGTGGTTGAGGACGTGACCTTTGCCGACCCGACGCTGGAGCATTACGTGCAGGAGCTGCTCCACCGCGGCAGCCGCAAGCTGCAGACCGACGATCTGTGGTCGATCACCGAGCTTGAGCTGCCCGAGGGGCTCACCACCCTGGAGGATCTGCAATACTTCACGGGCCTCACGCGGATCACGGGGCACGACCTGGCCGAGATGGACTTCTCCCCGCTTGCGTCGATGCCGGATCTGAAGGTGCTTGAGCTCAACCGCTGCGCGCTGACCTCGGAGAACCTGGAGGTCATCGGCGCCTGCGGCAACCTCGAGCGGCTCAAGCTCACTAGCTGCGGGTTGAGCAACATCACGGCCCTCGGCCAGCTCACCGCGCTCAAGACCCTGGATCTGTGGGACAACAGCATCAACTCCATCGCCGCGCTCACCACCTGCGGCAACCTGGAAGAGCTGTACGTGGGCCAGAACGCGCTGACCACCCTGCCCCCGATGGCGGGACTGAAAAATCTGCGGATTTTGGACCTTTCCTACAACGCGCTGGAGTCTGTGACCCCGCTTTCGGTCTGCTCGGAGATCCGGGAGCTGTACGTGGAGCACAACAAGCTCATTGCCCTGACCGCAATCGGCGCGCTGCGGGCCTTGCAGCGGATGGACGCCTCCAACAACCAGGTGGAGGACGCCTCTCCCCTGGCCGGCTGCACAAATCTGGTCAGCTTTGTCATGACCGACAACAAGCTCACAAACGTGGACTTTTTGGCCAACGCCAAGGCGCTCGAGGAGATCAACATCGACTATAACGACGTGCAGGCCGTGCCGCCGTTTACCACCGACTGCGCGCTGGTCAAATTCAGCGCCGCGCACAACTTCCTCAACGATCTGAGCGGTCTGGCCGGGCTGGAGCATCTGACTTATGTAAACGCCGACTACAACAACATCACCGACATCGCGGTGCTCTCAGACTGCCCGGTATTGGCGCAGGTGAACGTCTACGGCACCTATATCCGCGACGACGGCGTGCTGGGCGACAAGGGCGTGGTGGTGAATTTCACCCCAGGCTTTGACTGATCAAACAATTCGAGGTACACCATGAACCCAAGCAAACTGGTTCGGCTCAAGGCCGAGTGGGAGGGCTTCTCTGCGCGCCACCCCAAGCTGATCCGCTATTTTGAGACGCTGGCAAAGCGCGAGGTCGTCCCCGGCACGGTGCTGGAGATCACCGTCACCGAGCCCGACGGCACGCCGCTGCACGCCAACGCCAGATTGAGCGAAGAGGACGCAGGCTTTCTGGCAGATCTGCAGGAGCTGCTGTCCAAAAAATCATAAAAAAACGACCTTCGGAAGCGCAAACTGCTTCTGAAGGTCGTTTTTCTTGCGATTTTACCGGCAGGCCGCGATCAAGGCCTCGGCGCACAGAAGGCCGTCTACCGCGGCGGACATGATGCCGCCGGCATAGCCCGCGCCCTCGCCGCAGGGATACAGACCTGCAAGGCCGGTGGACTGGCGGTCCTCTCCGCGCAGGATCCGCACGGGAGAGGAGCTTCTGGTCTCGGGCGCCGTCAAAACCGCGTCTGGATCGTCAAAGCCGGGCAAAAGCTTGCCAAGCTCGGGCAGGGCCGCTTTGAGCGCGCGCGTGATCCGGTCTGGCAGGACCTCGTTTAAATCGCAGGGCACCACGCCGGGGCGGTAGCTGGGACGGACCTTGTCAAACGCCTCGGAGGGACGGCCCAGCAGCAGATCCTCCACCCGCTGGGCAGGGGCGCGGTAATCCTCAGTCAGGGCAAAACAGCTCTGCTCGATCCGGCGCTGCCAGCGCATGCCGCCCAGAACGCCGGGCTCCGGGAAGTCCTCGGGCTTCAAGGTGACAAGCAGGGCGCTGTTGGCGTTTTCGCCGTCGCGGGCGGCAAGGCTCATGCCGTTTGTGACGACGCCGCCGGGCTCGGAGGCCGCGGCCACCACCTGGCCGCCCGGACACATGCAGAAGGTGTGCACAGAGCCCTCGGGCAGATGGACGCTGAGCTTATAATCGGCGCTGGGCAGCCCAAGCTTTGCGCCCTCGGGGCCGTATTGGGCAAGGTTGATCTGTGCTTGCGGGTGCTCGATGCGAACGCCCATGGCAAAGGCCTTTGGCTGCATGGGGATGCCAAGATCATGCAGCATGGTAAAGGTGTCTCTTGCGCTGTGGCCGGGGGCCAGGATCATCTGGCGGCAGGGAATGGTCCGGCTTTCGTCGCCCTCTTGCACGCGCAGGGCGGTGAGCTGGCCGTTTTCGGCTTCAAGCCCGGTGAGCTTCGCGCCGAAGCGGATCTCGCCGCCAAGCGAAACGATCCGCGCGCGCAGGCGCTGCACCACCTCGAAGAGCACGTCGGTGCCCACATGGGGCTTGGCGTCATAGAGGATCTCCTCCTGCGCGCCGGCTTTGACCAACTGCTGCAAAACCCACTGCAGCCGCTCGTTTTTGATGCCGGTGTTGAGCTTGCCGTCAGAGAAGGTCCCGGCGCCGCCCTCTCCAAACTGGACGTTGCAGGAAGGGTCCAGCTTTCCCTCGCGCCAGAAGGTCTCGACCTTCTCGCGGCGGGTCTGGGCGTCCTGCCCGCGCTCGAGCACAAGGGGCCGAAGGCCCGCCAGGGCAAGACAGAGCGCGGCAAACATTCCGGCCGGGCCAAAGCCCACCACCACGGGGCGCAGCGCAGGGACAAGCTGCGGCTTGGGAACGCGATAGATATAGGGCTTGGCAAGGCTCACCTTGGGATTGCGGCACTGCTTGAGCACCCGGTTTTCACTGTGGCGGGTGGAAACGTCAACGGTGTAGACGTATTGGAGATTATCTTTTTTGCGTGCGTCCAGCGAGCGCTTGCGGATGGTGAGCGAGGTGATCTCAGACGCGCTCAGACGCAAGGCCCGGGCGGCCAGATAGATCAGGCTGCCCGGGTCATGGAGGGCGGGAACGGTTATATCTCGAATGGTCAGCATGGGTTACCTCAGTTGTCCGGCCAGCATGCCCGACGACCAGGCCCACTGGAGGTTGTAGCCCCCGCAGTCGCCGTCAACATCCAGCACCTCGCCGCAGGCATAGAGCCCGGGGACGAGCCGGCTTTGCAGGGTCTCGGGGTCAAATTCGGGGGTGCAGATACCGCCGGCGGTGACCTGGGCGTGATCCATGCCCATGGTGCCAGTGATATCCAAAGTGAAATCGTGGCAAAGCTCCACCGCGCGGGTGAGCTGCTGCCAGTTCAGCGCCGAGAGCGGCTGGCCCGAGGGCACGCCGCAGGCCTTGAGCAGCACCCGGCCGAGCCGGTTGTGCAAAACGCCAGTGAGCAGATCCTCGCAGGTGAGCTGCGGCATACGGGAGATGCGGATGCACAGCGCAGAGAGCAGATTGTCTTCGTTCATCTGGGGCAGAAAATTGAGATGCAGCACCGCGTTTTGCGCCGTGGAGGCGGCCCGGGAGAGGTCGAACACCGCAGGCCCGGACACGCCGTAGTCGGTAAACTGGACCTCGCCGGCGCTTCTGGCAAGCAGGCTGCCGCCGACGCGGAGCGCAAGCTCCGCATTTGCGCGCACGCCCTTGAGCGAGCGCACAAGCTCGCTGGAGGTCTTGAGCTGCACAAGAGACGGATAGAGCTTGGTGCAGTGGTGGCCCAGGCTGCGCAAAAGCTGGTAGCCCGACAGGCTGCCGCCGAGGTTGCTGCCCGCCGCGCCGCCACAGGCAACGATGAGCTTGTCGACCGGGTGTTCTTCCTCCGGGGTTTTGAGGAGGAAGCCGCCTTCGGTCTTTTTTATCTTTGTGATCTCGGCGCCAAGATGCAGCTCGATATTCTTGCGCATCAGGGCAAAGCGCAGCACGTCCACCACGGAGTTGGCCTGGTCGGAATAGGGATAGACCCGACCGCTCGGCTCTGCAACGGTGTACAGACCCAGGGTCTGGAAAAAGTCAAGGGTGGAGGCCACGGAGTATTCTTTTAAGGCGGGCAGGACAAAGTCCGGATTGGCCCCGTGATAGTGCTGCGGGGCGGTCTGGTGGTTGGACAGATTGCATCTGCCGTTGCCCGTGGCAAGCAGCTTGCGCCCGACCCGGGACTGCCGCTCGAAGAGCAGAACCTGGTGCTCAGGCCTGGATGCCGCGGTAATGGCGGCCATCATGCCCGAAGCGCCGCCGCCAACGATCCCGATCCTCATAGTACGCCTCCTCTGGTTTTTCTTTTATTATATACCATGACGGGCGGCAACGCAAGAAAAAACTACTGTTCAAATTTGAAGGTTTATGGTAAAATGAAAAAAACAGGCCCGGCATCCAGCCGCGGGCCTGCCACGATCAAACACATCCTGAGGAGGCTTCTATGCTGCGTATCGTTTCTGCGCCGGATCATCAGCAGCTTCACAACGCCGCGGTGGAGCACGTCTGCCGCATGGCAAAAAAGGGCGTTGCGCGCCAGATTTTGCTTGTGCCGGAGCAGTTCTCCTTTGACACCGAATGGATGCTCTGCCAGCTCGGCGGCGACACCATCAGCCGCTATGCCGAGGTCTTGAGCTTTACGCGCCTTGCAAACCGGGTCTTCGCCGTCACGGGCGGCGGGGCGGTGCCCACGCTGGACCAGAGCGGACGGCTGATCGCCATGGCAGGCGCGCTTGAGCAGATCCGCTCGCGGCTGAAGATCTACGGCAGCCACGTGACAAAGCCGGAGTTTTTGATCAAGCTGCTGGATATGGTGGACGAGCTGAAGAGCTATGGCGTGGATCAGAGCGCGCTTGACCGGGCGAAGGGACACGTCACCGGCGCGCTTGGGCAGAAGCTGGAGGAGCTGGGGCTCATCTTGGAGACCTATGAGGCTTTGTGCCAGGGAGCCAAGCAGGATCCCGCTTCCCTGCCCGATCGGCTGCGCGAGGCGCTGTATGCGTGTGACTATGCAGAAGGCCGCGCCGTCACAGTTTGGGGCTTTACGGATTTTACTGCGCAGGAGCTGTCGGTTTTGGAGGCGCTGCTGTCCGGCGCAGACAGTCTCACGGTGTTTTTGCCCTTTGACCACCCGACGGGCGGACAGGAGGTCTATCGCGTGCCGCGCCACACGGCGGCGCAGCTTCGCCGCGCGGCGGCGCGGCTGCAGCAGGACGTCGTCTTTGCCGCGCTGCCGGATCCGGGCGGCAAGGGCGCGCTGGCGCATTTGAAACGGCACTTGTTTTCCTCCAGCGGCGCTGTGTTTGCACAGCCGACCGATGAGATCACACTGTGCCGCGCGGACAGCCCCTCGCAGGAGGCGCTTTATCTCGTCGGGCGGATCCAGGAGCTGGTCTTGTCCGGCTGCCGTTATCGGGATATTGCGGTGGCCTGCGCAGAGCCCGCCATCTATCAGCCTGAGCTGGAAAATCTCTTTGCGCGCTACGGCATCCCGGGCTACTTCTCCGGCAGGCAGGCGCTTGCCACCTCGCCCGTGATCCGGGGGGTGCTCTCCGCCCTGGAGGCAGCCTGCTGCGGCATGGAGCTTGGGCCCGTGGCAGATTATCTTGCCGCAGGCTTTTCCGGCATCAGCCGGGACGAGGCGGACCGGCTTTACAACTACGCATATGTGTGGGACCTGTCCGGCCGGGACTGGGAGCGGCCCTTTACCCTCCACCCGGACGGCTTTGGCCAAAAGCTGGACGAGCAGGCAAGCGAGCGTCTTGCGGGCCTGGAGGCCCTGCGCTGCAAGGCGATCGGCCCGCTGCTTGCGCTCAAGCAGGAGATCCAGGCCGCCGAAAATACCGGCGCGCAGATTCGCGCGCTTGCTGCGTTTTTGGAGCGGCAGAGCTTTGACACGCAGCTAAGAGCGCTTGCAGAGCGCCTGCAGGCAGAGGGCAAGCTGCAGCTTGCGCAGACCTATTCCCAGCTATACGACATTTTGATCTCCACAGTGGAGCAGATCTACGGCGTGCTGAGCAAAAGCGTGCGCTCGGCAGAGGATTTTTTCCGCTTCTTCCGCGCGGCGCTGAGCCAGCACCATGTGAGCACCATTCCGGCAAGTCTCGACTGCGTGCGCGTCGGCTCGGTGCCGGATCTGCGCCACAGCCGGGCAAGCCATCTGTTTGTGCTGGGCGCAAACGATGGCGCGCTGCCGCAAATCGCGGCCGCAGGCGGGCTTCTGACCGACGCAGAGCGCAAGGTTCTGACCGAGCTTGGGCTCACTTTGGCCCCCGATCGGAGCGCGCAGGTGGACCGCGAGCTGCTCACGGCCGGGATGGTGCTCACCGGCGGGCAAAAGAGCCTGTATCTGAGCGCGCAGACCGGGTCTGAGAGCTATCTGTTCACCCGGATCGCAAGGATGTTCCCTGCCTGCCGGATCTGGCAGGCCCCTCCCCTGCCGGTGCGGCCCGAGCAGGCGGCGCAGGCCATATGCGGCATGGACGAGCTCAAAAAGCGGCGTCTGTTTGCGCGTTTGCCGGAGCTTGCACAGCCCGAGGCAAGGCTGCGCGACCTTGCGGCCTATCAGCCCGGCAAGCTGCGCGCCGAGACCGTCGCAGGGCTGTATGGCAGGCAGATCGAGCTGACAGCCTCTAAAATCGACAAATATGCCTCTTGCAAATATGCCTACTATCTCGACTACGGTCTGCGCGCAAAGGAGCGCAAGCAGGCCCGGATCGACGCGCCGCTGTTTGGCACCTTTGTGCACGAGGTGCTTGAAAAGCTCTGCCGCCAGGTGCAGAGCGAGGGCGGCTTTGCCGAAATCACCGAGCCTCGGCTGACGGAGCTCACCCGGACCTATATCCGCGCCTTTGTGGCTCAAACGCTGGGCGAGAGCGAGGACGCAAGCCCCCGCACCGACTATATTCTGCGCCGCAGCTTTGACGAGGTCTATGCCGTGGTGCGCGAGCTGTGGCAGGAGCTGCGCCAGTCGCGCTTTGTGCCCGAGGGGTTTGAGCTGCCGTTCTTTGACGAGCACGCCATCACCCTGGCCGGGCAGTACGCCCAGTGCCGCATCACGGGCGTGGTGGACCGGGTGGATCTCTACACCGCCCCGGACGGGCGCACGTATCTGCGCGTTGTGGACTATAAGACCGGGCGAAAGGATTTTGACTATACGGATCTTCTGTGCGGTATGGGCTTGCAGATGCTGATCTATCTGTTTACCCTCACAGACCAAAGCCGGGCGTATTTCGGTCGGCCTGCGCTGCCGGCCGGGGTGATGTACTTCCCTGCCCGCTACCCTGTGCGCGCGGCAAAGGGCCGGCTGAGCCCGGAGGAGGCCGAAAAGGACCGTCGCTCTGAGCTCAGGCGTAAGGGCTTGGTTCTGGGCGACGAGGAGGTCATCGAGGCCATGGAGCCCGGCGAGGAAAAGAAATATCTGCCGGTCAAATACAAAAAAGCCAAGGGCGAGGCGCCCACGCTGCAGGGCGATGTGGCAAGCCCCGAGCAGCTTCGGCTGCTGCGGCGACACGTGGAGCGCTCGCTTGGGCAGATGACAGACGAAATCTACCAGGGCGAGCTTGCGCCGAATCCCTACTACCGCGGGGAGGAGCACTGGGCCTGCAAATGGTGCGAATACCGAACGGTCTGCCATGTGGACAGCGGCAGCGTGCCGCTGCGGGTGTTAAGCGCCACCAGAAGAGAACGCTTCTGGCAGGAGCTGGAGCAGGAGGAGGAACGCCATGGACGCTAAGCTGACACAAAGCCAAAGCTGGGCTGTCAAAAGCCCGGGCGGGCCGATTTTGGTCTCCGCTGCGGCGGGCTCGGGCAAGACGATGGTGCTCGTCAGCCGTCTGCTTGACCAGATTTTGGACCCGGAGCTGAGCCGGGACGTAGACGAATTTTTGATCATCACCTTCACCAAAAAGGCCGCCTCGGAGCTGCGGGCCAGGATCGCCCGGGAGCTGTCGGCGCGTCTGGCCGAGCAGCCGGAGAACAAGCATCTGCAGCGGCAGCTTGGGCGGGTGTATTTAGCCAGGATCTCGACCGTACACGCGTTTTGTGCGGAACTTTTGCGGGAGTTTGCGCTGGATCTGGATCTGCCGGTGGATTTCCGCGTGGCGGAGGAGTCTGAGTGCCGCGAGATCCGGACGCAGTGCCTCCGGCGGCTGCTGGACGAACGCTATGGTAAAATAGCGGACGATCCGCCGCTTCGGACCCTGGTGGACGGCCTGGGTGCGGGGCGCGACGACCGGCAGATCGAG
Source organism: uncultured Eubacteriales bacterium (assembly GCA_900316335.1). Classification (GTDB taxonomy): domain Bacteria; phylum Bacillota; class Clostridia; order Oscillospirales; family Oscillospiraceae; genus JAFRPC01. Next base: position 839 of record ONCN01000026.1, on the reverse strand, counting down.
CGGCTGATTGAGGGCGTGTACGACACCAGCCAGTGCAGGCTCTACCCGGAGCGCTGGATCAAAAGCTGCGCCAAAACGATGGACACAGACCTTTATCCCACCGCGCAGGACACTCCCTGGGGCGCGTATTTGATCGGCAGGCTGCAGGCTGTGCTGCGGCAACGCCACAAGGAGCTCTCCGCCCTGCTGCCGAAGCTGGAACTGACCGAGGGCATGGCCGCCTATGCTGGGGCCTGCCGCGCGGCGATGGAGGCGATTGCGTCACTGGGCGCGTGCGATACGTGGGACGAGATCGTTTCTGCGCGGGACCGGGGTTGGGGCTTTCCCAGGCTGCCGGGCGTGCGGAACTGCCCCGCGCCGGAGCTGCAGACCCGCTTCAAGGCCCTGCGCAGCGACGCGCAGGAGGAAATCCGGGGCGAGCTTGCGCGCTTTTACGGTTCCTCGGCGGAGGTTTTGTCGGATCTTGGCCAGACAGGCCTTGCCATGCAGGGGCTGTTTTCGCTGGTTTCGGATTTTACCCTGCGCTATGCCGCTGAGAAGCGGCGGCTGCACGTGATGGACTTTTCCGATCTGGAGCACGGCGCGGTGCGGCTGCTGCTGCGGCCATCTGACGGCGCGCCGACCGAGACGGCACACGCGCTCTCACAGCGGTTTGCCGAGATCATGGTTGACGAGTATCAAGACACCAACGAGGTGCAAGACAGCATCTTCCGCGCCCTGTCGCGCGGGGAGGAAAACCTGGTGCTGGTGGGCGACGTAAAGCAGTCGATCTATCGCTTCCGCATGGCGGAGCCGAGGATCTTTTTGGAAAAATACCACAACTATCCGCTCTATACGCC
>ONCN01000142.1 GCA_900316335.1 uncultured Eubacteriales bacterium | reverse complement strand
CTTCACGGCGGTATCCTTGTCCGCAGGCTTCACAGTGCCGTCCTTGGCGATGACGGCTTCATTGTCGGTGACGAACTCCACGTTGTAGCCGTGCGGCGCCTTGACGGTGAGGGCCTCAGCGGTCTTCTCGGGCAGAGAGGCAGCCATATAGTCCGCTGCGTTTTGTGCCGCCCAGGTCAGCATCTCGCCGAACTCGGGCTGCAGGCCGTCGCGGGCCACAACGTAGACGTACTCATAGCAGGTGTCGGTCTGCTCGCCTTCCTCGTTCATGGAGGAGAACAGGGCCAGCTTGGGATCGTTGTAGCTCACACCCTCGGCGGTAAGGATCTCGGTGTAGGTTTCGCCGTCCAGGCTGTACGCGCCGGTGTAGTTGTTGCCGTCCTTCTTGAACTTGAAGTAGACGGTGACGGAATTGTCTGCCGCAGGCTCAATGGTGGTGGTGGCGGCGGCGGTAAATCTGCCGCCGGACTCACGGCCGGGCTCCAAAATCAGAGTGGGCACGCTGTCTCTGGTCTGACTCTGGAGGTTCAGCCGCAGGTAGTTGTCGTCATCCTGCCAGATCAGAACCTGGGCCTGCTGATAGTTGACGCTGGGACGCACCGGGAAGACGACCTTGGTCACGGCCTCCCAGTTGCTCATGGCAGAGGTGACAAAGCAGTTCTTCCAGCCGGTGCCGTTGTTGTAGATGTTCGCGGTCTGGGTGGGAAGTACAATGCCCTTGCCCTGCTCAATGGCGCAGGTCTCTTCGTCGGGGTTCAGGATGGTCCACAGATCCTCGTTATAGTCGCCGTCGGCAAAGTAGTCGTTTTGCAGCGCGTGGCCGAAGCTCACGGTGTAAACCTTGCTGCGGGTGCCAGCGGTAGCGGTAACGGTGGCGGTGCCGAAGGGTCCGTTGAGCTGCTCGATCTCGATGGTGGTCTCGGCGTTGCCGGCAGTTGCGGCCACAACGGGGGCCTTGTCGCTGTCAACGTCCACAACGATGTCGTAGTGGGAGGTTTCGGGATCAAAGCCGATGTCCTTGCCATCCACGGTGATGTCGGCAACCTCGGGTCTGGTGGTTGCAGGCACAGCCTGGCCGCCCTCGAACTCCATGTACTTGAGGATGAACTTCCAGCTCGAATCGCCGCCGAAGCCGAGGTTGGAGGTCTTGTAAGCGTCGATGATGATGCTGTCGGCCTCGATGCCGGTGTCCTCCAGGACGAAGAGCTCGTTGAACTCGTCGCCGTCCATGGACCAGGAGGCGGTATAGGTGGTGCCCTCCTTCTGCAGCTTCAGGAAGTAGGTGCCGTTCTCGGTGAAGCCGTTTTCGGGCGAATCCATGAAGCCGGGCGTCGGGATGATGTTCTCGGCGTTGGTGCCATCCTTGCGCAGGAAATCCTGGAACACGTTGTTGGAGCCGCGGATGCCGGCCATGTTCTTGTAGTCTTCGCCCTGCATGGCACACAGTGCAAAGTAGTTGTTGAAGGCCCACTGCACGCCGTTGACGTCATACTCCAGCGTCAGCGTGGCGGTCCAGTCGCCGGCCACGGGGATCTTGATGAGGTCCTTGGGGGTGGACTCGGTGACGGTGGCGCTCTCGCCCCAGCCGGAGGTGATGGGCTCAAAGGCGTCGGCGGTGACAGTCAGGGTCACGCCCTCGCCTTCCACGATGGCGGCGGTGTCCTTGTTGATCACGTCAAACTTGGACGCGTCCTCAGGCTTGGTGAAGTCGATGTCGTGCAGACCGCCGATGAGCTCATAGAGCTTGACGGGGTTCTGGCGGGCGATGGTGTTGGCGTTGGAGTTGCCGGGGGCGTCGAAGCCTTCCTCAGCGCCGCGCAGCGCGAAGGTCCATTCGCCGGTGCCAGTGACAAAGACGGCCTTGTTGCCCTCTTCATCCAGATCCTGCACCACCCAGTAGCAGTACTGCGGCTTGGTTGCCACGTTGCTTGCGTCGTAGGTGCTGGTGTTCAGCGGCGCAGGGTTGCCGTTGGTGGGGCCGTTGCGGGAGAGGAACTTGCTGTCGCCGCAGGTCAGGAAGTAGCCGGTCTCATAGCCGTTGTTGGACGAAGAGGTGCCTTCGCTGAAGTCCCAGATCATATCGGGGGTCACGGGGGAGGTGATGAGATCACCCTCCACGGTGACCGGCGTGGATGCCAGGGACACGCCGCCGTAGGCGGTGGAGACGTTGGCGACCTCGTTGGTCAGCGCGTAGCCGTTGGAGACGATGACGTACTGTTTGCCGGCCTCAACGGTGTCGGCCAGCACATAGGTGCCGGACTGCGGGGGCGAAACCTTGAAGACGATGGTGTAGGTTGCGCTCACGCCGGATTCGGGGTCGGTGATAACCACGGTGGCCTCGCCGGGAAGCTCGGCAGCCTGGTTCACCACAACCTCAAGCGCGGGGTTGACAGCCGTGGCTGCGACAACGGGGATGACCTTGTCGGAGTCGAGCTTCACGGTGTACTTATACTTGTCGGGGCTGAACTTCTCAACGGGCTTGCCGTCCACGGTGATCTCAGCGGCGCTGATATCGGTCATAACGTAGATAACAGCCTCGCCGGTGGCGGTCACGCCGTTGTAGGTGACGGTGGCGGTCAAGGTGGCAACACCGGGAGCCACGGTCTTGATCTTGTCGCCTTCGACCTTCAGGACAGAGGGACGGTTGGACTTGTAGGTGACGGTCATGCCCTCGGGCAGAGCGCAGGACTTCATCTGCTTGATGCTGGACTGCTGATCCTTGATGATGTAGCCGTACAGCTTTTCGGTGTTCATGGCGACGGTGATCTGCGGGTCGACTTCCACGTTCTTCTCGTAGATCAGGCGCTGCTCAATGCCCTTTTCGGCGTCGCCCTCGGCGTTGGCCTTGATGGTCACGACCGCGGGGGTCTCGGTGAGCGTGCCGGAGACGGTAAAGTCGGTGGTCAGCTCGGCAGCCGCGTCGCTGTTGGTGCCGACCTGGACCTGGTACTTGCCGGTGTCGACCACGAAGCAGTCGGCAGCCTCGTCAAAGAAGGCCAGATCCTCGATCTTGACGTCCATGGTGATGGTCTTGGTCTCGCCGGGCTGAAGTTCAACCTTCTGGAAGCCTTCCAGACGCTTGATGGGCCGCTTCAGAGCAGCGGGGGCCTCGGGTTGGGCAACGTAGAGCTCGGTGACTTCCTTGCCGGCCACGGAGCCGGTGTTCTTGACCTTGAAGCTGACCTTGACGGTGTCGTTGGCGTCATAGGCAGTCTTGTCAATGGTCAGATCGGAGTAGGCAAAGGTGGTGAAGCTCAGGCCGTAGCCGAAGGGATAGCTGGGCTTGCTCTCGCCGTTGTAGTACATGTAGGTACGGCCATTCTTGCCCTCGGCAGGATACAGCTCATAGTCGGTGATGGCGGGCACGTCGGACACGCCGGTGTCGTTGACTTCGTTGTACCAGGTGTCGGTGGTCTTGCCGGAGGGGTTCGCCGCACCGGTGATGATCGCGCCGAAGCCGGTCTTCCACTGGCCCTGGAAGCTGGACCACAGGATGGACTTGACCTTGCTCTGGAAGCGGTTGACACGCATGGGGCCGCAGGTCTCCATCACGACGACGGTGTTGGGGTTCAGGTCAGCCACGTCGCCCACCAGAGTCTCCTGCTCCGCAGGCAGAGCGGTGGAGGTACGGTCGTGGTCCTCCTGGGAGTAGCTGCTGGAGGTGCCGCAGACCACGATGGCCACGTCGGCCGCCGCGATGGCCTGCTTGTTTTCGTCGGTCAGGGTGTTGCTGGTGATATAGGTGGGGGTCAGCTCAGAATTGATCTTCTGGATGGCCTCAGTGATGCCTCTTTGGATGTTCAGCTCGTTTCTGGAGGCCTGGGCATACAGGCCGGTGCTGCCGTTGGTCTGCCAGGCGCCCACGATGACAACGGACTTCACACCGCTTTCGGTCAAATTCAGCGGCAGGAAGTTGTCCTTGTTCTGCAGCATGACCACGCCCTCGGCGTTGATCTGCTCGACCAGGGGACGACGGACGGTGGTTCTGAGCTCAGAAGAGCTGCGGTTTGCAGCGTCCAGCTTGATCTGGATGTCGCCGTCAAAGTCGCCGGTTTCCATACGGGCGGTCATCAGACGATGCAGGGCGATATCCACGGTGTTCTCGGTGAAGGTGCCCTTGTCGGTCTCGATGCCCATCATGTTGTTGATCTGGGCCTTGTAGCTGGTGTGGAAGCCGCTGGTGCCGGAGCCTTCGGAGCTGTGGCCGCCGTTGCACTCGAGGTCTTCGCCGTGGGCCAGCGCGCCCGCCAGCGCTTCGGCTGCGGTGAGCTCCTTGCCGGTGCGGGGGTTGATGTAGCCCAGGTTCTGCATGGAGTTGACAGAGTCGCAGTCGCCGGTGATGTGGCCGTCGAAGCCGTAGACCTCACGCAGCAGGGTGTCCATCAGATAGGAGCTGTAAGAGCTGGGATCGAACTTGCCGGGGGCGATGCCGTAGTAGCTGTAGGCCGTCATAACGGAAGACACGTCCGCGTTGCGGATGATCTCGCCGTAGGGCAGCGCGTAGTACTCACGCAGCGCACGCAGGCTGCCGATGGCGCCGGCTCTCAGACGGCCGGTGGTGTCGCCCGAGGATGCGCCTTCGTTGTTGTTGGCAACGTAGTGCTTGATGGTGGAGTGGGCCATCAGATAGCCGTCGGGATCCTTGACGGTGCCGTCGAGGTTCTTGCCTTCCAGGCCGGTGACCCAGGCGGTGCCCATCTTCGCGGTGAGGTAAACGTCCTCAGAGTAGGACTCCTCGTTGCGGCCCCAGCGGGGGTCACGGTGCATGTTGATGGTGGGCGAATAGAAGTTCAGGTTGGTCCGCTTCAGCTCGCGGATTTCCTGGCCGATGTTGGTGGATTCCTGATAGTACAGCTCGGGGTTCCAGGTGGAAGCCACGGTGGTGTTCTGGGGGTAGTTGACGCCGCCCATGCATCCGTGCAGGGTCTCAGACCACCAGGTGTAGCCGCCCAAATTCTTGGTGGCGGGCACGTTCAAAGCGCCGCCGCCGAGCTGCTCTGCCCGGATCGCGGGCGCGTTCTGGCTGCAGATCTGCGAGGCCTTCTGGGTGAGGTTCATACGGGCAACCAGGTCCGCCGCGCGCTCTTTGAAGGAATACTCGGGGTTCTCAAAGATGGGCAGCTCGGGATGCTCGATGGGAGTCTCCTCGTCGCCGCCCTCGTCAGAGGCCAGGGTGTAGAACTGGATGTGAGAGCAGGCTTCTGCGTTCATGAAGTCAAAGGCGGTGCTCTCCGAGCGGTGCTGCAGACCGCCGGGAATATCAAAGCCCTTTTCTTCGCCGTGCAGGTAGCAGGGGTAATCCTTGCCGTATGCCTGCTCGCTGTTGATGTACAGGCAGTAGGTTGCATCCAGGCCTTCATAAGCCTTTGCCGACCAGGTGTAGTACCGGGCGTTCTTGGATACGCTGCTGTCCAAAATCAGAGCGGCGTTGCTTCTTGAGGCGCTGCCCCGGCGCAGAAGCTTACCGGTGCTGTCCAGAAGATGATACACAGCCTGTCCGTCATACGCAGTGAACCCGGGCACTTCTGCAAAGGTCCATTTCATGGTATCGTCCACGTCGCTGGTGATCACGCCATCGGCAATGGTCACTTCCTTCGCGCCGCGGGTCGTGCTTGCGTCGCCGTAGGTCCGAAGACCTGCGACTTCTTCGTTGGTCATGGCGTACTTGCCGTCCGCCACGATGACGTAGGTCTTGCCAATCTCAACGCCGTCAGCCAGCTTCCAGACCTGGGCTTCTTCGGCGGAGGCGAGAGACAGACCGCTGAACA